>DATJXV010000090.1:0-23428 GCA_035499955.1 Casimicrobiaceae bacterium
ACGGCAACCAGGTGAGCTTCAGCGGGACGAAGCCCGGGTCCGGGTCGAACGGCACGAGCCCTGGCAACGGATACACGGACCTCGCCATCCCGCAGGATTACACCACGAGCAACTGGGGTGCGGAGGGCGGATACCAGTCGAGCAAGGCCACGTTGTCGCTCCGCTGGGATTACAGCAAGTTCGAGAACAACAACCAGACGCTGCAGTGGACGAACCCGTTCTTCGGCAGCAACCAGCTCGACACGACGTATCTTCCGCCCGACAACACGTTCAACAAGTTCACGGCGTCCGGCAACTACCGTGACCTGCCCTGGAAGTCGGTGATCTCCGCCCGTTACACCTGGGCGAAGACGACCAGCAACGTCGGCCTCGGCACCACCGCGCTGAACGGGCCGCCGGCCGTGTACAGCCCGACGCTGCCCGACCAGGGCACGTTCAACGGCGAGAACGTGCAGCAGTCCTTCGCGCTGGCGTGGACGGCGATACCCGCGACCAACGTCGACACGCGCGTGTACTACTACTGGACGAAGCTGCAGAATAACTCCGACCAGATCACCTACGGCAACGCGCCGACCAACCCGCTGCCGAGCGGGGTCAGCTGCGGCAACTACACGCCGCCGGGAGGGGTCCCGTCGCAGATCCCGGGTAACTGCGAGAACGACCTCTTCGACTACACGAAGAACAACGCCGGCTTCGATATCTGGTGGAAGTTCATGCCGGGCAACCGCCTGGGCGGCGGCTACGACTACAACAACCTCAACCAGAACCGCGTCGACTACGACCACGCCACCACGAACAGCGTGTGGCTCGAGTACAAGAACACGCAGCTCGATACGATCACGGGGCGCTTGAAGTGGGTGTACCTGAAGCGTGATTCCGATCACAACTTCACGAACACGGGCCTCAGTCCGAACGACCCGAACTACATGCTGCCCTACACGTCGGCCTTCGACATGCAGAGCAACACGAGCAACCTCCTGAAGCTCTACCTCGACTGGGTGCCGATGCAGAACATGGGCCTGGACTTCGAGGGGGTCTGGGGCAAGGTCGACTACGACGACGTGACCCTGGGACGGACCAGCGTCAATCGCCAGGGCTACTTCGCGAGCGGCAACTGGACGCCGACCCAGGCCATCAAGCTGAACGCGTGGGGGAGCTGGGAGCAGTACAAGTATCCGTCGGATCACCGCTACATCGGCACGGTCGCAGGCGGTCCCACACCGCCGTCCGGCTGGTGCACCACCGCCAACCCGAACTGCTACGACCCGTTCGCGCCGCCGTACCAGCAGTCGCCCGGCTCGACCACCGCGTCGTACAACTGGAGCTCCGGCACCAGGGACCAGACTTGGATGATCGGAATCGGCGGCGACTGGCAGGCCATGGAGCAGCTCAAGTTCACGAGCTCCTACATGTACATCTCCAACAAGGGCAATGCCACGTTCGCCAACCAGAGCGGCATCGTGCTCAACAACCCGCCGACGCTGAACATCGACAACTTCGACAACAGCTCGCAGCAGTTCTTCAACCTGAAGGGCATCTGGTCGTACAACAAGAACTGGTCGGTCACGGGCGGGTACTCGTACATGAAGTACACGCACAACGACATCGCCACCAACGGCTACCAGTACGTGCTGCCGTACCCGGGTGTCGCGACCAACACCAGCCTGAGCTATCTCAACGGCTACGACGCGTTCACCGACGGCCACTCGAACATCTTCTACGTGCTGCTCACGTACAAGTTCGACGCCCCGTCGCTGCCGGTCGCGCCGCTGAAGATGGCCGAGGTGCCGCCGGCGCCGCGTGCCGCACCGGCGCCGCCGCCCCCGCCGCCTCCGGCGCCCGCGCCGGCCGCCCCGCAGGTGCAGAGGATCACGCTCGACTCGAAGGTGCTGTTCGACTTCGACAAGCACGACCTCAAGCCCGAGGGGAAGGCTGCGATCGACAGCCAGGTGGTCGGCAAGCTCAATTCGATGAGCAAGCTGGAGGTCGTGGTCGTGACGGGCCACACCGACCGCATCGGAACCGTGGCGTACAACCAGAAGCTGTCCGAGCGTCGGGCCGACGCGGTGCGCGACTACCTCGTATCGAAGGGCGTGGACAAGTCCAAGATCGAGACCATCGGCATGGGCGAGAAGCAGCCCGTCGTGCAATGCGACCAGAAGAGCTTCAAGCAGCTGGTCGAGTGCCTCGCCCCCAACCGTCGCGTCGAAATCCAGGCGAAGGGCGATTCGACGAAATAACAAGCTGTAAGCAGCGTACTTCCTCCGGCCGCGCTTTCCCAGAAGGGCGCGGCTGTCTTTTTTGGGGCCTCGAGGGTCGCGCGCTTCGCGCGCGGGATGCGGAAAGCGGCGCCGCCTCAGGCGTCGTCGTTCTTCCCCTTCGCCTTCGCCTTCGCGTGCGCGACGGCGTCGGCGAGCCTCGGCGCAGGCCGGCGCCCGTCGCGCAGGTGGGCGAGCGCGAGCAGCGGATGGCGGCTCAACATGCGCGGCCCGGCGTAGCGCATGACCGTGCGCACCTCTTCGCGCATCGCCGCGCTGTAGCAATGCACCGTGCACGTGGCGCAGGTCGGCTTCGCGTCGCCGAACACGCAGCGGTCGAGCCTTCGCGTGGCGTACGCCATCAGCGCGGTGCACTGCGGGCAGCGCTCGCCGGACGGCTCGTGGTGGTCGCGGCAGTGGATGCGCACCATCGCGCGCAGGGTGCGCAGCTCGCGCGCGAGGCGAGGATGCCGCGCCGCGTCCTGCACCTTGCGCGCGGCGGGCTCAGTACCGCCCATGCTGCTTGTAGATGTAGTTCGAGAGCTCGACTGCCTGGTGCGACAGGCGGCGCTGCGTGGCGTGCACGGTGCGGATGATCGCGCGCATGACGTGGTAGACCACCGCTGGGTGCGTGGCGAGCAGCGATTCGAGCCGCTCGCGCTCGAGGCCGAGCACGCGCGCGCTGCCGAGCGCCACCAGCGAGCTGTGGTAGCTCGTGCCGTCGACGAAGCCCATCTCGCCGGCGAGATCGCCGGGCGACAGGGTGGCCACGGTGAGCCGCGTGTCGGACTCCATGTACTTGACGACGCCGACCACGCCGGCCGCGACGACGTACAAGTGGTTGTCCGCGGTTCCTTCGCGCACGAGCACTTCGCCGTCCGACAGCTCGCGGACCGTGACCTGGTCGGCCAGCACCGCGAACTCGTCCTCGCGAAGGTCCGCGGCGAGCTTGCTCGCGCGGAGCGCAGCGACGCGTGTCGGATCGATGGTCATGGGTTGCCTCCTGCGTTGGGCGCGGCCGCGCCGTTGGGGGCGCGGTCGAAGGTTCCTTCCGCGCGAGCGACGAACGCGTCCACGAAAGTGTTGGCGATGCGGTCGAATACGGGTGCTGCGATGGAGCCCGCGAGCGCGCCGCCGAATTCATAGCGAAGGTCGAAGGCGATCTTGCAGGCTCCCGGCGCCAGGGGCGTCAAGTGCCACTCGCCCTCGAAGTGGCGGAACGGCCCGCGCTCCATCCGCACCGCCAGCCATTCGGGCCGCCGCTTGGGGTTGCGCGTGACGAGGTGGAACTGCAGGCCGTGGTAGTTCACCGCTATCTCCGCCGCGACGACGTTCTCGTCGCGGGACAGGATCGTCGCACCCGAGCACCAGGGCAGGAAGTCCGGGTAGTGCTCGGCGGCCTCGATCAGATCGAACATGCTTTCGGCGGAGAAGCCCACGAGCGCCGATTTGCGGACTTCCATCGTTCGCGTCCCTGCAAGAAGAGTCGTCCGCGAATGACGATAATCTAAGCGGCGCTCTTGGGAAAGCGCTTGACGCAGGTCAAGCGGCCGGAATTCCGCCCCCCGATGAGCGTTGCCGCAAAAATCTCCTTGATCCACGTCAACCCCGGGAAGGTGCGCCCGTGCGAACTTCGCAGTAGCGGGCAGCTTAACTTACCCGCGGCGGAAAAAGATGCGAACCACCATGCGCGCCGTGTTGTGCGCCCTCGCGGGGACCGCAGCGCTCCTGCTGGCGCCATGGGCCGATGGGGCCGGCCCGAACGACACGTGCCTTGCCTGCCACGGGGATGCCTCGGCCAAGGCGGCGAGCGGCAAGTCCGTCGCCGTGGACCCGGCCGTCTTCAGCGGCTCGGTCCACGGCTCGCTCAATCTGCCTTGCACCGGCTGCCACACGGATGTTTCCGCCGACAAGATTCCGCACGGCCCGCAGAAGCCCGTGGAGTGCGCGACCTGTCACGACAAGGCGGCGCAGCAGTACAAGTCGACCATCCACGGCCTCGCACGCGCGCAGGGCAACGCGGTGGCCGCCACCTGCGCCAATTGCCACGGCACGCACGACATCAAGCGCGTGGCCGACGCCGGATCCAAGGTCAGCCGCGCGAACCTCGAGGCTACCTGCGGCGCCTGCCACGGCAACACGGACGTGATTCGGCGGGCGAATCTGCCCGGCGGCAACGTCGTTGCGATGTATCACGACAGCATCCACGGCCGAGCCCTGAACCAGAAGACGTCGGCCAAGGACGCCGTCCCGGTGTGCACCACGTGCCACGGCGCGCACGACATGCGGCCGAGGGCCGACCCGCAAAGCCGCGTGGCGCGGGCGAATATTCCGGACACCTGCGGCGGCTGCCACATGAACGTGAAGGCCAGATGGGAGCAGAGCCAGCACGGCAAGCTGCGCCAGGCGCACGTCATGCAGGCGCCGGGCTGCACCGACTGCCACAGCGCGCATTCGATCCAGCGGCACGACCTCGATCAGTGGAAGCTCGCGGCGATCACCGCCTGCGGCACATGCCACGCCGACCGCCTCGACACGTATCGCGACACCTTCCACGGCCAGGTGACGCGGCTCGGGGATGCGCGCGTCGCGACCT
The DNA here is from genome assembly GCA_035499955.1 of Casimicrobiaceae bacterium. Taxonomy (GTDB): domain Bacteria; phylum Pseudomonadota; class Gammaproteobacteria; order Burkholderiales; family Casimicrobiaceae; genus VBCG01. The sequence continues at coordinate 4,855 of DATJXV010000090.1, forward strand.
GCGACAGCTGCCACGGCGCGCACGAGGTGCTGCCCGAGAGCGACCCGATGTCGCGGGTGTCCGCGCAGAACCGGCTCGCAACCTGCCAGGGCTGCCACCCGAAGGCCAATGCGAACTTCGTCCAGTATGACCCGCATCCGAACCGCCACGTGCGCGAAGCCGGGATGCTGCTGTTCTACACGGGCAAGTTCATGGATCTCCTGCTGCTCGGCGTGTTCGCGTTCTTCGGCCTGCACACCGTGCTGTGGTTCTACCGCTCGCTCAAAGTAGTGCGGGAGCAGCGCGCGAAGGCGCGCGCGGTCCCGCCTTCGGAGAATTCCTGATGGCCACGCCTGCCGTCGCCGCCCGCAGAGCGTTGCGCAGCGCAGCATCGCGCTACTACGTCCGCTTCGACCGCATCGACCGCACGATGCACGCGTTCCTGATGATCACGTTCATCGGCTGCGCGCTCACCGGGGTTCCGCTCCTCGAGGCGGATCACGCGTGGGCGCGGGCGCTGGCCGGGATGCTGGGCGGCATCCGCACCGCCGGCATCATCCACCGCGTCTGCGCGGCGGTGATGATCGTGGTGTTCGTGGCGCACGTCGCGCGCGTCTTCCTGACCGCGCTGCGCCGCCGCAACTGGCTCGAGCTCGTGTGGAGCTCGACTTCGATGGTGCCCAATCTCAAGGACGGCCGCGACATCGTCGCGCACGTGAAATGGTTCCTCGGCAAGGGAGAGCGGCCGCGATTCGACCGCTATACCTACTGGGAGAAGTTCGACTACTGGGCGGTGTTCTGGGGCATGTTCATCATCGGGGGCTCGGGTCTCCTGCTCTGGTTCCCGTTCTTCTTTTCCCTGTTCCTGCCCGGCTGGGTGTTCAACATCGCCACGCTCGTGCACGGCGAGGAGGCATTGCTGGCGGTCGGCTTCATCTTCACGATCCACTTCTTCAACGGGCACGTGCGCCCCGAGAAGTTCCCGATGGACCCGGTGATCTTCACCGGGCGCATCAGCGAGCACGAGATGAAAGAGGAGCGCGGCGAGGAGTACGACCGCCTCGCCCGTGGGGGACGCCTGTCCGCCGTCGAGGCGTCGCCGCCGTCGCCCGGCGTGCTCGCCTTCGGCTACGTGATCGGCGGCACCGCCGTCATTCTTGGTATCGCCACCATCGTGCTGATCGTCGGCAGCGTGCTGCTCTGACACGGCCGGCCCGCAATCCGGTACGCTTACGGCTCGAATGCGAACGCCGCGCGCGGCAAGGGAGAGAAGCGCTGTATGAATATCCGTATCGGTAAGCGTACCCTCGTGGCCGGCGCGGTGACGACCATCGTCGTCGCGGCCATCGCGCTCGCGGTCCTGGGCGCGGCGGGCATCGTGGCCTGGGAATACTCCAACAGCGACGCGTTCTGCGCCAACGTGTGCCACTCGGTGCACCCGGAGGAGTCCGTGGCGCACGCGCAGTCGGTGCACGCGCGCGTGCAGTGCGTGGAGTGCCACATGGGACGGTTGTCGACGCTGCACCTCATGGCGCTCAAGCCCACGCACGTCAAGGAACTGTGGGGCATGATCGCCGGCTACGAGCGGCCGCTGCACTCGAGCACCCTGCGCCCGGCGCGCGAGAACTGCGAGGGCTGCCATTGGCCGCAGTCCGAGCACCGTGACTCAGTCGCGATCAACAAGCGCTTCGGCACGGATCCGAAGAGCACCGAGACGGACTACCGGCTCGTCCTGCACACGACGGCAGGTGTGGAGCGCGAGACCCCGTGGAAGGTCACCGGCATTCACTGGCACGTCGCCAACGACGTCGAGTTCGTCACTACGGACGACCAGGCGCGCACCATTCCCTGGGTGCAGATCCGCAAGCCGGACGGCACCAAGGTCACCTACATCGACAAGGATTCGAAGCTGAGTGCGGCGGAGCTTGCCAAGCTGCCGGCGCGGCGCATCGAGTGCTACAACTGCCACAACGCGGTCGGGCACCCGTTCCCGAACCCGGCGGATCTCGTGGACGACGCGATGGTGAGCGGCGCCATCGACCGCTCGCTGCCCGACGCCAAGGCGCGCGCCATTGCACTGATCAACCAATCCGTCAACGTGCACGGCAACGTGGACGAGCGCGCGGCCCTCATCGACAAGCTCATCGCCGCCAACCGCGCAGCGACTTCGGTCCCGGCGGACAAGGCCGAGGCGGAGGCGAAGTTCGAGAAGGCGATGAAGGACATCCTGCTGCGCTCGACGTTCTCCACGAAGGACGTCACCTGGCAGTCGTTCCCCAACCACCTGGGCCATCGCGACACGCCGGGCTGCTTCCGCTGCCACGACGGCAAGCACTTCGATGCCAAGGGCGAGGCGATCCGTCTACAATGCACGCTCTGCCACGCGCTGCCGCAGGCCCAGATCGAGAACAACGGCGGCAGCGTGGCCTCGACCATCGTCGCCGGCGTGACGCCGCCGGACAGCCACAACGAGCCCAACTTCATGCACGAGCATCGCCTCAAGGCCGACAAGAGCTGCGAGATGTGTCACGGTCCGATCAAGTTCGGGCGGGACGGCGGGAACTTCTGCGCCAACCCGGCCTGCCACGGCCGGACCTGGCCGGGCGTGAACCTGAACGTCGGTCCGACCTGAGAAGGAGCACGAGCACCCGCGAACGCCGGCGCGTTCGCTTTGCGGCAGGGGGAAGAAACGACGGCACGCCGGGGCCGCACACACTGGAGGCAGGATGAAGACGATTTTGGCGGTGGGCGCGGCAGCGGTCGCGCTGGGAATCGCCGGCGCGGCGCAAGCGCAGGCCAAGGCCGACGACCTCATGAAGGCCAACGGCTGCTTGAACTGTCACGCCGTCGACACGAAGAAGGTCGGCCCCTCGTTCAAGGACATCGCGGCCAAGTTCAAGGGCAAGGCGGATGCCGAGAAGACGCTCGTCGCGCAGCTCAAGGACGGCAAGGGCCATCCGCAGATCAAGGCGTCGGAAGGCGACATCACCACGATGGTGAAGTTCGTACTCGCGCAATAGCGACGTCCGCAAGTTTCGCGACAGATCCTGCGCGAAGCTTGCGGCCGTATCTGCTATTCGCGGCGGTCGACGAGGCGGCGTAGCGCCGCGGAATCGAGCAGCTTCACCGCGCGCCCCTGCACCTGGATGAGCCCGCTCTCCTGCAGGCTCGAGAAGAGCCGGCTCACCGTCTCGAGCTTGAGCCCGAGGTAGCTCGCGATCTCCTCGCGGGTCATGCGCAGCACGAACTCGCGCGCGGAGTAGCCGCGGGTCTGGTAGCGCTCGGCGACGTTGAGCAGGAAGAGGGCGAGGCGCTCCTCGGCGGAGCGGCTGCCGAGCAGCAGCATCATGGCATGCTCGCGCGTGAGGTCGCGCGACAGGATGCGCAGCAGGTTGCGGCGCAAGGTCGGGATCTCGGCGCTCAGGCGGTCGATCGGCCCGAACGGCAGCACGCACACCTCGCTGTCCTCGAGCGCGGCTGCCTGGCACGTGTAGCGGTCGTCGCCGATGCCGTCGAGGCCGATGATTTCGCCCGCGAGGTGATAGCCCGCCACCTGCTCGCGGCCGTCCTCGGCGAGCACGATGGTCTTGAAGGTTCCGATGCGGATCGCATAGAGTGCCGTGAAGCGGTCGCCGGGGCGGTACAGCATCCCTTTGCGCCGCACGCGGATCCTGGTCGTCACCACCTCGTCTAGGCGGTGCATGCCCGCTTCGTCGAGGCCGAGCGGAAGGCAGAGCGTACGCAGGCCGCAGGTCCCGCAGTGCGAGCGCAGCTCATGCAGCGCTACAACGCCCTGGCAAGTGTTGGGCTGCGCGGGAACTGCGTCGCGCATCCAGGGTATCGGATGTGTCGGGCCTCCAACCATTTCGAGCAATGTCCCATCGAGCCAGCTTAACGAGCATCGCCGCGTCGTTTTACATGCGGTGCGTTCAACTGCACTCATTCTCGGCATCGACCCATTGGGGTGCATTGACAAATATCATGCATGCTGCGCTGCAGCATGCAATGGGTTGCGCTGGATCAAGGCGCGGGATAGGCACGCCCGAGGCAATCCACGAATTCGCGGTATTGCAGCGGGGGTAGGCGGTCGATCCCGGCGGCGGCAGCGCGGCCGCCGCCGTTGCCGAACCCCCGGCAGAGCGCGTCGGCGCCGAGCGGACGGGCCCGCGGCGCACGCACGCTGACCTCGTACGCGCCGTCGTCGCGCATCGTCAGCACCGCGTGCGCGAGGCGCGGATGCGCGTTCGCGATCTCGTTGCCGAAGATGCCGCGCACGCGCCGCGTCCACGGTGCGTTCGGAAGTACGTAGACGAGCGCGCCGGGCAGCACGTCCGCGGGACGCGCCTGCCGCGCGAGCGCGAGATCGCGGCGGCGCGCCTCGTCGATCGCCGCGTAGGCCGCGTCCGCCGCGACGAAGCGCAGCGGGTCTGCGCAGCGGACGAGCGTACGCGCGAGCTCGTCGGGACGCACCAGCGCGTCCTCGATGCGGTCGCTGTAGCTGTTGTAGGTCATGCAGTCGCCCAGGTCCTTGAGCGCATCCAGCGCGCCGCTGAGAAGCGGCAGCGAAGCCGCGAGCTCGAAGGCCTCGTCGATCAGGTTGTCGCCGAACGCGGCCACCACGGCCCAGATGCGCTGCCGGCCCGCGAGGTGGCGGTCCACGAGCATGCCCGTGCACACGCCGGGCGAGGTGTCGATGTGCGCGACAAGCTGCGCCGGCAGCGGGCCGTCGCCGGCGTAGTGGTGGTCGAAGTACTCGACGATCGCGCCGCGCGCGATGAGCCGCTCGATCGGCTCGCGGTTCGCCGCGAGCGAGACGTCGAGCACGGTCACGCTATCCCCCGCCGACGCCGCGACGCGCTCGACGAGGCGTATGTCGCGCTTGGTGCCGGTCACGAGCACCGAGTCGAGCGGATGGGTGAGGCGCAACTGAACGAGGGAGCTGATCCCGTCGGCGTCGCCGTTGAACGCGTCGAAGTACGCCATGCACCCGCGATGCTACGCCGGCGCGCGCTCCTCGGGCGGGCGCACGTGTCGAAAGCGGGCGAGCAGCAGCAGGTCGTAGGTGATCTTGATGCCGCCGGCGAGCACGAGCGGCCAGCCGAAGGCGGACCCTGCGAGCAGGTAGCCCGCGAGGAACGGGCTTGCGGCCGAGGCGAGGCTGCGCGGCACGGCGGTGATGCTCGCGGCCGCGGGCCGCTCCTCCGGCGTCACGATCGCCATCACGTACGAGCTGCGCGTCGGCACGTCCATCTGCGACAGCAGGCTGCGCACGCAAAGCAGCGCGACCACCACGCCCAAGCTCGGCATGAACGGAATCGCCACCAGGCACAGGTTCGCGGGCAGGTGCGTGAAGACCATCGTGTTCACGAGCCCGATGCGGTTCGCGACGCGGACCGCGACCAGGTACGACAGCGCGCTCAGGATTCCGGTGGCGAAGAAGATCGTGCCCGCGGTCGCCAGCGACAGGCCGAAGCGCTGGTAGAGCCACAGCGCAACCAGCGACTGCACGATGAAGCCGCCGCCGAATGCGTCGAGGCTGAACAGCGCCGCGAGCGTGAGCACCGCGCGGCGCGACGTCGTGAGCGGGGCGGTCGGCTGCGCCCCCGTAGTCGGCGCGGCCGGAAGGCCGCGGTAGGCCGCCGCGGCGGCCACCCCCAGGGCCGCATAAGCAACGAACATCGCGGCGAGGCAGGCTCGCGTCGACCACCCGGTCAGGCTCGCGAGCAGCGCGGGCGCGCCAGCCGCGAGCGAGCCCAGCGCCGCGACAAGCGTACCGACGAGCGCGTAGCGCGCGAACACTCCGGTGCGATGGCGGTCGTCGACCACGCGCGCCAGCACCGCGTGCTCCATCGGCAGGAACACGCTCACGTCGCCGCTCGAGGGATTGAGCGTACCGATGATCGCGATCAGGACGAGCGGCCAGAATTGCGTCAGGGTAGCGAAGCCGATGCCGGTCGCCACCATGAGCGCGGCCGCCGCGAGCAGCAGCGTACGGTAGTGACAGCGGTGCGCGGTGAGGCCCACCGCCAGGGTCATCGCGCCCGACCCCAGGAGCGTCGCGGACGCGATGATGCCGACCGTCACGCTGTCGTACCCGAGCTCGAGCAGGTACAGCGGCAGCAGCAGGCTCACGAAGCCGTCGCCGAAGGCGCGCAGGGCGCGGGCGACGAGAAGGCGGTTGACGCAGGCGGTGTCCACGATGTCCTCCTCGGCAGATTTGGACGGGACACCGTCTCGGCCGCCCGCAACGAGCGACCCCCGGGAAGTCTGCGGATCCCGGCAGCTTCGATTGTAGCAGCGGCCGAAAATCGGGAGAGCGAGGCCGCATGCAATTCTGTGCTAGCGTCCGCGTCACACCCCAAAGGAGGCACCATGACCAACCACGTCTACAAGCTGCTCGAGCTCACGGGCTCGTCGAGCACCACGATCGAGGATGCGGTCGCCAATGCCATCACCAAAGCGGCCCAGACGATGCGCAACATGCACTGGTTCCAGGTGATCGACACCCGGGGCCAGATCGTCGACGGCAAGGTCGCCTACTGGCAGGTGACGATCAAGATCGGTTTCACGCTGGAGGACTAGCGCGGCGGCGGGTTTGCCGACACGCCGCGCGTCGCAAGGGTTCCCCGGCGCGGCCGTTGGCCTTACCATTGCGCTTCGCCAGAAAGCCGCCGCAGAGACAGCGGCACACCGGAGGACGCATCATGGATTTGCAGACCGCGCCGCGCCCGCGCCGCGCCAACGCGCTGGCCGTGCATTCGCTGCAGCGCTTCGTGTTCAGCGTGCCCGATCTCGCGGAGGCCGCGAAGTTCTACCGCACGTTCGGCCTCGACGTGCGCGAGATCGGCGGTCGCCTGGACCTCTACACGTTCGGCCATCCGCACCGCTGGGGATCGATCTACCGCCGCAGCGGCGGCAAGCGCCTCGAGTACGTGGCCTTCGGCGCCTATTCCGACGACTACGACGCGATCCTGCGCAGGCTGGGCAGCCTGCGTGTCGCCGCGGCGCGTCCGCACCCGCTCGCCGACGACGAAGGCGCGTGGATCACCGATCCGGAGGGCATCGCGGTCGAGATCGTGCGCGCGGACAACGTCGCCTGGGACGGCAAGCGCGACCGCGTCCCCGAGCACCCGCACGGCATCGCCGCGGCGCCGCCGCGCTCGAAGGCCCTAGGCACGACGCATCCCACGCGCCTGTCGCACGTCCTCATGTTCAGCTCCGACGTGATGCGCTCGGTGCGGTTCTACGCCGACGCGCTCGGCCTGCGGCTGTCCGACCACTCGGGCGAGGTCATCGCCTTCCTGCACGCCGCGCACGGCAGCGACCATCACATGCTCGCGTTCGCGAAATCGGACGGCCCGGGCCTGCATCATTCGTCGTGGGACGTGCCGGGCATCGACGCCGTCGGCGTCGGCATGGAGCAGATGGCAGCGCAGGGCTACACGGAAGGATGGGGCGTGGGCCGCCACGTCATCGGGTCGAACTACTTCCGCTACGTGCGCGACCCGTGGGGCAGCTTCTCCGAATACTCCTCGGGCATCGACTACATCCCGGCCGACGTCGAATGGAAGGTCGCCGACCATCCGCCCGAGGATTCGTTCTATGTCTGGGGACCGCCGCCGCCCGACTACTTCATCGTCAACCACGAAAGCGCGGTCCGACGCGCCGCCTGAACCGGCGGGCCCTGAAGGGGGAGTCATGAACATCGTTCGCCGCGCCGCGATCGGCGCTATCGTCGCAGTGTCGCTCGCCGGGCTCTCGCTGGCGCAGACGCCGTCCGGCACGCCCATCAAGATCGGCAGCACGCTCGCCCTCACGGGCCCGCTCGCCTCCACGGGCCTCGTGCACCAGCTCGTCGGCGAGATCTACGTCGCCGACCTCAACAAGCGCGGCGGGCTTCTCGGGCGTCCCGTCGAATGGATCGTGAAGGACGACCAGTCCAAGCCCGAGCTCGCACGCACGCTCTACGAGCAGCTTCTCACGGTCGACAAGGTCGATCTGCTGATGGGGCCGTACGCAACGGGCGCCATCCTCTCCGCCATGGGCGTCGCGGAGCGCTACAACAAGATGCTCATCCACCACACCTTCGGCATCCCGAGCCTCGCCAAGTACGGCGGGCAGTTCCCGGCGTGGTCGCTCGGCCCCGATCCCGGCAACACCTTCAACAACACGCTGCACGACGCGCTCGCCGCGCAGCCGAACCCCCCGAAGACCATCGCGATCGTGACGAGCAAGTTCCCTTCGATTCATTTCATGGCGGTCGCCGAGCGCGAGGTCGCGAAAAAGCGCGGCCTGAACGAGGTATTGTTCCTCGAGTGGGAGTTCGGCAACCGCGACTACGGCCCGATCGCGGCGCGCATCAAGGACGCGAACCCCGACTTCCTCTACGTAGGCGCCATCGGCCTGGAGGGCAACCAGCTCCTCGAGGCGCTGAAGAAGATCGACTACACGCCGAAGTATCACTTCTACATGTATCCCGCGCCGGGTCCGATGGTGACGGCGCCCGAAGGCAAGAACGCGCTCGCAGCCACGATGTTCGAGGAGCACAAGCCGTTCCTCGACAATCCGGGCGCCGCGGCCTTCGTAAAGGCATTCGACGAGCGTGCGGCCAAGGCAGGAATCACTTATCCGCACGTCGAGACGCAGGCCGCGGCCTCGTGGACCGCGTGGCAGATGCTGGAAGCGGCGGTGACCGCGACCAAGTCGCTCGACGACAAGGTGCTGATCGACTGGCTGAAGAAGAACAAGGTCGACACGATCCAGGGCAAGCTGCACTTCGACGGTCCGTCCAATTACGGCGACGACCTCATGCGCGTGAAGCAGGTGCAGAACGGCAGCTGGGTCGTGGTGTGGCCGAAGTCGGTGGCGGCCCCGGGCGCATCGCTCATGGCGCCTTGATGCCGTGAGCTTGCCGAGCGCGACGCTCTTATCGCAGTCGGTCCTCTCCGGCCTTTTCATCGGCGCGCTGTACGGGCTCCTGGGCCTGGGCTTGAGCCTGTCCTGGGGCCTGCTGCGCGAGATCAACCTCGCGCATTTCGCGCTCGCGTTCCTCGCCGCGTATCTGTGCTACCAGCTATCCAGCGCGGGCATGGACCCGCTCGCCACGCTGTTCGTGATCGTGCCGGCGTTCGCGCTGCTCGGGGTCGCGATGCAGTGGGTATTCGCGCGTTTTCGCATCGGCGCCTTCAACTCGCTGCTCGTCACGTTCGGTCTCACGGTGATCGTCGAGGCCGTGATCCAGGGCATCTGGACCGCCGACTTCCGCAAGCTCGACTCCGCCTATTCCAGCGCGAAGTTCAAGGTGGGCGCGCTTTATTTCCCGGTGCCGGAGCTCATCACCCTCGCCGCCGCGCTGGCGCTCGCATCGGCGATCTACGCCATGCTGCGCTACACGGACCTGGGCCGCGCGCTTCGTGCCAGCGCCGAGGATGGCCCCATCGCGGCCGCGTTCGGCATCAACGAGAAGGCGCTCTCGCTCGCGCTGTCCGGCCTGTGCGCCGCGCTGGCGGGCGTGGCGGGCGTGTGCATCGCGCTCACGTACACGCTTGCCCCGGCGCAAATCTACGCCTGGATCGGGGTCGTGTTCGCCACCGTGATGCTGGGGGGCCTCGGCAGCGCCATCGGGCCGATCGTCGCCGGCATCCTCATCGGTGTCAGCGAGTCGGTCACGATGGCCGTGACCTCGCCGGCGTGGGCGCCGCTCGTCTCGTTCTCGCTGCTCATCGTCGTGCTCCTCGCCAGGCCGGGCGTTTCCAAGTAGATGAAGCGGGCCGCTGCCGCGATCCTGCTCGCGGGCGGCGCGCTCGCGCTCCTGCCGTGGGCCGGGCTGCCGCTGTTCTACGAGTCGTTCCTCTACCTCGTGTTCCACTGGGTCGTGCTCGCGACCTCGTGGAATATCCTGTCCGGCTACTCGGGCTACTTCTCCTTCGGCCATGGCGCGTTCTTCGGCGCGGGGATGTACACGACGGCGGTGCTCGCGACGCGCTTCGACTGGCCGTTCCTGTGGACGCTTCCGGTCGCGGCGCTGGTCGCCGCGCTCATGGGGATCGCGCTCGGCGCGATCGTGTTCCGCGTGCGGCGCGTGCGCGGCGAGCTCTTCGCGCTCGTCACGCTCGCCTTTACGTTCGTGGTGGGAACGATCGTGCTCAACACGCCGATCGACGGCGGCCCGGGCATCGCTCTTTCCGGCGTCGCGGTGCCCAGGCTTGGGCCGTCGGCCTCCTCGTCGTTCTACCTCCTCGCGCTGATGCTGATGACGGTGACGCTGCTCGCGGCCCACGCGATCGCGCGCTCGAAGCTCGGAACGGGGCTCTTCGCGATCCACGACGACGAGGACGTCGCCGAGGTCCTCGGCGTTCCGACGTTCCGCTGCAAGCTCGCGGCCTTCGCGATCTCGTGCGCCTTCGCCGGCGCGGCAGGCGGAGTGCAGGCGCTGTTCGTGTCCTACGTGACGGTCGGCGAGACGTTCTCGATCACGGTCCCGCTTTCCGTCGTGCTCATGAGCGTGCTCGGCGGGACCCGGCACTGGGCCGGGCCCGCGGTCGGGGCCGCGCTCGTCACCGGCCTGCTGTACGCGTTCACCACCGGCGACCACATGCTGCTCGGCAAGGCGGTCTTCGGCGCCGTGCTCATCGCCGCGATCCTGTTCATGCCCGACGGCGTGCTCGGCCTCTCGTTCCGGCGCCGCCCGCCGATCGACTACGCGGCCGGCCACGCGCGCGAGATCCGTGCGGTGCGGGCGCCGCTCACCGTCGGAAGCCCGCTGCTGGCCGCGAGCGGCGTGCGCAAGGCCTTCGCCGGCGTGCAGGCGCTCGACGGCGTGAGCTTGACGGTGCGCGAGGGCGAGATCCTGGCGCTGCTCGGTCCCAACGGCTCGGGCAAGTCGACCTTCATCAATGTGGTCAGCGGGCACTACAAGCCCGATGCAGGGTCCATCCGCTTCGCCGGCGCCGAGGTCGCCGGACGGGACGCGCACCGTATCGCGCGCGCCGGGCTCGCCCGCACGTACCAAATCCCGCGGCCGTTCGGCCACTTGAGCGTGCTCGCCAACGTGGCGCTGCCCGCGATGTTCGGCGCGGCCTCGCTCGACGCCGCCGATGCGCGGCGCGAGGCCCACCGCTGGCTCGAATTCACCGGGCTCGCGCCGTTCGCTCGTGCGTTTCCCGGCGACCTCAACCTGCACCAGCGAAAGTTCCTCGAGCTCGCCCGCGCGCTCGCGAGCCGGCCGCGCCTGGTGCTCCTCGACGAGGTGCTGTCGGGGTTGACGCCGGGGGAGATCAACGGCGCGGTCGAGCTGATACGCGCCATCCGCGACCAGGGGGCGACCATCGTCTTCGTCGAGCACGTGATGCGCGCCGTGCTCGCGCTCTCCGACCGGCTCGTGGTGCTGGATCACGGCGTCGTGCTCGCCGAGGGCAGCGCGGCGTCCGTCCTCGCCAATCCCGACGTCGTGACCGCCTTCCTCGGAGCGCCGCATGCTTGAGCTCAAGGACGTCGAGGTGCGCTACGGCGCGGCCGCCGCACTGCGCGGCGTGTCGCTCACCGTCGGCGCGGGCGAGCTCGTATGCGTCGTGGGTCCGAACGGCGCCGGCAAGACGACGCTCATCAACGCGATCGCCGGGCTGCACACCGTGGCGGCGGGAACGATGACCATCGACGGACGCGACCTCGCGCGCCTCGCTCCGCATCGCTTCTGCGACGAGGGCATCGCGATCGTGCCGGAGGGGCGCCGCCTGTTCACCGCCATGAGCGTGCGCGAGAACCTCACGCTCGGCAGCTACCGCGCAGTCGCAAAGCGTGCGCGCCTCGATTCGATCGAGCGCGTGTGCGCGCTCTTTCCCGCGGTCGCCGAGAAGCTCGAAGCAAGGGCTGGAGCACTGTCCGGCGGCCAGCAGCAGATGGTGGCGATCGCGCGGGCGCTCATGGCGCAGCCGAAGCTCCTGCTCCTCGACGAGCCGTCGCTCGGGCTGTCGCCGCTCGTCGTGCAGGCGATGTTCGCGATGATCGAGAAGATTCACGCCGAGGGTGTCGCCGTGCTGCTGGTCGAGCAGAACGTGGCGCTTGCGCTGGCCCTCGCCGACCGCGCGTACGTGCTGGAGGAGGGCGTCATCGTGGCGTGCGACACGCCCGACGCCTTGCGCCAGCAGCCGCACATCCGGCGCGCCTACCTCGGCCTCACCGCCGACGGATAATGCCCGGCATGCCGAGCGAGAAGGACTACCTGCGCGTCATCGCGCACGGCCTGCCGGACATGCCCGGCAAGCGCAAGCGCGTGGCGATCGTCGGCGCGGGCATGGCGGGGCTCACGGCGGCCTCCGCGCTCTTGCGCGCCGGTCACGATCCGATCGTCCTCGAGGCGAAGCAGCGCGTCGGCGGCCGCGTGTGCACCCTGCGCGAGCCGTTCACGCACGGCCTGTACGCGGAGGTCGGCGCGATGCGCATCCCGCGCTCGCACAAGCTCACGCTCGCCTACGTCGACAAGTTCGGGCTCGCCACCCACGACTTCACGATGGACAACCCGGAAGGCTGGTGCCACCTGTTCGGCCGCAAGCACCGCTTCCGCGAGATCGAGGCGAAGCCGCATCTTGTCGGCGCCCACCTGCCCGAGAAGGAGCGGGGCGCCACGTGCACGGCGATGTGGCAGCGTGCGCTTCGGCCCTTTGTCGACCGCCTCGCGGCGGTCGGCGACGACGCGTGGCCCGAGATCGTCGGCAAGTACGACTCGTACTCGACGCGCGAATTCCTAGAGGAGATCGGCTGGTCGGAGGCGGCGATCGAGCTCTTCGGGCTCCTCATGAACCAGGAATCGCTCATGAGCACCTCGTTCCTCGAGCTGCTGCGCGAGGAGGTCGGCCACTTCTACACCGACATGGTGCGCATCGACGGCGGCATGGACCACCTGCCGCAAGGGTTCCTGCCGCAGCTCCAAAGCCGCATCCGCTTCGGCGCGCGCATGGTCGCGCTCGACCAGTCCGACCACGACGTGTGCATCCACTACCAGACGGCGGCGGGACGCGCGCGCCTTCACGCCGACCACGCGATCATCGCCGTGCCGTTCCCCGTCCTGCGCCACGTCGAGATGCTGAAGCCGCTGTCGCAGAACAAGCGGCGCGCGATCCGCCAGCTCCATTACGACGCCTCGGCGAAGATCCTCTTCCAGTGCCGGCGCCGCTTCTGGGAGGAGGACGAGGGCATCTTCGGCGGCGGCAGCGTGACCGATCTCGCGGTCCGCAACATCTTCTATCCCGAAGCGGGACGCGAGACCGGGCGCGGCGTGCTGCTCGCGAGCTACACCTGGTCGGAGGACGCGCAGCGCTGGGGCTCGCTTTCGCCGGAGGAGCGCATCGTCCAGGCGATCGAGAACGTGGCCGTGATCCATCCGCAGATCAAGGAGGAGTTCGAGGTCGGCGCCTCCAAGATGTGGCACGACGACCCGTTCGCAGGCGGCGCCTTCGCGCTGTTCGAGCCGAGCCAGCAGTCGCTGCTGTACTCGCACATCATCGCGCCCGAGGGGCGCATCCACTTCGCGGGGGAGCACGCCTCGCTGCACCACGCATGGATCCAGGGCGCGATCGAGTCGGGCCTGCGCGCGGCGGGCGAGATCAACGCGCTCGGCGACGGATAGCGGGGGCTCGAGCCGTGGCTAGATCTTGCTTGCCCGCCCCTGCCAGAACGGTGCCCGCAACTCGCGCTTGAGCGTCTTGCCCGCCGCGTTGCGCGGGAAGTCGGCCATGACGATGACGCGCTCGACGCGCTGGTACTTCGCGGCCACGCGCGCGTTGATCCAGTCGCGCAGCGATTGCGCGTCGGCGTGCTCGCCTGCGCGCAGCACCACGGCCGCCACCGGCGTCTCGCCCCACTTGTCGTGGGGGATGCCGAACACGGCGACCTCGCGCACGGCGGGATGGTGCGCGGCGATCTCCTCGATGTCCTTCGGATACACCTTGACCCCGCCGCTGTCGATCATGTCCTTCTTGCGGTCGACGAGATACAGGTACCCATCCTCGTCGACGTAGCCCAGGTCGCCCGTGTGCAGCCAGCCGCCGGCGAGGGTCTGCGCAGTGAGCTCGCCGCGGTTGTAGTAGCCGGGCATCGTGATCGGCCCCCGCCCGACGATCTCGCCCACCTCGCGCGCCGGCAGGTCGCGGCCGTCCTCGCCCACGATGCGCATCTCATAGAAGGGCGGCGGCACGCCCACGCTGCCGGCCTTCCGGAGGGCGTCGTCGCGGTCGAGGACCGTCACGAAGCCTTCGGTGAGGCCGTAGAGCTCGTAGAAGCGGTCGGGCAGGAGCCGGTTGAGGCGGTCCTTCTGCTCGTTGTGCAGCGGGGCGCCGAGCGACAGCACCATCTGCAGCGAGGCGAGCCGCGCCGGGTCGAACCCCGTCGCGTCGAGGATCGCGACGATCTGCGACGGCACGAGCATCGTGTGCGTGACGCGCTCGCGCTCGACCGTCTCGATGAACGCCTCGGCGTCGAACGCGCGATGAACGACGTAGGTACAGCCCAGCATAAACGACGGGAACATCGTGACCATGGCGCCGTTGAACACGAGCGCGCCCGAGTGCAGCACGACCGATTCCGGCGCCATGCGCCACGCGTTGGCCATCGTGGTGGCGTACATCGCGCGGATGAAGTGCGTGTGCTGGATGCCCTTGGGCAACCCGGTCGTGCCCGATGTGTACATGAGCGTGAGCAGGTCGCCGCAGTCGATCTGCGCGTCAGGCTCGGTGTCCGCAGCCTGCGCGAGCAGCGCGCCGTAGGCGCGAAAGCCTGGCGAGTCGTCGTCGTCGATGAGCACGTACGCCGTGACCAGCGGCAGCGTCGCCGCCGCCTCGACGAGGGCTGCCCGGTGCGCGGAAGACGACACCACGACTCGCGGCGGGGCGTCGGCGAGCAGCGAGCGCAGGCCCGCGGCGGTGAGCAGCGGCGAGAGCGGCACGATGACGGCGCCGAGCTTCGCGCACGCCCAGTAGGTGGCGATGATCTCGATGCCGTTTCCCAGCACCGTCGCGACGCGCTCCGCGCGCGCGACGCCGAGCGCCGCGAGCGCGTTGGCCCAGCGGTTGACATAGGCGTTGAATTCGCGCCAGTCGAGCCGGATCTCGCGTGTTCGCGCCGCAGGGCCGTCCCAAGGCGCGAACGTGGGGGCCGATTGAGCGGGAACGACGAGCGCCGTGTGATGCGGGCGGTAGCGCGCGTGACGGACCGGTAATCCGCCGAGACAGAGGCTGTTGCGGGCGATGGGCGCGTCCATGTGTCGAACCCCATCTTAAGGCAGGGGCTGCGGTGTTTCCGTTGACTTCGGTCAACGGCCGGTGTCCCGCGCGCGCCGGCACGCTACACTCTCGCGCGTGACCGCCCTAGCCGCCACGCTGAACCAGCTGCTTGCCTCCTCGCCGCTGCGGCATGTGTCGTACCGAAGCTTCTACTTGGCGTCCATCGGAGTCACGCTCGGCTACACGATGCAGGCCACGATGGCTGCGTGGTTCATGGCGACGATGACGCCGTCCGAGCTGATGGTCGCCCTCGTGCAGACGGCGAGCACGGCCCCGGCGATCCTGATCGGGCTGGTGGCCGGCGCGCTGTCGGACATCGTGGAGCGCCGGCACGTGATCCTTGCAACGCAGATCTGCTTCCTTGCCGGCACGATCGTCCTCGGCGTGGCGTCGCTTCTGGGCTTCATGGCGCCGTGGGCGCTTCTTGTGCTCACGTTCGTGGTCGGCGGCGCCTTCACGTTCTACATGCCGGCGCAGCAGGCGAGCGTGAACGAGCTGGTCGAGCGGGCCGACGTTCCCAAGGCCGTGGCGCTCGGCGCCGTGGCGATGAACGTTTCGCGCGCGGTCGGACCGGCGCTGGCCGGCGCGCTCACCGCGTGGATCGGCACGGGCAGCTCGTTCCTCGCGTGCTCGGTGTGCTTCATCGGGATGATCTTCGTCGTGCGTGGGTGGGTGCACCGGCTGCCGGGGCTGCCGGGCGTCCCGGAGTCGCTGCTGACCGGCATCGCCAGCGGCGTGCGCTTCGTGCGCCATTCGGCGCCGATGCGCGCCATCGTGCTGCGCAACCTCACCTTCGGGCTTTGCGCGAGCTCGCTGTACGCGCTGTTGGCGGTGATCGCGCGAGACCAGCTCCACATGGGCGCCGGCGGCTTCGGCATGCTTTTCGGCAGCTTCGGCCTGGGCGCGGTGGTCGCGGCGTTCAACATCCCGGGCGCGCTCGGAAAATACTCGTTGCAGCGGATGGTGGTCGCGGCCTCCCTTCTGTGGGTCATCTCGGCGACCCTCGTCGCGTCGACCACGCACACGGCGCTTGCGCTGGTCGGCACGTTCGGTGCGGGCGCGGCATGGGTGGGCGTGTTCGCGAGCCTCGGCGCAGGGACGCAGAGCGCGGCGCCGGCGTGGGTACGCGCGCGCGCGGTCGCCATCGCCTTCGTCACCGTTCAGGCGAGCCTTGCCGTCGGTAGCGTGCTCTGGGGCATCCTCGCGACCTGGAAGGGGACGCGGGTATCGTTGCTCGCATCGGCCGCGACGTTTCTCGTGCTGCTCGCGATGCATCGGCGGGTGCGCGTGCGCCTGGGCGGCGACAAGGACATCATGCCGGGCGCCGAGCTGCCCGCGCTCGGCCTCGACGACGAGCCGGAGCCCGACGACGGTCCCGTGCTGATCCAGATCGAGTACCGCATCCTGCCCGAGAACGCCGAGGCGTTCCTGCGCGCAGTGCGCTCGATGGGTCCGGTGCGGCGGAGAAACGGGGCCAACAGCTGGCGGGTCTTCCGCGACATCGCGGAGGAGGGGCTCTTCGTGGAGCGCTACATCATCAGCTCGTGGGCGGAGTACGTGCGCCTGCGCTCACGGATGACGATTGCCGATCGCCAGGCGCAGGAGGCCGTCGAGAAGCACCAGCGCGAGGGCGTGCCCGTGCGCGTCTCGCGCTTCCTGGGCATCTAGGCAAAAATAGGGTCAGACCCCATTACAAATTGTAATGGGGTCTGACCCTATTTCGGCTGTTGCACGGCGAGTCGCCGCAGCTTGTCCGCGGCCTGTCCCTGCTGATCGGCGCAGACTTGGACACCGGCATCGCGCAGGAACGCCTCGAGCTTGCCCTGCGCGCGTGCCATGTCCGCCGCCGGCACCTTGATCGAGATCTCCGCATAGCGCGCACCGTCGGGTAGCGTGGTGACGTCGATCTCGTAACGACCCGAGGCGTAGGTGCGCGTGTCGATGGGTCCGAGCGGCCGCAGGCCCGGCGGCAGCGGCCACGCGTGCGCCGCGTCGCGCAAGTAGCTCGCCTGCGCGTCGCTCAACGAATGCGCGAGTGCTGCGCGCCCGGCCGCGAGGTCCTGCGCCATCGGTGGGCGCAGTGCGCGCGTCAGCGACAGCGTGGCGCTTGCCTTGCCGGCGTAAACGTCGAGCTCGCACTTGCCCTCGCTTTTCGCAAGCCGCGCGTCGTCGCAGTCCTTCACCGCGGCCTTCAGCGTGAGCTCCGGGCGATCCGACGATGCGCGCAGGCGAAGCCGCAGCCCCCGCTCGAGCAGCGATAGCGCGTTGTCGTCGAACAGCCACGTGTCGTAGGCGGGCCCGCGTGGCTGCCACGCGAGCTTGTGCTCGAGGGTATCCACCGGCTCGCAAAGACCGATTTGCACCTCGGCGCGCGTGGCGCCCTTGTCCTTTGCCGCCGCATTGGGCTGCACCGCGGCGGTGACCGCAATGACGGCGAGCGAAGCTACGGCAAGCGAGTGCATCGGCGGCATCCATTTTAGCGTCAACCGGCCCTGCGGCGACGCTGCACGGATAATGACGCTTCGACGAGCCTTTCGAGGGAAGCGTTCCCGATGCGAATCTTCAATTTCAGCCCAGGACCCGCGGTCTTGCCCGAGCCCGTGCTCCGCACGGCCGCCGCCGAGATGCTCGACTGGCACGGCACCGGGATGTGCGTGATGGAAATGAGCCATCGCGGCAAAGAGTTCATCTCCATCGCCGACAAGGCGGAAGCCGATCTGCGGTCGCTGCTCGCGGTCCCGGACGACTACGAAGTGCTCTTCCTGCAGGGCGGCGCGATCGGCGAGAACGCCATCGTTCCGATGAACCTGTTCGGCGGGCGCACGACCGCGGACTACATCCACACGGGCGAGTGGTCGAAGAAGTCGATCAAGGAGGCGGGCAAGTACGGCAAGGTCAACGTCGCGGCGTCGTCGGAGGCGGAGGCCTTCACCCGCATTCCCGAGCGCTCGACGTGGCGGCTCACACCGGACGCCGCTTACGTGCACATTTGCAGCAACGAGACGATCGGAGGCGTGGAGTACCACTCGACGCCGGACGTCGGCGACGTCCCGCTGGTGGCCGACATGTCGTCGCACATTCTGTCGCGGCCCCTTCCGGTGTCGCGTTACGGCGTGATCTACGCCGGCGCGCAGAAGAACATCGGCCCCGCCGGCCTCACCATCGTGATCGTGCGCAAGGACCTGCTGGATCGCGCGTTGCCGATCTGCCCGTCCGCGTTCCACTGGAAGGAGCAGGCGGCGGCCGACTCGATGCTCAACACGCCGCCGACGTACGCGATCTACATCGCCGGGCTCGTGTTCGAGTGGCTCGCGGCCCAG
>DATJXV010000091.1:0-62404 GCA_035499955.1 Casimicrobiaceae bacterium
CGACGCGCAGAATCTCTATCGCTACCTGCCGCTCACGCTCAACGCCCACGTGCGCGACTGGCTTCGTTCCGCGATCAAGGAGGGCACGGCGAGCGACGTGCGCATGGCGCTCGCCGGCGATCTCGCGGAATTTCCGTTCACCGATTCCAAGCGCGGGCAGTTCCTCGTCACGTTCAAGGCCGCCGATGCCACGGTCGAATACGCGCCGGGCTGGCCCGCGATCACGAACATCGACGCCGACGTGAAGTTCGAAGGCGCCGGCATGTTCATCAACGCGCGCAGCGGGCGGGCGCTCGGCGTCGAGGCAGGCCCGGTCAAGGCGGACATACCGAACCTGGGCGCGGCGAATCCAACGCTCACCATTGCCGGCGAAGCGACGGGTGCCACCTCGGACTTCATGCAATTTGTCGAGAAGAGTCCCATCGGCGAATGGATGGGCCACTTCGCCGACGGAGTGGAAACCACGGGCAACGGCAAGCTCGCGCTCAAGCTCACGCTGCCCCTCGGCAGGCTGGAAGGCGCCAGCGCGCAGGGCGACTACCAGCTCCTGGGCAACGCGATACGCCTGCCGGGCGCCCCCGCGCTTACGCAGGTGAACGGCCATCTCCTGTTCGCGGAGCATTCGATGCAGTCGCGCGATCTCACCGCGAACGCCTTCGGCGGACAGGCGAAGATCGCCATGACGAGCGGCGAGGGCGGCGTGCGCATCGCCGCGTCCGGCAGCGCGAACCTCGCCACGATCAAGAGCGAATTCGACTTTCCGCTCGCGCAACGCGTGTCCGGCGTGACCGACTGGCAGCTCGCCGCGCAGTCGCGCGCCGACACGACGACCTGGACGCTCGATTCGAACCTGAAGGGCGTGGCCATCGAGCTGCCGGCGCCGATCGGCAAGACCGCCGCCGAACTCGTGCCGCTGCGCGTCGAGCGGCGCGATACGGCGGGCAAGGGCGCCGAGGACACGCTCACGGTCGACTATCGCACCAACCTGCGCCTGATCGCGCACCGGCAGCTCGGCAAGGACACCTCGCAGATCGACCGCGCGCTGATTCTCCTCGGCCCGGCCGTGGCGCGCGGCGGCACGGCCGACCGCCCGGGCGTGTGGGTGCGCGGCCAGATCGCCGACTTCGATCTCGACGAGTGGCTCGCGGTCTACGCGAAGGAATTGCCGAAGCCGCCGCCGGGGACGCCGGCGCCGCCTCGCAACGCCGGCGGGCTCGAGCTCAACGGGCTCGACGTCGAAGTGGGGCGCCTCGACGTGTTCGGGCGCGTGCTGCATGACTTGAAGCTGACGGCGCTTCGCGCCGATACGGACTGGCGGCTCAAGCTGTCCGGGCGCGAGGTCGACGGCACCGCGTCGTGGCGCGGGCCGGGGCCCGCGATCCCGAACGGCCGCGTGATGGCCCGGCTCGCGCGCTTCGTCGCCCCCGGGCAGGAGGAGCTGCATCCGGCACACAGCGAGATCGACGCCACGCAGAAGGCCACGAACACCTGGCCCGAGCTCGACATCGCCGCGGACTCGTTCGTGAGCCGCAGCGGACACGACTTGGGCAAATTCGAAATCCTCGCACAGCCGGTTGGGGCAGACTGGCGAATCACGAAATTGTCGCTCACCAATCCCGCCGGGCGAATCGACGGCACGGGATGGTGGCGCATCGGACGCGAGAACCAGGCGACCGAGCTCGAGATGGAGGTCGACACCGAGGACGCGGGCGCCTTTCTCGACCGTTTCGGCTATCCCGTCGCCGTGCGCAACGCGCCCACCAAGATCGCGGGCGACCTGAGCTGGACCGGCGCGCCCAGCGACTTCGACTATCCCTCGCTGTCCGGCAATTTCACGCTGCGCACGGGCATGGGGCAGTTCACCAAGATCGACCCCGGCATCGGCAAGCTGCTGGGCGTGCTGTCGCTGCAATCGCTGCCGCGGCGGATCACGCTCGACTTCCGAGACGTATTCAGCGAAGGCTTCGCGTTCGACGAGATCAACGGCGACTTCAAGATGCAGAAGGGCCTCATGCATACCGGCAACCTCAAGCTCGAAGGCCCTGCCGCGCAGGTCCTCATCACCGGCTACATCGATCTCGGCAACGAGACGCAGCAGCTCGACGTGCGCGTGAAGCCTGCCCTGTCGTCGACGTTCTCGGCCGGCGCCGCGGTCCTCTTCCTGGCCAACCCGATCGTCGGCGCGGCGGTCGGCGCCGGCACGCTGCTTGCGCAGAAGCTCCTCGATAACCCGCTCGGCACCATCTTCAGCTACGACTATCGCGTCAGCGGATCGTGGTCGGATCCGCAAGTGACGCGCGTCGCGTCGCATCCCGTCGCGGCAGCGATGCCGAGCGAGTCCTTCGGCAAGTAGCGGCTACTTCCCCATCACGAGCGCCGGCAGCCACAGCGTCAGCGCCGGCCACACGGTGATGAGCACGAGCACGACCAGCAGCGGCACGAGCCACGGCAGGATCGCGCGTGAGATCTGCTCGTACGTCACGTCGGCGATGCGGCCCATCACGAACAGCACCACGCCGATCGGCGGATGGATCGTGCCCAGGATCAGGTTGAAGATCATGATGAGGCCGAACTGCACGGGATCGATGCCGAAGCCGATGGCCGCCGGAACGAGGATCGGAATGAGGATCAGGAGCGCGGCGAGCGTCTCCATGAAGCAGCCGATGGCGAGCAGGATAAGGTTCGACACGAGGAGGAACGCGAGCGGCGCGTGGATCGCGGAGACGATCACGGGTGCCAGGCTCTGCGGGATGCGCGAGATCGACATGCACCAGCCGAGCGCGCCGGCCACCATGACCAGAACCATGACGATCCCCGTGGTTTCCGCGGTGTTGACCAGGATCGCGGGGAGGTCCTTGATGCGCAGCGTGCGATAGACGACGAAGCCCAGGAAGAGCGCGTACAGGTCCGCCACGGCCGCCGCTTCGGTCGGCGTGAAGAGTCCGCTGAACATGCCGCCCAGGAGGATGACCGGCGCGAGCAGCGCCCAGAAGCTCGAGCGGAACGCTGCCGCGATTTCGCACAGGCCGCCGAACGCCTGCCGCGGCAGTCCCTGCCTCGGCGCGATGATCGCGACCATCACCATCAGCGACACGCCCATGAGCACGCCCGGAATCACGCCGGCGAGGAACAGTCGGCCGATGGACGCGTCGGCCGCGACGCCGTAGATCACCATCGGCAGGCTGGGCGGGATGATCGGTCCGATCGTGGCCGCCGCGGCGCTGATGGCGGCGGCGGTCTCCGGACGATAGCCGGCCTTCTTCATCGCGCGCACTTCGACCGCACCCGTGCCCGCGGCATCCGCGACGGCCGAGCCCACCATACCGGCGAAGATCATGCTCGACAGGATGCTCGCGTGCGCGTAGCCGCCGCGCAGCGCGCCGACCAGCGAGCTCGCGAAGCGCACGATGCGGTCGGTGAGCTGCGCCGCGCCCAGGAGGTTGCCCATCAGGATGAACAGCGGCGCGGCCACCAGCGGGAAGGAATTCATCGCCTGCGCCATCTTCTGCGGCACGATCGAGCCCGAGAGCCCGCCGAAGGTGACGAAGGCGAACGCGGCGAGCCCCATCGAGGCGAAGAGCGGCAAGCCGAGCAGGATCGAGGCGAGCCAGACGATCACGATCTCGACCATCAGGTGGGTCATTCGACCTCCGCCGAGCCGCCCGCGGCCGCGACTTCACGCTCCCTGCGCGCGGCTGCTGCGAGCTCGATCGCGCCCTGGATCGCCGTGACCGCGCCCGCCAGCACGAGCGGGGCGTACATCCACGACATGGACAGCGGCAGCGTCGTCGCGGTCAGATCGTGGTTCTTCGCGACGAGGCCGACGCCGTAGTACGTCACCAGCGCGCCGAACGCGACGAGCGCGGCCTGGATCGCGATCTCGACGGCGTTATGCGCGCTACGCGGAAGGCGATCCTGGAAATACCGGATGCGCACGTGGATGCGCTTTCGGCTCGCCACCATCCAGCCGAACGCGGCGAGCCACACCATGAGGAAGCGCGACAGCTCGTCGGTCCAGATGAGCGGCGCGCCCAACTCGCGCGTGACCACGCCGGCGGAGACGCACGCCAGCAGCGCCGCCACGAGCGCGCTCGCCACGACGGCGGCGGCGCGGTCGAGGATGGCGGGCGCGCTCAGAGGCTACCTGCCGCAGAGCGCTGCGCGCTCACGCCGCGACGATCTTGTCCCAGAGCCCCTTGCCCCACTTCGCCTCGAACTTGGCCGGGACGCTCGCGAGCACGGGCTTCTTGAAGCTCTCGACATCGGGTTGGATCACGGTCATGCCGCCTGCCTTGAACGTGTCCACGAGCTTGCCTTCCTGCGCCAGGATCTCGCTGTCCTGCACCTGCCCGTTGGAAGCGATCGCCGCCCTGAGCGCTTGCCGGTCCTTGTCGGCGAGCCCCTGCCACGCGCCCTCGTTGATCACGACGAGGCGCGGCGTGATGATGTGGCCGGTCAGCACGAGGTACTTCTGCACTTCGAAGAACTTGGCGCTCTGGATCGTCGGCAGCGGGTTCTCCTGGCCGTCCACGGCGCCCTGGCTGAGCGCGAGGTAGAGCTCGCTGATGTTCAGAGGCGTGGGACGTGCGCCCCATGCCTCGGCCATCGCGCGGAAGGTGTCCACCTCGGGGATGCGCAGCTTGAAGCCGTTCATGTCGGCGACCGTGTTGATCGCCTTGCTGCCCGAGGTGACATGGCGCTTGCCGTAGTACGTCGAGCCGATCACGCGCATCGAGCGCTTCTGCACGAGCTGCGCGTTCATGTCATCGACGATGGGCGAGGCGAGCACTTTGCGGATGTGCGCGTCGTCGCGCCAGATGTAGGGCGCCTCGAGGATCGAGAATGGCGGCACGAACTGGCCGAACTGGGCAGCGCCTTCGTCGACGATCTGGATCGCGCCGCTGGAGGTCGACTCGATGACGTCGCGCGACGAGCCGAGCTGCCCCGCCGGGAAGGTCTGGATTTCGACGGCGCCGCCGGTCTTGTCCCGTACTTCCTTGGCTACGCGGTCCATCATGGCGACCATCGGGTGATTGGTCGGCAGCACCGTCGCCCAGCGAAGCGTCGTCGCGGCGCGCGCCCGGACCGGGATCGCCGCCGCCGCGGCGGCGGCCAGCGTTGCGCGGAGCACGTCCCGCCGTGACCATGCCGTGGGGTCGTCCATGTCGCTCCTCCTGTGGTTGATTTCGTCGTGCGTAACGATACCTGCCGCGGGCGCGTAGTCAACGGCGCCCGCAAACCGTGGATTCTCGGCATGACCCGTGACGTGCGTCAACATCTTCGGCGTGAAAGCGACCTAACGTAAGCTCAATCGGGGAGGACGCGCGATGAAGAAGAGCTGGCGGGCGGTCGCGCCCATCGCGGTATGGGCGGTCATTTACCTGATTCCCGTGCCATCGGGGCTCAATGCGAACCAGTGGCACTACTTCGCGATATTCGCGGCCGTCATCGCCGGGCTCGTGCTCGAATCGATGCCGGTCGGCGCCGTCGGGCTGATCGGGCTCACCGCGGCGGGCGTGCTGGGCTACGTCGAGCAGGACCCCGTCAAGTCGCTGCGCTGGATGCTGTCCGGGTTCTCGGAGTCCACGGTGTGGCTGATCGTCGGCGCGTTCGTGTTCGCCATCGGCTACCGCAAGAGCGGCCTCGGGCGGCGCATCGCGCTCCTGCTCGTGCGGGCCCTCGGCCGGCGCACGCTGGGCCTGGGCTACGCCGTGGCGTTCGCCGACCTGATCCTCGCTCCGGCCACACCATCGAACACGGCGCGCAGCGGCGGCACGATCTACCCCATCATCAGCAACATCCCGCGCATTTACGGTTCCGAGCCCGGGCCGACGGCGCGCCGGATCGGCACGTACGTGATGTGGACGGCGTTCGCCACGACGGCGGTGACGAGCTCCATGTTCCTCACCGCGCTTGCACCGAACGCGGCGGCGCTCGGCATCGCCAAGAAGACGGTCGGCGTCGACATCGCATGGTCGCAATGGTTCGCGGGCTTCGCGCCGCTCGGCGTGCTCCTGATCGTCGTCGTGCCGCTGCTGGCGTACGTCCTTTGCAAGCCGGAGGTCAAGGAGAGCCCCGAGATCACGGCGTGGGCGGGGCGCGAGCTCGCGCAGATGGGGCCGATGTCGCGGCCCGAGTGGATCATGGCCGCGCTGGTGGCGCTGGCGATGCTCCTGTGGATCGTGGGCGGCAACCCGAACATCAAGGTGCCGGTCCTCGGCGCCAACTTCATCAACGCCACGATGGTCGTGTTCCTCGTCATCTCGCTGCTGCTCGTGACGGGCGTCATCGAGTTCTCCGACATCGTCGCCGAGAAGGCGGCGTGGGAGGTCTTCTTCTACTTCACGTCGCTGCTCACGCTCGCGTCGGGGCTCAACGACATCGGCTTCATCAAGTGGGTCGCGGAAGGGTTCGCCAAGCCGCTCGCGGGCATGTCGCCCACGGTGGCGATGGTCCTGCTCGTGGGACTCTTCTTCTGGATCCACTACTTCTTTTCCAGCATCACCTCTCATGCCGCCGCCGTGCTGCCGGTCGTGCTCGCCGTCGGTACCGCGATCCCCGGCGTCAACGTGACGATGCTCACCCTGCTGTGCGTCTACTCGCTCGGTCTCATGGGCGTGATCTCGCCGTATGCCACCGGGCCGGCCCCCATGTACTACGGCAGCGGCTACATCGGCAAGGGCGAGTTCTGGAGGCTCGGACTCATATTCGGCGTCATCTACTTTGCCGGCATGCTGGTGATTCTCATGCCGTGGCTTTCACGCTAGCCGCCGAGATATGCGCCGCCGTTGACGTGCAGCGTCTGGCCGGTCGTGAAGCGGCCGCCGGGCCCGGCGAGCCACACGACGGCGCTCGCGATCTCGTCGGGATGGCCGCGGCGGCCCAGCAACGGCGAGCGGTGGGCATGGTGCGCGGGGTTCGCCGAGGCGCTCGCCGCCCTGCGCACGGTATCGACGAGGCCCGGCGCGACGCAGTTGACCGTGATGCCGAATTCCGCGAGCTCGTGCGCCAGCGCGCGAGTCAGGCCGCCGAGCGCCGCCTTGGCGGTGACGACGTGCGCGCGCAGCGGCGCCCCCGTGTAGGCGGTCATGCCGCCGATATTGATCACCGCGGCGGCACCGCTTGCGCGCAGCAGCGGCAGCGCGGCCTGCGTGCAATGGAAGGCGCCGTCCACGCAGACGTCGAGCGTTGTGCGCCACTCGGCGTAGAGCAGGTCGGCGAACGCCGCCTCGTGCCGGATAGCGGCGTTGTTGACGAGGATGTCGAGGCGCCCGAAGCGCCGGGCGACGGCCTCGATCATCGCTTCGACGTCCGTGCGCCGGGTCACGTCGGCCGTCACGAGCAGCGCTTCGCCGCCCCGGGCGCCAATCTCGTCGACCACGGCGATCCCTTCGTCCCGACTGCCGCGCACGTTCACCGCCACCCGCGCGCCGGCTTCGCAGAGCGCGAGCGCGATCGCCCGCCCGATGTTGCGGCCGGCGCCGGTGACGAGCGCCACCCTGCCTTCGAGCGCGTTGTCCATCGTCCTATCCTCGCAACGCCTCGAGATCGACCTTCGACGCCGCGCGAAGCCCGCGCAGCGCCGCCAGCGCTGACAGCGGCCGGGTCGGATAGCGGTCGCCCTGCGCGAACGCGGGCGCGACCGCCGACATGACGGCCAGTGCGCGCCGGCGCTTCATAGCTCGACGCGAAGGTCCGGCAGCGCCTTGCCCCACGCGTAGAGGCGATACGGACGCGGCTCCGCCTCGTAGTAAGGATCGCCCTCGATCAGCTCGACGGCTCGCTCGCGCGAGGCCACCTCGAAGATCCACATTCCGCCTGCGTACGCGCCCCCCGGAACGTCGCGCAAGCCGCCGCCCAGCACGATCTCCTTCGAATGCTCGCGCAGGTAGGCGAGATGCGCGGACTCGAGGCGAGCGCGCACGCCGGCCATCGGGGGGGTGTCCTCGAAGACGACGACCCAGCGCATGCGCTACTCCTTGCGGTAAGGCGCTCGCCAGTATTGCATCGCCGACACCTTTTCACCGAGAGTGCGCAGCCCCGACTGCACCGCGCGCGCGAGCACCTGATCGCTCGGCCGCTCGCCCGTGAGCGGCAGAGCGTCGACGCTCGTCACGGGATAACCTTCGACGACGACCTCGAAATTGGCGATCGCGGCTTGGCGGGCGCGAAGGTCCCGCACCGCCACCGCGAGTCCGTAGCCCACGCCCAGGCTCGCTGCGATCGCACCCGGCGAGCCCGATGCCGGGTAAGTCAGGAGGATCGGCGCGCCGGTGTCGATCGTGTCCTTCCAGAAACCGACGTCCAGGCGAACGATCTCGATGCGAAGGTCGCGGTACTGCGCCGGGATCCCGCTCGCGAGCGACGCCGCGACGAGATCGGGCAGCGGCGGGTCGACGGCCGCGTCGCCCAAAAATCGGTACGTGCCGCCGGATGCGACCACGCGGGTTTCGCGGCTGCCTGCCGGCCGCGCATCGGCGAGCTTGACGCGATCGCTGCCTGCTTCGATGTTGCGCAAGTCGAGCCGCTCGGGGAGCGGGGCGCTCGCGCACGCGGCCACGAGGCCGCCGAGGACATACGCGAAGGCGCGCTGCATCCTCATCGTCGCAATGGGCCGGGCTACGACCCCTTGAGCAGCACGAGGAGGGCGCCGCCTCCGCCGGCGTGGCGCGGCGCCTCGGTGTAAGCGAGGACCTCGTCCCAGTGCGCGAGCCAGCGCCGCACCTTGCCCTTGAGCACCGGCTCCTTGCCGGGCGAGGTGAGTCCCTTGCCATGGATCACGCGCACGCAGCGCAGCCGGCGGGTGCGCGCCGCGACGATGAAGTCGGACAGCGCGTCGTGCGCCTCGTCGACCGTGAGTCCGTGCAGGTCGAGCTCGGACTGCACCGACCACTGGCCGCGGCGTAGCTTGCTCGCGAGGTCGCCGCGCAGGCCGGCCCGCACGAAGGTCTGCTCGTGCTCGAATTCCTGCCCCGTGTCCCACGCCTGTGGATGCGGGTCGTCGCCGTACTTCGACGCCTCCAGCACGTCGCGCTCGTCGGCGAGCGTGTGATGCGGCACGGGCTTCGGCCGTGGGCGCGCGAGGCTCGCCTTGTTTGCCGGAGAAAGCTTCTGCACGTCGGCGAACGCCTTGGCGAGATCGACGTCGCCGTCGGCGTGCTTGCTCGCCGCCACGGCGCGGCGCGCCGAGGGCAAAACCGGCGCGGGCGCGGCCGGCGCCGGCGAGGGATTCTTCGCTTGCGCGGCTGCGTAGAGATCCTTGAGGTCGGACAGCTTGGCCATCAGGGCCCGCCTAGTGCGCTTCCAGGAACGCCTCCGCGTCGAGCGCCGCCATGCAGCCCGTGCCGGCCGACGTGACCGCCTGGCGGTACACGTGATCCGCCACGTCGCCCGCCGCGAACACGCCCGGGACCGAGGTTACGGTGGCGTCGCCCTCGGCGCCGCCCTTGACGCGGATATAGCCGCCCTTCATTTCGAGCTGCCCCTCGAAGATCTGCGTGTTGGGAGTGTGGCCGATGGCGACGAACACGCCGTGGACCGGCAGGTCCATCCCCTCGCTCGTCTTGGTCGACTTCAAGCGTACGCCGGTCACGCCCGACTCGTCGCCGAGCACCTCGTCGAGCGTATGGTCCCATAGCACCCGCATGTTGCCGCCGGCCTTGGTCTTTGCCATCAACCGGTCGACCAGGATCGCCTCGGCGCGGAACTTGTCGCGGCGGTGAACGATGGTGACGTGCTTGGCGATGTTGGACAGGTAGAGCGCTTCTTCCACGGCCGTGTTGCCGCCGCCGATCACGACCACGTCCTGGCCCTTGTAGAAGAAGCCGTCGCAGGTGGCGCACGCGGACACGCCCTTGCCCATGAACGACTCCTCGGACGGGAGTCCCAGGTAGCGAGCCGACGCGCCAGTCGCAATGATCAGCGCGTCGCACGTGTACTCGCCGCTGTCGCCCGAGAGGCGCAAGGGACGCTCCTTCAAGCTGACGGTGTGGACGTGGTCGAACACGAGCTCGGTGTCGAAGCGCTCGGCATGCTTCTGGAAACGGGCCATGAGGTCCGGGCCCATGACCCCGTCGGCGTCGGCGGGCCAGTTGTCGACGTCGGTCGTGGTCATGAGCTGGCCGCCCTGGGCGAGGCCGGTGATCAGCACCGGCTTCAAGTTGGCGCGCGCCGCGTATACTGCGGCGGTGTATCCCGCGGGGCCGGAGCCCAGGATGATGAGACGGGCGTGCTTGGCAGACATCGAGTTCACCGGGCAGAAGGAGTGGGCAAGAGCCGGTCGAGTTTAGCTGATGTGGGGCCGGCGCTCGGCGCCTTCAAAGGCCGCCGCCCGCGGTGTCCAGCCCCCTTTCCGGCGCGTACAGCCGGCGTATAATCCGGTCTGTGAAGTCTTCGCAGCAACTTCATGTTTTTCAATAGTAACGTATCGGCGAACCGCCGCATGGCCAGCGCCGACAGCGGCCTTTCGCCGCGCTTCGCGCGGCTGATTCGCGAAGCCTGGTGGCTGCTGGTCGTGGCCGGCGTCGCGTACTTGGGCCTCATCCTCGCCTCGTACACCAGCACGGACCCGGGCTGGTCGTTCTCGGGCACGGGCGCGCCGATCGGCAACCGAGGCGGCGTGGTCGGCGCCTGGCTCGCCGACCTTTCGCTGTACCTCTTCGGCGTCTCGGCGTGGTGGTGGGTGATCGGCGGCATCGTGCTCGTCGTCGCCGGCTTCCGCCGCGTCGTGCGCCCGGAGGAAGCCGACGAGCACCCGCTCGGCTTCCGCGTGCTCGGCTTCGGCATCGCGCTTCTCGCCAGCGCGGCGCTCGAGGCGCTGCGCCTGTGGAAGCTCAACGCCACCCTGCCGCTCGCCCCGGGCGGCGCCTTCGGCGACATGCTGGGGCAGGGTGCGGCACGCGCCTTCGGCTTCAACGGCGCCACGCTGCTGCTGCTCGCGCTGTTCGCGGTCGGGCTTTCGCTGCTGTTCGGCATCTCGTGGCTGCGCGTGATGGAGCGCATCGGCGCGTTCTTCGAGTCGATCGTGACCCGGGTTCGCCGCCGCCGCGAGGAAGCGGCCGACCGCCGCATCGGCGAGGAGGCGTTCGCCGAACGCGAGCAGGCGGTGATGCACCTGCGGGAGGAGGTGGAGGAGCGCGAGCCCATCGCCATCGTGCCGCCGCCCGCGCCGGCGCCGAAGTCGGAGCGCGCCGTGAAGGAGCGGCAGCGTCCGCTCTTCACCGACATGCCGGACTCGAAGCTTCCGCCGCTCGCACTTCTGGAGGACGCGCCGGCCTCGCAGGAGACGGTGAGCAACGAGACGCTCGACTTCACGTCCCGCCTGATCGAGCGCAAGCTCGCCGACTTCGGCGTGAGCGCGCGCGTGCTCGCCGCGTACCCGGGCCCCGTGATCACGCGCTACGAGATCGAGCCTGCGGTCGGCGTGAAGGGCGCGCAGATCGTCAATCTGATCAAGGACCTCGCCCGCGCGCTGTCGGTCGTGTCGATCCGCGTGGTGGAGACGATTCCCGGGAAGTCGTACATGGGCCTCGAGCTGCCCAACCCGCGGCGGCAGACGGTCAAGCTCATCGAGATCCTGTCGTCGGCGACGTACAACGACACGCACGGCGCGCTGACGCTCGCGCTCGGCAAGGACATCGCGGGCAAGCCGGTGGTGGCCGACCTCGCGCGCATGCCGCATCTCATGGTCGCGGGCACGACGGGCTCGGGCAAGTCGGTCGCCGTCAACGCCATGATCCTGTCGCTCCTGTACAAGGCCGAGCCGAGGCAGGTGCGCCTCATCCTGATCGATCCCAAGATGCTCGAGCTTTCGATGTACGAGGGCATCCCGCACCTGCTGGCGCCGGTCGTCACCGACATGAAGCTCGCGCCCAACGCGCTCAACTGGTGCGTGGGTGAGATGGAGCGCCGCTACAGGTTGATGTCGCAGCTTTCGGTGCGCAACCTCGCGGGCTACAACGCCAAGATCGCGGAAGGCAAGAAGAGCGGCAAGGCGCTCGTCAATCCGATGAGCCTCACGCCGGACCAGCCCGAGCCGCTCGAGGAGATGCCGCTCATCGTCGTGGTGGTGGACGAACTCGCCGATCTCATGATGGTGACCGGCAAGAAGATCGAAGAGCTGATCGCGCGCATCGCGCAAAAGGCGCGCGCAGCGGGCATCCACTTGATCCTCGCGACACAGAGGCCGTCGGTGGACGTGATCACGGGGCTCATCAAGGCCAACATCCCGTCGCGCATCGCGTTCCAGGTCGCGAGCAAGGTGGACTCGCGCACGATCCTCGACCAGATGGGTGCCGAAGCGCTGCTCGGGCAGGGCGACATGCTGTTCATGCCGCCGGGGGTCGGCCATCCGATGCGCGTGCACGGCGCGTTCGTGTCGGACGGCGAAGTGCATCGCGTGGTCGAGTACCTGAAGGCACAAGGCGCGCCGCAGTACATCGAGGGTCTGCTCGAAGGCGGCGCGGCAGGCGAGGACGCGGAAGGGGTTTCGGTCGAGGGCGCAGACGCCGAAGCCGACCCGATGTACGACCAGGCCGTGGCGCTAGTGCTCAAGACCCGGCGGCCCTCGATCTCGCTCGTGCAGCGGCATCTTCGCATCGGCTACAACCGTGCCGCGCGCCTGATCGAGCAGATGGAGAAGGCGGGGCTCGTTTCGCCGATGCAGACCAACGGCAACCGCGACGTGTTGGTGCCTGCAGGTAAGCCCGAGTGAAGAAAATCGTGGTCGGCCTCGTGGCCTTCGTCTCGGCAGGCGCCTTCGCGGGCCCCGTCGACGTCTACCTCTACGGTCCGAAGCACTGCCCGCAGGATCGGCCGAACGGCTCGCCTCGGATCACCGAGGCGCAGGCCATCGAGCGCACGAAGCAGATGCTGCCCGACGATTTCTGCGGCCCTTCGTTCTTCGTTTCCGGCTGCACCTATTTGGTCGAGAACTACTACGACTCGTGGCGGGTCTACGTCGAACAGTACAAGGACGTGGCGGGGCAGAAGGACAAGGGCGGCCTCAAGCACACGTACCTCATACTGGACGGCGTGGGGAATTGCCTCGCGCACATTCCCGGCACGGAGTTCGGAGCGCTCAATTGAGAAGGACGTTGCTGTGCGCGGTCGCGCTCGCGGCCGTGTCCGCGCATGCGGCCACCATCGACCGCCTGCGCGCGTTCGTGCGCGACACGAACACGGCGCGTGCGCAATTCACGCAAACGGTGGCCGACAAGGACGGCCGCGTGAAGCAGACCGCGAACGGCGAGCTCGTGCTCGAGCGCCCCGGCAAGTTCCGCTGGACCGTGGACAAGCCGTACAAGCAGCTGCTCGTCGGCGACGGCCAGCGCGTGTGGATCTACGACGAGGACCTGAACCAGGTGATCGTGCGCAAGATCGGCGACGCGCTCGGCGCAACGCCTGCGGCGCTGCTGGCCGGCAACCAGGACGTCGAGCGCGCGTTCACGTGGAAGGATCTTCCGGCTGCGGACGGCCTCGAATGGCTGTCCGCCACACCCATCTCGAAGGAGACCACGTTCGCCGAGATCCGGCTCGGGTTCGACGCGAAGGGCGGCCTTGCCGCGCTCGATCTCTACGACGCCTTCGGGCAGAAGAGCGTGGTGCGCTTCACGGACTTCGAGCGCAATCCGAAGCTCCCGGGGTCGACCTTCCAGTTCACCCCGCCCAAAGGCGCAGACGTCGTAGGCGAGAGATAAAAAGGGACAGGCCTTGTAATGGGGTCTGACCCCATTACTGCGGGATGGGCACGCCCTTCTCGCCGAGCACCTTGCGGGCGCGATCCGGGTAGTCGGTGACGAGGCCGTCCACACCCATGTCGACGAATCGGGCGATGTCGCGCGGATCGTTGACGGTCCACACCAGCACCTCGAGTCCCGCGGCATGCGCTTCTGCGAGCGCCGCCGGCGTGAGGTTGCGCCAGAAGACCGACCAGTAGGTGCAGCCGGCGGCGGCCACGAGCTTAGGCAGCGATCCCCCGAAGTTCGCGAGCTTGAGGCCCGCATGCCACGGCGACCCGTTCGCTGCTTGCCGTTGCACGGTGTCCTCGTTTGGGGACTCGATCGTGAGGCAAGCTGTCGGGATCGCCGGCGCCAGCTTCTTCACCGCAAGAAGGGTCCGCCAGTCGAACGACTGCACCGTCACGCGGTTCTCGACACCGGCCTGCTGCACGGCGGCCACGACGAGCTTCGCGAACGTCGCGGGGTCGGGCGTGTCCCCGCCGCTCGTCGGCGTGATCTTGGTCTCGATGTCGAAGCGCACGGCATTGCCCGCGCCGAGCGCGAATACCTGCGAAAGCGTGGGGAACCGCTGCCCGTCGACCGCCTCCTGAAGCGGAAACTGCTTCGCATAGGCGCTCGCGGGGTTGAGGCGGCCGATGTCGTAACGGGAAAGCTCCTCGAGCGTGAGCGAATGGATCGCGGGGCCACGGACCGCCAGCCAGCCGCCGTCCGGCCCGCGCACGATGTCCGGATTGAGGTAGGGGTCGTGCGAGATCACGAGCACGCCGTCCTGGGTGACGGCCATGTCGGTCTCGAGCGTGGTGACCCCGATGGCGAGGGCACGCTGGAACGCGGCGAGCGTGTTCTCCGGGGCAAGGCCCCGCGTTCCGCGGTGGCCCTCGAGGTCGAAGGCCGCAGCGGGCAGGGCGAGCACCGCGAGCAGGATCAGGTAGCGAGCCACGTCTTCACGCGCGGATGCTCGAGAACTTCTCGGTTGACCACGAACTCCGGCACGCGACCGGACAGCGCGTCGACGATGCTCGTGAGGCCCGTCGCGGCCATATTGTGGAAGCATTCGTCGGTCCAGCACAGCGAGTGCGGCGTCACGATCACGTTGTCCATCGCCAGCAGCGGATTGGCGGGGTCGACGGGCTCCTGCTCGAAGACGTCGAGCGCCGCCCCGGTGATGCGGCCGGCGCGCAGGGCGTCGATCAGCGCAGGCTCGTCCACGACCGGTCCCCGCGACACGTTGATGAAGTAAGCGGTGGGCTTCATCTGCGCGAACTCGCGCGCGCCGACGAGGTGGCGCGTTTCCTCGTTGAGCAGCGGGATGGTCACCACGAAGTCGGACTCGCGCAGGAGCGTCGGCAGGTCGACCTTGCGCGCGCCCACGTAACCCAGCTCGACGGCGTTGACGTACGGGTCGTTGGCGAGCAGCTTCAAGTCGAACGTGCGCGCCATGCGCAGGAGCTCCTTGCCGATGCGGCCGGCGCCGACCACACCCAGCGTGCGGCCCGTGAGGCCGATGCCCATGTTGTCCATCCGCTCGTTCCAGCGGTCGGTTCGCGTGAGCCGGTCCTTCAGCATCAGCTTGCCGGCGAGCGCGAGGATGAAGGTCAGCGCGATCGTGGCCACGGGCCGGGGCATGGGCATCGGCGTATTGGTCACGACTACCCCGGCGCGCGTCATCGCCGGCACGTCGACCGAGTCGTAGCCCACGCCATGGCGCGCCACGACACGCAGGCGAAGATCGTCGCGGGCCACGGCCGAGGCGGGCGTGCGCGCCATGTTGACGTAGAGGGCGTCGTAGCGCGCGGCGTGGTCGGCCGTGAGCTCGCGCACGAGCTGCGGCAGATACTCCCATTCGACGTCCGGCGCAGCGTCGAGGATGGCGAGCGCGGCCTTGCCGAAGGCGGGCTCGCCGCGCGAGTCGAGGATGTCGCGCGTGATGCCGACGCGATACCTGCTCATTCGCGCAGGAGGTCGAGACCGTGCTTGAGGGCGCTCTGCAGCATCGCCTGGTCCACACCGTAGGCGTAGAGCCGGAAGCCGTAGGCTTTGTATTCGCGCGCCCAGTCGTCGTCGCTCGCGAGGAACGCCGCTGCCTTGCCGTGCGCCTCGCAGGCGGCGACGATCCGCCTTACGCCGGCCAAGTACTCGGGATGCTTGAACTCACCTGGGATGCCCAGGAAGTTCGTCAAGTCGAAGTGCCCGAGCCACAGAGCGTCCACGCCCGGGACCGCCGCGATTCCCTCGACGTTGCGCAGGCCCTCCGCGGTCTCGATCTGCGGGATCACCATCGTGCGCGCGTGGATGGCCGCGATCTTCGCCGCGACGTCGCCTCCCTGGTAGTCGTCGTGGGCGAAGCCGAACGCCGCGCCGCGCCGGCCCGCGGGCGGATAGCGCGTGCACGCGACGATGTGCGCCGCCTCCTCCGCGCTGCCGACCATCGGGATCATCACGCCCATCGCGCCGACGTCGAGGGCGCGCGCGATGAAGTGGTACTCGCCGCGCGGCACGCGCACCATCGGAACGACGTCGAGGCCGCGGAGAATCGCGAACTGCGTCTTGAGCGTCTCGAAGGAGAGGCCGGTGTGCTCCATGTCATAGAGCACGAACTGCGCGCCGGCGTTGCGGCAGATCTGCGCTATGCCCGGTGAAAAGAACTCGAACACCATCGCGCCGAAGGCACGGCCGCCGGCGGCGAGCTGGGCTTTGACGGGATTGGCGCGCATGTTCGCGGGTTGGACGGGAGCGGGCACTGTACCTTGCATAATGGGTGGCAGGCAACGCGGCCGACACTCGTGAGCGACCTCTTCGCAGCGTCCAGCATCATGCATGCCGGCGTCCCGCTGGCGGAACGCCTGCGCCCGCGCGCGATCGGCGAGGTGGTCGGCCAGCGCCACCTGCTTGCCCCGGGCAAGCCACTCGCCGTCGCGTTCGCCTCGGGCAAGCTGCACTCGATGATCCTGTGGGGCCCCCCCGGCGTGGGCAAGACCACGCTCGCGCGGCTCATGGCGGACGCGTTCAACGCCGAGTTCATCGCGCTTTCCGCGGTGCTGTCGGGAGTGAAGGACATCCGCGACGCGGTGGCGCGCGCGGAGGCGACACTGGTGCAATCCGGCCGACCCACGATCCTCTTCGTCGACGAGGTGCACCGCTTCAACAAGGCCCAGCAGGACGCCTTCCTGCCCTACGTCGAGCGCGGGACGGTGACGTTCATCGGGGCCACCACCGAGAATCCCTCGTTCGAGGTGATCGGCGCGCTGCTGTCGCGTGCGGCGGTCTACGTGCTCGAGCCGCTGTCCGCGCAGGACCTGGCCACACTGCTCGATCGCGCGCTGCACGCCGCCTCGCCCACGCTGACCTTGGCGCCGCCTGCGCGCGACGTGCTCGTCGCGTACGCCGACGGCGACGGCCGGCGCCTCGTGAACCTGGTCGAGCAGCTCGCGATCGCGGCGGAGGAGGCGAAGCGCACGCAAGTCGACCTCGCGTTCGTCGAGGCGACGATCGCGCGCAGCCTGCACCGCTTCGACAAGGGCGGCGAGGCGTTCTACGACCAGATCTCGGCGCTGCACAAGGCGGTGCGCGGCTCGGACCCGGATGCATCGCTGTACTGGATGTGCCGCATGCTCGACGGCGGCGCCGATCCGCTGTACGTCGCCCGCCGGATGATCCGCATGGCGACGGAGGACGTGGGCCTCGCCGACCCGCGCGCGTTGCGCGTCGCGCTCGATGCGGCAGAGACCTACGAGCGGCTGGGGTCGCCGGAGGGCGAGCTCGCGCTCGCGCAGTGCGTCCTCTATCTCGCGGTGGCGCCCAAGTCGAACGCGGCGTACGTCGCCTTCGGCGCCGCGCAGGCGTTCATCAAGGAGGACGGCTCGCGCCCCGTGCCGATGCGCCTTCGCAACGCGCCGACCAAGTTGATGAAGAACCTGGGCTACGGCAAGGGCTACCGCTACGCCCACGACGAGGCGGACGCCTATGCGGCGGGCGAAGCCTATCTTCCGGACGACATGACGCCGCAGCGGTTCTACGAGCCGACCGAGCGCGGGCTCGAGGCGCGCATCCGCGACAAGCTCGCGCAGCTGCGCGAGCGCGACCGCAAGTCGCGCAAGGAAGACGAGTAGGGCGATGGCGTTCCCCAGGTTGTCATTGGCGGCATTGACCTTGACCCCGCTCATCGTCTGAAACCGCGCCATGGCCGCAACCGTGATCCTCGTCAACGGCGCGTCGAGTGCGGGCAAATCGACGCTATGCAAGGCGCTGCAAGCGCGCATGCGCGAGCCATTCTGGCACTACTCGATCGACCATTTCCGCGCGGGCGTACTGCCATGGGAGCGGATAAGGGCCGGTGAATTTACGTGGCCGTCGCTGCGCCCCGCGTTTTTCGACGGCTTTCATCGCTGCCTGCCCGCGCTTGCCTCCGCCGGCAATAACCTCATCGTCGATCACATCATCGAAAACGACGCTTGGCTGGCCGACCTGGTGCGCCTGCTGGCGCCGTTCGACGTGTTCTTTGTCGGCGTGCACTGCCCGCTCACCGAGCTCGAAGCACGCGAGCGGCGGCGGGGCGATCGCCGGCTCGGCGAAGCACGGAACGATTTCGGCACGGTGCACGACAACCGAATATATGACTGCGAAGTCGATGGCACGCAGGACGTCGGCGCGAATGCCGACGCTGTCATCGCCGCCTGGCGCGGGCG
This sequence comes from Casimicrobiaceae bacterium, assembly GCA_035499955.1. Classification (GTDB taxonomy): domain Bacteria; phylum Pseudomonadota; class Gammaproteobacteria; order Burkholderiales; family Casimicrobiaceae; genus VBCG01. Next base: position 18,425 of record DATJXV010000091.1, read on the forward strand.
GCAGCCGCCCGGCGCGTTCGCGCGGCTTCGGATCGGCGCGTTTGAGCCCGCTTGCCGCCGGTAATGGTGCGGCCGGGGCGCCTGCTAAAATCCCAGGATGCTCGACATCAACCTGCTTCGCGGCGACCTGGCGCGCGTCGCTGCTGGCCTCGCGAAGCGCGGCATCGCGCTCGACACCGCGCGTTTCGAGTCGCTCGAGGCGGCGCGCAAGGACATTCAGGTGCGCACGCAGGAGCTGCAATCGCGGCGCAACGCACTGTCGAAGCAGATCGGCGCGGCGAAGGCGAAGGGCGGGGACGCCACGCCGCTGCTCGCCGAGGTGGCGGGCCTCGGTGACGAGGTGAAGCGCCTCGAAGGCGAGCTCGACCGCGTGCAGGGCGACCTGCGCGACTTCCTGCTCAACTTGCCGAACCTCACGCACGAGAGTATCCCCGAAGGCAAGTCCGCCGACGACAACGTCGAAGTGCGCCGCTGGGGCACGCCGCCGGAATTCCGCTTCAAGCCGAAGGACCACACCGACTTGGGCGAGGGCTTGGGCCTGCTCGATTTCCCGACCGCGGCCAAGCTTTCGGGGGCGCGCTTCTCGTTCCTGCGCGGCGACCTGGCGCGCCTGCATCGCGCCCTCGCGCAATTCATGCTCGACACGCAGACGCGGGAGCACGGCTACACCGAGTGCTACACGCCGTACGTCGTCAACGCCGAAACGCTGGTGGGCACCACACAGCTGCCGAAGTTCGAGGCGGACATGTTCTCGGTGAAGAAGGGCGGTGTGGAAGGCGAAGGCGAGCTCATGTACCTCATCTCGACGTCCGAGATCACGCTCACCAACACGGTGCGCGACGAGATCCTCGACGCCTCCGCGCTGCCGATCAGGCTCACCGCGCACACGCCGTGCTTCCGCTCCGAGGCGGGCAGCTACGGCAAGGACACGCGCGGCATGATCCGCCAGCACCAGTTCGACAAGGTCGAGCTGGTTCAGATCGTGCATCCGGAGCGCTCGTACGAGGCGCTGGAGGAGCTGACCGGGCACGCCGAGGTGATCCTGCAGCGGCTGGGCCTGCCCTACCGCGTGATGGCGCTGTGCACGGCCGACATCGGCTTCGCGTCGGCGAAGACGTACGACCTCGAGGTGTGGCTGCCGGGCCAGAACGCGTACCGCGAGATCTCGTCGTGCTCCAACTGCGAGGCGTTCCAGGCGCGGCGCATGCAGGCGCGCTTTCGCAACGCGCAGGGCAAGACCGAGCTCGTGCACACGCTGAACGGCTCCGGGCTGGCGGTCGGGCGCGCGCTCGTCGCGGTGATGGAGAACTACCAGAAGGGCGACGGCTCGATCGAGGTGCCCGAGGCGTTGCGCCCGTACATGGGCGGCAAGGCGCACATCGTCCGCCTCCCTGCCTGACGTCGGGGCGCCTCGCCGGATGCGAATATTCGCATTCGTGACCCGGCCGGCGGAATTCTGGTCTAATGCTTCGACGCGTGACTTCGTAGCGCCGAACGACGACAACCATCGGAGGGGGAAGCGATGACCTCGCACCCGGATACGCGTTGGGGCGACGTTGCGCAAGTCGCCGCTGCGAGCGTCATTGCCGTGGCGGTCGCGCTGCGTGCGGGGGACGCGCACGCCGGCTCCGGCTTCGAGCTGCGCTCGCAGAGCGCGTCGACGCTGGGCTCAGCGCAAGCCGGCATGACGTGCGGCGTGGCCGACGTCTCCACCATCGTCTTCAATCCTGCGGCGCTCGGCTACGGCACGGACATCGAGACGGCCATCAACGTCACCGGCCTGTTCACCAGCGTGAAGTTCAGCGAGACCGCGGCGACCACGATCCTCGGCACGCCGATCCCCGGCAATTCGGGCGGGAATGCGGGCACGAGCGTTGCGATCCCGAACCTCTACTTGGGCGCTCCGCTCGCGGACGGCTGGCGTGTCGGCCTCGCCATAGCGCCGCGCTTCGGCCTGGGCTCCTACTGGTCGAGCGGCTGGGTAGGCCGCTATTACGCCGTCGACAGCGAGTTGCGCACGATCGACATCGTGCCCACCCTGTCGTGGCGCCCCGACCGGCAGTGGTCGCTCGGCGTGGGACTCGACGTGCAGTACGCGAAGATCAAGACGACCAGCGCGATCGACTTCGGCACCATCGACGCCGTGCTGACGGGCGGCGCCTTCGGCGGCATTCCGGCAGGCAGCGACGGCGGTACTTCGTCGAACGCCGACAGCTGGGGTGTGGGCTTCACGCTAGGCGCGATCTACGAGCCGCAGCCGGGCACGCGATTCGGGTTCGACTACCACTCGAAGATCCGGCAGAGTTTCAAGGGCGACTCTACGTTCTCCCTCGGCGGCCTCGTGGGCGCGGGCGTGGCGGCCGTCAGCGGCGCGTTTCGCGATACGAGCCTTTCCACCGACTTCGACATGCCTCAAATGGCGACGGCAGGCCTTTACTACGAGGTTGGCGCGGATTGGGCGGTCATGGCCGATCTCAAATGGACCGACTGGAGCTCGTTCTCGTCGCTCGCCGTGAACTTCGGCAACCCGGCGCAGCCGCCGGTACAGACGAGCTACGCATGGCGCGATTCGTGGTTCGCGGCGGTCGGGGCGCGCTATCGCGTGAGCGACGAGGTGGCGCTGCGTTTCGGCGTAGCCTACGACCAGACCCCGGCGCGCAACGACACGCGCAACCCGGTGATCCCCGACACCGACAGCTACTGGCTCGCTGTCGGTCTCGAGTATCGCTTCTCGCCGCAGGTGAAGCTCGACCTCGCCTACGGCCATGTGTTCGCGAAGGACGGGCCGATTGCATTGGCCGCCACGACGGGCGATAACGCGTTCCGCGGCAATCTCTCGGGCAACATCCAGGACAGTCACGTCGACTACCTCGCCGTGCAGTTCGCTTATCGTTTCTAATGACGGCGCGCAAGACACGGATCGCGATCCTGGGCGGCGGATGTGGCGGGATGACCGCTGCCTTCTGGCTCACGGCGACGCAGGCACTGCGCGACCGCTTCGAAGTCACGGTCTACCAACGCGGTTGGCGCCTCGGCGGCAAGGGGGCGAGCGGCCGCAACGCGGAGCATTCGTCGCGCATCGAGGAGCACGGGCTGCACATGTGGCTCGGCTGTTACGAAAATGCCTTCCGCACCCTGCGCGCGTGCTTCGACGAATGGACGCCGCGCGCGGACAGTCCGTTCCGCAAGTGGGACGACGCGTTCGCGCCGCAGCTTCGCGTCACGTTCACGCAGCAGGACGGCGGCCGCAGCGGCGCGGCGTGGTCGCCGTGGGATTTCACGATGCCCGTCCGCGACGGAACGCCCGGCGACGGGCTGCCGCTCGTGTGGAACGACCGTCTGCTCGCGCTCGCCGACTGGCTCGGCAAGCGACTGCATCCGCAGCTCCATGCGTGCGCCGAGCCGGGTCTCGTTCAGCGGTTGCTGGCATGGCTCGTGCGCACATCGATTGTGCTCGCCGTGGCCGGCCTGTGGGTCCTGCGTGCGCTGATTGCCCTCGCGACCCTCGTCCTGCGGGCGTTCGCGCGGTTCCGCCTGCTGTCCCGCTACTCGATCCTCGCCGACCTCGGCCTCACCGCGATCATCGGCGTAGCGCGCGACATCCTTCCGTACGGCCGGCCCGGCTTCGACCGCATCAACGAATACGATCTGCGCGAATGGCTGAAGCGCCACGGTGCGCTGCGGGTGACGCTCGAGTGCGCGCCGGTGCGCGCGATCTACGACCTGGGATTCGCCTATCCGCGCGGCGACTCGACGAATTTCCTCGACGGCCGCGGCGCAGCCGGCGCAGGCCTGCGCTTCCTGCTCGAGTGGGGGTTGTCGTACAAGGGTGCGCCGCTTTGGAAGATGAACGCCGGCATGGGCGACGTCGTCTTCACGCCGCTCTACCAGGTGCTGCGCGCGCGTGGCGTCGAGTTCCGCTTCTTCCACGAAGTCCGCGCGATCGCGCTTGGCGACGACGGGCGCAACGTGGAATCGATCGTCGTGCGCCGCCAGGCGGAGCTCAAGGGCGCGAGCTACGAGCCGCTGGTGGCGGTGGGCGGGCTCGACTGCTGGCCCAGCCATCCGCTCTGGGACCAGCTGGTCGACGGCGACGGGCTCGCGGACAGCGGCATCGACTTCGAGTTCTGGCGAGACGATCCGTACGGCAATGCGCAGACGCTTTCGCGCGGCGCCGACTTCGACCTTGCGATCGTGGCCTTCCCGCCGGAGATGATCCGCCGCGTGGCGCCTTCGCTCGCCGACGATGACGCACGGTGGAAGGAGATGGTCGACCACAGCACGGCGGTCGCGACACAGGCATTCCAGCTGTGGCTTCGTCCGACGCTGCCCGATCTCGGCTGGACGCTGGGCTCTACGGTGCTGTCGGCCTACGCCTCGCCGTTCGACACCTGGGCGGACATGTCGCATCTCCTGCACCGCGAGCAGTGGAGCTACGACGTTCCCGCGACCATCGCCTACTTCTGCGGTGCGTTTCCCGCGCAGGATCCACCGGCGGCAAGGGACGCGCCGGGCGCAGACGAGGTCGAGCGCAACGCACAGGGCTGGCTCGCCGGCAACGCGACGTTCCTGTGGCCGCGGAAGTTCCCGCAAGGCATGAAGCCCGCGCCCGACGTCGTGATCTCGTCGTATTTTCGCTGCAACGTCGACCCGTCGGAGCGCTACGTGCAGACGCTGCCCGGCAGCGTGCGCCACCGCCTGCCACCCGCCGCACGGCCATTCGACAACCTGTATCTCGCCGGCGACTGGACCATGACCCGATACAGCAGCGGGTGCGTGGAATCGGCGGTCGAGTCGGGCATGCTCGCCGCGCAGGCGATCGGCGGCGAGCCGGCGAAGATCTACGGTTACCGAGTTTCTGGCTAGGTCGTGCTGGCGATCACGGATCCCGGCACCGCATCGAAATCGAACTTTACCCAGGCCGCCCACTCGATCGGCACGTCGACGGAGCTGCCCGCCGGCTGCGGCAGGCCCAGGAACCTATGCGCGATGGGATGGCTCGCGCAGGTCTCGATGGTGAGGTCGAAGTTGGCGCCGTGCAGACCGCCGCCGCCGAAGTTTTTGATGTGCACCGGCGAATTGACGACGGCTTGGTAGCAGGCGCGATCGGGCGCGACCGAGTCTCGGAACTGCTTGAGCGCGATGGCGGGGAACTCCGCCCCGGCGGCGAACGGATTGACGACGCCAGGGGGGAGGAAGCCGCCTGTGAGCTGGTCGATGATTGCTTCGGCGGCCTCCTTCAGCGTAGGCCACGTCGATAAGGTGGCGAGCACGCCGTCGCCGGTCACGGTCAGCAGCGTTACGTCCGCCCCCGGCTTGGTCGCGTCGAGCTCGCGGAACACGACCGTGTCGACGGTGAAAGTCGGCGTGGCGGATCCCAGGTCCGGAAAGCCGATTGCGGCCAGCGCCTTCGACCAGCCCCAGACCTCGCGCCCGGTCACCATCCCGATCGCGTAGCTGATGAAAACGTACGGCGACCACATGACGAGCCGCAGCTTCGGGATCGGGTGCGAGAAGGTCGGGAGTGTCGTCTCGATGAGCGGGATCCACAGCGCGCATTCCTGACCGGGTAACCAGCCCACGGCCTCCGCGGCAGTGGTGCCTTTCTCGATGTCGACCAGCGTGAGCAGCGACTGCCCGACGAACGCGGTGTAGGCGATGCCGGGGCCGGTCACGGGCGTGAGGAAGCGGTCGACGAGCGCCTGCATCGTCGCCTGGTGGGCGGCGAGCCCGAAAAGATGCATGGTGGCGCCGGTGAAGACGCCGGGGGGCTCGCCGCACGAAGAGCCGTGACCCGTCCACGAGATGTACGGAGGCAGCGCCATGGTTACTCCTGTCCGATGAAGTTCGAGGGAGGAACGGTGAGGAACTGGTAGCCAACGATGCGCAGCGCGTCGCCCGAGATCGCGCGCGCCGCCGCCATGCCGGTCATGACGGCGCCCTCGACCGAGCTCGTGTTGCAGCCGCTGCGCGCCGCCTCGCCGGCGATGAAAAGATTGTCGAAGTCCGCCACGGTCGGGCCAAGCCGGAACTGTGTCGCGTCCGCCGGCGATCCGACGCAACACTCGCTCGGGCCGATGTTGGCGCGGAAATATTGTGCGTCGAGCCGGTTCTGGCCGGCGGCGCCCGAAGCGTCGCTCAGCATCTCCCAGCGGAACGAGTGGCCGTCGCACGCGACATCCCACGCGGCGTTGGAGGAATGCGTAAGCCAGTCGACGACGGCGGCGCGAATCGCAGCGCGTGCCTGCGCGGGCACGCCCGCGTTCGTGGACGGCTCCTTGAACAGCGTGCTGGCGAACGTCCCGCACAGGTAGTGCAGAGACTTCGGCTTCCCTGCCGGGCCCAGCGCCGGCTCGAATGCGAGCACCTGCGTCATATCGGCCCATACGCTGAGCGGCCCCGGCCCGGCCACCGCGGCCGGCTTTCGCATGTCCCAGCCGAGCACGGCGGTCGTGACGTCGCACCACAGCTGCAGCGACATCGTGGGCACGATGGGCATCGTGACGAAGGTGCGGAAGGCGGCGCTTGCCGCGATGAGCTCGTCGCACATCGCGGGCTCGTCGTTGAGCGGCTTGTATGCACCCATCGAAATGGCAAGCACGACATGGTCGAAGTCGGCGCCGTGCGCGAGAGCCTCCTGCCCCACGCTCGTCGCGTCCCAGTGGCTCTCGAAGTTCACTCCGGCCTGCTTCCCGCCGACCAACTGGTCCCAGTCGGGCTCGGCACCAAAGCAGCGCATGCCGTTCACGTCGAACGTGGGACGGTACGGGGCGCCGCCCTTGACGTCGGCCTGGCGGTCGAGGCGTATCGTCTCGACGCGCCTCGTGTCCGCGCTCAACTCGAGCTTGCGCACCTTGCGGAAGAACTGGAATTTCACGCCGCGCGAGAGCAGAACCTCGTAGATTGGCGCGATCACCGCTTCGCCCATGCCGGATTGGACCTCCCACAGCATGTCGCCCTTGTAGGTCGTGATGAGGCGCGTCAGCACTCCGGCCGCAGTGCCGGCCGCGTACGAGGGCGCGGCCTGGTCGCCGTCGATGTACTGGAACGCAGTGTCGTACAGCGCGCGGATAATGCTCGAATCGCGCACGATCGCGCGATCGCCGCCGTTCTGCACGAGCCAGTCGCGAAACTCGAGTCCAGCGAGGTCGAGCGCCTCGAACGGCTGGTCGGGCTCGAGCACGTCCTTGATCAAGCCTCGGATGAACGCCTGCCCGATGTCGAGCATGTCGCGCACCATGCTCGCGGCGGTTCCCGCCTCGGCGGTAAGCGCCGGGCCGGTCTTGAAGGCATCGCTGAGGAATTTGAGCAGATCGAGGATGGCATCCCGGTGCGAGGGATCGTGCAGCGTGTGATCGGGGTCGAGCGCATCGGCCCAGAGCTGCGTGGCTCGTACCACGTCGAGGAAATTGCGCGTCGCGGCGCCGCTCAGGAAGTTCGCGAGCGCGCCCCCCGGCGTGCCCATGGGCAGGACCTTGGCGGCGAGCGCCAGCGCATCGTCGAACAGGCCGGCTAGGCCGCTCGCGTGGTGCGGAACGGGCAGCGGAAAGTCGACCTGCAGTGCCTCGAGCGTGTCGCGCAGCATCTTGACCATGCCCGCGATCAGGTCCCACAGGGTGAAGGGCAACCCGCCTTCGCCCGGCACTCTGGGATTGGACGGCCACGTGATCGGCCAGTAGCTCCACGTTCCGCCGGTCTTCACGCCGATCGGCGTGAACGGCTGCGGCTTCACGGCGTCGGTCCACGCCGCGAACTGCGCGGGCGCGGGGCGGTTGGCGTATGCCTCCTGCAGCATCGCGAAGGCGTTGTCGTAGCATCCGAACCAGACGTGAAGGCCATGTTCGAGGTTACGGCCGTTGGTGTCGCGCCCGCTCGCGATCTTGCCGCCCAGACGCCACCCCATCTGGTAGAGCGTGACGTCGTACCTTGCGCGAAGGTCCTGCGTGCGGCTCAAGTGGAAGGCTGCGGTGAGCCCGGCGATGCCGCCGCCCAGGATTGCGATCTTCGTTCTCGCCATCGTTTGCTCCCCCGTGCTCTCGACCGCGGCCTTGCGGTCTCGCTCTTGTGGATCGCTAGTAACGGAATCGCTGCCACGGAGCCCACGCCACGCCGAGGCGTTGCAGGATCTCGCCCGCCTCGCGGCGGTGGGCGTCGCGCGCGGCCGGCGGCACGTCCATCGCCGCCAGGGCGAGATGGCTCATCGCTTGCTCGAGCGGTAGCCCCATCCGCTTGGCATTCGCGAGCGCGTCGGCGTAATGCCCTTCGCGCCGGTGCGAGCGTCCGCGCGAGGCGGCGAGGTGGCCGCGCAGGAGCGACGCGCGCGGGCGGCAGATTCGATTGCGCGCCGCGAATCGCTGCGCCGCGCGGCAGGCCGCCTTGGACAGGTCGAGCAGCTCGTCGCGCGTGCGCGAAAGACCCTCCGGCTGCTGCGCCAGCACGAGCAGCACCTCGGCGATGCAGGGTACGCTGAAGAGCAGCGCGCCCGCCATCGCGGGCGAGCCTTGCGTGATGTTGTCGAGCCCCGCCTCGGCCGCCTCCAGCGCGGCCTTGCGGTCGCCGGCTTCCAGATGCGCGGCGGCGGCGATGCCGTTGCACAGGAGGCTTTCCGCCGGGTTGAGGTTGCCGCCCGCGCTCGCCGTCGCGAGGCGGCCGATCGCGGCGGCCGGCGGCCGGCCCAGTACGAGATCGACGTGGGCACGGGCGGCGAGCGCCCACGCGCGCACCTGAACGCTTTCGATCGCGTCGCAATCGTCGCCGAAGGCGGACAACGCGCGGTCGGCCTGGCCGTAGTGCCCCGTCGCCATCATCCGATATGCCGCGAGCACGAGGCAGGCCTGGTGGCGATAGCGGTCGCCCAGATCCTTCCAGATGCTCGCCCCGCGAGCGCCGTGTACGCTCATGCCTTCCCAGTCTCCCGTGTGAAACGACTGCACGCACGCCAGGAGCTCGGCGAAGCCCTGCGCCGACGGCGATCCCGCGTCGATCGCGAGCGCGATCGAGCGCTCACGGTAGTAACGGGCCCAGCCGAGGAGCCCAAGCGCGGCGAGTCCCAGGGCGAGGCCGCCCGAGGCAATCACGATCTCCGGCAGCGCGTTGGCCCGCTCCGCGTAGTTGAGCGACGCCAGCGTGCCGTGGGCGAGGCGCAGGGTGTCGTTGGTGAAGTAGGCGTGCTCGGCGATGCGCATGTAGATGTGCGCGGCGAGGCCGTCGCGGGTCTTGTTCTCCCCCTCCGAGAGCGTACGCATCACACCCGCGCGGCGCAATGCCTGAACCGCGGATTCGAACCCGACGTCGAGGATGGTCGCGGCGCGGGTGCGCGGCACGCCGATGCCCTCCAGCGCGGCGAGCTTCCTGTAGTGCCCGTGGGCTTCCGCGAAGCGGGTAAGCTCCTGGCAGGCGTCCGCGCGTATGCGTGTGCAGTGAGCGAGGTCGCTGCGGGCCAGGCGCACGCCGAATTGCGCTGCGAGGCGTTCGACGCGGTCGAGGTGATTGAGCGCGTCGTCGTTCGCGTACCGCTGCGCTGCCATCTCCGCCGCGCCGATCCGGAACGGAATCGCGCGGTCGGCCTCGGCGGCGCGCTCCCAGTGGTCCGCGAGCGTCACGTAGTGCGGCGCCAGCGCCTCCTTGTGCTTCGCCTCGAGATGCAGGGCGACCTTGCGATGCAGGGGCCTGCGCTGCCCGTACGGCAGCAGATCGTAGGTGACCCCTTGGATGATGCCGTGTCGGAAGGCGAAGGCGGGACCGGTGGGTTCGCCGTGGCGGCTCAGGAGACCCGCATCGACCAGGCGGCCGAAGGTGTCCTCGAGGGATGCCCCGCCGCCTTCGAGGGGATAGGCCTCCCGCACCGCTTCGACGTCGAACACGCGCCCCACGACGCTCGCCACCTTGATCGCGAGCTGCCGCTCGGGCGGCAGCCGGTCGATGCGGCTGACGATGAGCTCGCGCAGCGAATCGGGCGCGGCCATCTCGGGCAAGTCGCCTTCGAGCGCGCAGCGGCCGCCCTGGATCGCGAGCAGGCCGTGGTCGCGCAGCGAGAAAAGGAGCTGCTCGGCGAAGAAAGGCAAGCCTTCCGACCGGTTCTGGATGAAATCGACGAGGGGGCGTGCTACTTCGCGTAGTCCTAGGCGTTCCTTCACGATCGCCTCGATCGCAGCGGCGGGCAAGCGGGCGAGACGCAACATCGGGGCTGCTGCCGCCAGCAGGCTTCCGACGTGAGACGAGGTGGACGCGTCGAGTGGTCGGCTCGCGACGATGGCGAGCGCGCGCGGTACCCGCCGCACCAGCGAGCCGAGCACGCGCGCCGACGACGCGTCGAGCCACTGCGCGTCGTCGACGACCAGTACGACGGGCGAGCGTGAGTCGAGGACGTGGGTCAGGATCTCCTCGATGCCGGTTTGCCGCGCCTGTCCCTTGATCTCGGGCGCGAGTCCCTTGTCCGCGAAATCGAACGGCAGGATGTCTTCGAGAAGGGCGAGGCGAGGCGCGAGGCGCGGGTCGGTGACGAGCGTGGCGATGCGGTCGCGCAAGCGGTCGACCGCGATCCGCGGCGGGTCGGCGTCGGCGCGCACGAGCTCGGGCAGAAGCGCGCGCAGAGCGAAGTAAGGCGTTGTCTCCTCGATTTCTGAAGTGACTGCCATCGCCGTCGGGTATCCGAGCCCGTGCGCAGCCTGCATCGCGTGCGCAAGCAGGTGAGTCTTGCCGGCGCCCGCCTCGGCCTCGATAGCGAGAATGCCGCCGCGTCCCTCGGCCAGCCGGGCCAGGCGCTCGCGCACGATGCGCAGCTCCTCGTCGCGGCCGAAGACGGCGCCGGGTGTGCCCGCGAAGCCGAGCCTCTCAGGCGTGAGTTCGCAGAGCGTGCGCACGCGCAGTGGTTGCGCGCGGCCCTTCACCACGGCCTCGCGCGGCGACGAGAATTCGGCGTGGCCCATTGCCGCCTGGGCCGTCGCCTCGTCGCAGACGATCGCGTCCGTCGCGGCCTGCATGAGACGCGCCGCGTATGCCATCACGAGCCCGGTGCTGAGGTAATCGCGCCGCGACTGGCTGCCGACGTCGCCGCAGAACGCCTCGCCCGTGCTGATGCCGATCGCCGCCGGGATGGCGATCTCGCCCAATGTCTGCCGGATCGCGAGCGCCGCGCGCACCGCGAGCACGGCGCTGTGCTCCTGCGCGTACGGCGGCAGCCCGCAGGCGATCTGCACGATGAGACCCTTTTCGTTGGCGACGATGTTCGTGATGGGAATACCGAGCGGGTTCGCGACGGCCGCGATCCTTCGCACGGCCGCTTCGACGCGCGCAGCAACTTCGCCCGGCCCGATGCCGCGCAGATTAACGTAGACCGCCGTGAGCTTGCGGAACTCCGCGATCCACTCCGACTGCCCGGCGTCGGTGCGATCGACGAGCACCTTCGGCACGAACGAACGCAGGAGACGATCGAGGCTTGCATCGGCCGCAGCGTCGGTGCGCGGGCTCGGCATGGGCGAAGCCGCGGCACCGGGCAGTCCGGTGAGCTCGAACGCTCCGCACGCGGCGGGGACGATCTCGGCGTCGGATCCGAGTGCGTCGCGCGCCTCGCGACTCACGATGACCTGCCCTGGGAGCCCCCGCAGGCTCGGATCGCCGAGCTGGCGGATCGGTGCGCCATCGAGGATGTAGTGGCCGCGGCCGTTCGCTTCGGTAACGACGATGAAATCGATTGCGCCCGTCACGAGCGCGATGCGATGCCGCAAGCCGTCGCCTGTCGAGTTGCGCAGCGCGAGCGCGGCGGCCGCCGCGGCGCGAAGCGGCGCGTGGACGTCGTCCGAGGCGTGCCAAAGCAGCACCGAGGCGTCGCCGTCGATCCTGAAAGTATCGCCGCCGTACGCGGCCGCAAGGTCGATGACGCGCCCGAAGTATGTATTGAGGATGGTCGCGAGCCGCTCGGCACCGTCGCCGCCCCGGCGGGCGAATTCGTCGGTCAGCGCGGTCGACTCGACGATGTCGACGAAGAGGACGACACCCGTGAAGCGCGTGCACGACGCCCTGCCGTCGCCGGGTCGGTCGGCAAGATGCGTGACGAGCAGGTCGGGCGCGTACTTCCGAAGCACGGGGCGAAGCATGGCGCAACGCCCGCCATTGCGAAAGCCTCGCGGCCCGGAGGCTTCAGCGCAAGTTGCCCGTGTGCCCCAGCGAGTAGCGTCCCGGCTGCGGCCACACCGTGAGGCCGTGCGGCTCCTTGCCCACGGGAATGATCTTGACCTCGCCGCTGCCCGTGTCGAACGCGTACACGACGTCGTCGTAGCGTCCTGACAGCCACAGCCACTTGCCGTCGGCGCTGACGTTGCCCATGTCGGGGCTGCCGCCGCCGGGAATCGGCCAGTTCGACTCGACCTTCTGTGTCGCGAAGTCGATCACCGACACGCTGCCCTTGCCCTTGGGCGGGCCGTGGATCTTGTTCGAGCCGCGGTTGGCGACGTAGAGCTTCTTGCCGTCGCGGCTCGGGTACAGGCCGTGCGTGCCCTTGCCGGTCTCGATGAAGCCCACCTGGCGGAACGTCTCGAGGTCGACCACATGCACGCCGTCGGCCATCATGTCGGCGACGTAGAAGAGCTTGCCGTCGGGTGAGGCGCGTATGTCCTGCGGCATGCCCCTCCACGTCGTGCAGATGATCTCGTCGCGGCCGTCCGGTCCCTTCACCGTCCTGGTCGGGCGGCCGGGCTGGATGACTTGCGTGTAGCCCAGCACCTTGCGCGCGACAAGATCGATCTTGGCCACCGTGCCCGTGAACTCGCACGTGAAGATCGCGTAGCGGCCGTCGATCGAGAAGTCGGCGTGGTTGATCCCCGCGCACTTCGGTACGTCGATCGAGTACTGGAGGCTCATCGTGACCGGGTCGCGGAAGTCGAGACGCTTCATCGCCTCGGCCACGACGATCGCCGATTTGCCGTCCGGCGAGAAATACATGTTGTACGGATCGTCGACGGCAATGGCCTTGCCGGGCTTGCCCGTCGCCGGATCGATGGGGGTCAGGCTGCCCTTGGTCGTGTTCTCGGCGTTGTTGGCCACCCACAACGTGCGCAGGTCGTACGACGGCACGACGTGCTGCGGATTGAGGCCGACGCGGAACTTGCCGACCACGCTGAACGTGGCCGGGTCGATCACGTAGACGTCGTCGGATTGCAGGTTCGGCACATACACGCGCGCGAGGTCCTTGGCGACGTCGGGGCGGATCTTGCCGGCGGTCGTCTCGCTGTAGAGATTGCTCGGGTCCGGCACAGGCGGCATGCCCGGAACGGTTTCGACCGGCTTCGGGCCCTTGGGAGCTTGCGCGGCGACGGCGAGGACCAGCGGCAGGAAGAGGACGACGAGGCTAAGGCGGACCGCGGACTTCACGAGGGCTCCCGAAGATTGTCGCAATGTGACGAACGCATTTCACGGCCGGGCGGGGGCGGCGCGGATCGCCGCCACGGTCTGCGCAACGATGATGTCGACGCCGGCGTTGCCGAGGCTCGCGCTGGCGCGCGCCGGATTGCCGGTCACGCCCGGCGAGGGCTGCAGGCGGTCGCCGCGCACGAGCGAGGGATCGACTGCCAGGGCGAGCGAGGTGTCGGCGAGCCCGGCGTGCATGCCGACTTCGCTCGCCGCGTATCCCTTGCGCTGCAGGGCTTCCGCGAACGCGGCCGTCGACGCGCGGTAATACTCCGTGACGGCGTGCGCGCGCACTCCGGTTCCGGTCCACGCATGGTTGAGCGCCTGCGCGACCGCCTCGTCGTCCTTCTGGTAGCCGCCGTGGTCGCCGAGAAGGACGATGTCCCGGAACCCCGCGAGCTTCAAGCTGCGGGCTGCCGAGTCGAGCAGGTCGCGGTAGGTCTTGTCGGACACGGTGATCGTGCCCGGGTAACGCATATGCCCGGTCGGCGGGTTGACGCCGCCTTCCGGCACGTACGCAATCACCGGCGCGACGATCGCGTTGCCGAGCGCCTGCGCGATCTTGCCGGCGAGCGCGCGCACCCGCACGTTGTGCTTGCCGAGTGCCATGTGCGCACCGTTCTGCTCCGTGCCGCCGATGGGGATGATCGCGGTCGTGCTGCCGGCGCGGATGCGCTGGGCGAGCTCCGGCGACGTCAGGTCCTCGAGAAAGACGGAAGGGGGAGCGTCGGCGGCCGCCGCCGGGAAGGCGGCGATGAGAAAGATGCACGCGAGCGCGCGTAACCGCGAGGAATGCATGGCTCGCATTTTACGCGAGCGCGCAAGAGGCTTACGGATTCGCTGCGAGCATGAACGCGTCGACCGCCGGCACCCGGCGAAGCATGATGTCGTAGTACGCGCGCACGCGGTCCACGAACACCACCGGCATGCCGCCGCGCGCGTAGCCGTTGCGCGCGCTCTCGTAGTGCTCGGGAAGGGCGAGCAGCGGCAGCACTTGCCGTACATCGGTCCAGCGGTCGGGATCGAGGCGCTGCCGCTGCGCGAGTATGCGCGCATCCTCGAGGTGGCCGGCGCCGATGTTGAATGCCGCGAGTGCGAGCCAAGTGCGGTCGGGCTCTGTGATGCGCGCCGGCAGGTGCGACTTCAAGAAAGCGAGATAGTGCGCGGCGCCGACGATGGACGCGTACGGATCGAGGCGGTCGACGATGCCGAGCCGCTGCGCCGTGTCCGAAGTTATCTGCATGAAGCCGCGCACGCCGGTCTCGCTCGTGGCCTCCGGATCCCATTGCGATTCCTGGTAGGCCACCGCGGCGACGAGCCGCCACGGGAGGCCGGTCGCGGCCTGCGCCTCCTCGAACCAGCGGCGATAGCGCGGCAGCACGGTCTGCACGCGGTCGCGGAAGATGCCGGCGTCGATGCGCTCGATTTCGACGGCGGGGCCGAAATAGCGGTCGGCAAGGCTCGCGAGAAGGCCGTCGTTCTGCGCCGCTGCGAAATAGCGATCGATGTCGTCGCGCAGCGCCTCGCGATCCGGCGCCACGGCCCACGCGCCCGCGGGCGGTCCCGCCGGCGATTCCGGCGCGATCGTCCAGAGCACGCCTTGCGACGCCGTGGCGAGGGCGCCGACGCCGACGTGAGCTTCGCCGGCGGCCACCTTGGAGAGGAGCGCCTCGGCGTCTTCGAACTCAATGATCGTGACCGCGAGGCCGCGCGCCGCGGCGTAGGCCTCGACGAGATCGCGGTTTAGCCCGGTCGGCATCGCAAGGCCGGTCGGCGATAACGAGACGGGGGCGCGCAGCAGGGCGACGACGAGCGTTCGGTCGGGGGCCGAGGGGGGCGCGGGCTCCGCCAGGCAAACGAGCAGGGCGACGAGCGCCAGCAGCATGCCGGTCAGGCGCATCGGCGCAAGGCGCGGCCGCGTGGGCCGTTCTTCAGGCACCAGCCATCCCCTTCCTCCCAACCCTTTTCGACCGCCGCGATTATAGCCACGCGGACACGAGCGGTCCGGCTTGTCGCCGGCGGGCAGCCGCCAAACGGTATAATCCTTTCTTTTTTGCGACGCACGGAAGATCAAGGGCGGGTCGCCCCGCATTGCAGGCTCGTGAATCTGGTCAGGTCCGGAAGGAAGCAGCCACAGCGAAGTCCTGCAAGTGCCGGGATCACGGCTCGCCACCCCAAAATAGGGTCAGACCCCATTTCAAAATGTTTCCCTTGAAATGGGGTCTGACCCTATTTTCGTGGCGATAATCGCGTCATGAGCTACCAGGTCCTCGCGCGCAAATGGCGGCCGGCGACGTTCGCCGATCTCGTGGGGCAGGAGCACGTCGTCACCGCGCTCGCGAACTCGCTCGCGCGCGGCCGCCTTCATCACGCCTACCTGCTGACGGGGACGCGGGGCGTCGGCAAGACCACGATCGCGCGCATCCTCGCGAAATGCCTCAATTGCGTGACCAACGGGGTCACCGCGACCCCGTGCGGCGTGTGCGCGGCGTGCAAAGACATCGACGCTGGACGCTTCGTCGACCTGCTCGAGCTCGACGCCGCGTCGAACACGGGCATCGACAACATGCGCGAGATCCTCGACAACGCGCGCTACGCGCCCACGGCGGGGCGCTACAAGGTGTACCTCATCGACGAAGTGCACATGCTCTCGAAGGCAGCCTTCAACTCGATGCTCAAGACGCTCGAGGAGCCGCCCGAGCACGTCCGCTTCGTGCTTGCCACCACCGACCCGCAGAAGATCCCGGTGACGGTGCTGTCGCGCTGCCTGCAGTTCAACCTGAAACCGTTGCCGGCGCCGCTGATCGCGGCGCGCCTCACGTACATCCTGGGCGAGGAGAAGGTCGCTCAGGAGGCGGCCGCCGTCGCGCTCATCGCGCGCGCGGCGCAGGGCTCGCTGCGCGACGGACTGTCGCTGCTCGACCAGGCGATCGCTTTCGGCGGCGGCGAGGTGAAGGAAGACGTCGTCCGCACGATGCTCGGCACCGTGGACCGCGAGTACGCCTATCGCATCGCCGACGCGCTGGCCGCCCGCGACGGCCCGTCGCTCCTGGCCGAGAGCGACGCACTCGCGGCGCGCGGGCTGTCGTCACCGCTCGCCCTCGACGAGCTCGCCTCGCTCTTCCACCGCATCGCGGTGGCGCAGGTCGTGCCCGAGGCGGCGCGAGCCTTCGACGATGCGCCGCGGCTCGCCGATTACGCGGCACGCTTCACGCCGGAGACGGTGCAGCTCCACTACCAGATCGCAACGCAGGGCCGCGCCGACCTGGCGCTCGCGCCCGACGAGG
Organism: Casimicrobiaceae bacterium; assembly: GCA_035499955.1. GTDB lineage: Bacteria > Pseudomonadota > Gammaproteobacteria > Burkholderiales > Casimicrobiaceae > VBCG01. The sequence goes on from DATJXV010000091.1 coordinate 35,116, forward strand.
CGACCGGTGTGGCCATGACGCTCCTGCGTATGCTCGCGTTCTCACCCGACAAGACGGGCGACCCCGCGCCGCGTGTCGAGCGGGCGGCGCCGGCTCCGGTTTCGCGCCAGGTCGCCACACCGGGTCCCGGCGTGGCGGCGGTGATCCCGGCGGCGACGCGCGCGGCGCAGGGCGCGCTCCCGCGCGACGTCGTAGCGTTGCCCGCCGACGTCGCCGACTGGCCCGCCTTCGTGGCCGGCCTGAAGTTGACCGGCATGGCGGCGCAGCTCGCGGCGCAGACCGAACTCAAGTCGATCGCGGGCAATGCGCTGACGCTCGCGCTGCCCGCCGCATTCAAGCATCTCGCCGACAAGGCGTACTCCGACAAGCTGAAGGTCGGGCTCGAGCAGGCCACCGGCCGCAAGCTGTTGCTCGCGTTCGAGGTCGGCGCGCCTGCCGATTCTTCGCTGGCCGCTACGGAAAAGCGCGAGCGCGCCGAGGCGAACCGCAAGCGCGAGGCGGCGTTCCGCGAAGAGCCGTTCGTGCGCGATCTCCTCGCGCGATTCGACGGCCAGGTGAAGAGCGACACGATCAAGCCAGCGAACGAGTGAAGGACGCAACGCCATGATGAAGAACCAGCTCGCGGGCCTCATGAAGCAGGCCCAGCAGATGCAGGACAATATGAAGAAGGCGCAGGAGGAGCTCGCGCAGACCGAGGTCGAGGGGCAGGCCGGCGCGGGCCTCGTGAAGGTAGTCATGACCTGCCGCCACGACGTCAAGCGCGTGTCGATCGATCCGTCGCTGCTCGCCGAGGACCGCGACATGCTCGAGGACCTCGTCGCGGCCGCGGTGAACGACGCGGTGCGCCGTGTCGAGACGACCACGCAGGAGAAGATGGCGGGGCTTACCGCTGGCCTGCCGCTGCCGCCCGGATTCAAGCTTCCCTTCTGAAATAGGGTCAGACCCCATTACGAGGCCTGTCCCCTTTTTCAGAAACACTTTGAAATGGGGTCTGACCCTATTTCTGTCTTGAACGAGCGACCCGTCCCCATGCAGGAGCCCCTGTCCACGCTCGACGCGCTCGCGCGGGCGCTGCGATGCCTGCCCGGCGTGGGGCCGAAGGCAGCGCAGCGGATGGCGCTGCACCTCATGCAGCACGATCGCGACGGCGCGCGCTCGCTAGGTGCCGCGCTCGCCCACGCCGCCGACACGATTCGCCACTGCGAGCGCTGCAACACCTTTACCGAGGACACGATCTGCGCGCTGTGCCGCTCGCCGCGGCGCGACCCGTCGCTGCTGTGCGTGGTCGAGACGCCGGCCGATCTCTTGATGGTCGAGCACGCGCAGGCGTACCAGGGGCTCTACTTCGTCCTCATGGGACGCTTGTCGCCGCTCGACGGCATCGGTCCCAAGGAGATCCGCCTCGACCGGCTTCTCAAGCGCGCGACCGACGGTGTGGTGAAGGAGGTCATTCTCGCGACCAACTTCACCAACGAGGGCGAGGCCACCGCGCACTACATCGGCGAGCTGATGGCCGCGCGCGGGCTCGCGGTGACCCGCCTCGCGCGCGGCGTTCCGGTCGGCGGCGAGCTCGAGTACGTGGATGCGGGAACGCTCGCCCAGGCACTGCGCGAGCGGCGCCCGGTGGCTGGCTGATCCGCCGGCCATGGCGCGCGGTCGCCGGCAAAGGGCGACGCGCTGCAGCGGAATGGCGCTCCGGCGCTGCCTGTTCGCCACAACCGCTGAGATCCTGGCGTGACCATGGACGGTGCGCGGGATGCGGGTATAGACTGAAATGGAGGGGCGGCTCGCGAGATTGCGGGCGCGTCTCGAACAAGTTCGGGGTCGACTACGACTACATCCCCGACGTGGCGCAAAGACGCCGATTCTCTAGGAGGAAACATGAACAAACCGCTCGATGGCGACAAGCCCGCAGCCCACAGGCAGGGCACCCGCCGCAAGTTCCTGAAGGCCGCTACGGGTGCCGCAGCCGGCAGCGCCACGCTCGGCTTCCCGATGATCGCGAAGTCCCAAGCGCCGATCGTCTGGCGATTCCAGAGCACCTGGCCTGCCAAGGACATCTTCCACGAGTACGCGCAGGACTACGCGCGACGCGTGAACGAGATGGCTTCCGGCAAGCTTCGCCTCGACGTGCTGCCGGCGGGCGCCGTGGTGGGCGCCTTCGGGATGCAGGACGCGGTCAGCAGCGGTGTGCTCGACGGCGGACACGGCGTCTGCGCCTATTGGTACGGCAAGAACAAGGCCTTTTCCCTGTTCGGCACTGCGCCGTCGTTCGGCTGGGTCGCCAACGACCTGCTCGGATGGTTCTACTACGGCGACGGGCAGACGCTGTACAACGAGCTCTTGAACGACATACTCAAGGTCAACGTGGTCGGCTGGCTGACCGGGCCGATGCCCACGCAGCCCCTCGGGTGGTTCAAGAAGCCGGTCACGGACGTCGCCCAGTTCCAGAAGCTCAAGTACCGCACCGTCGGCCTTGCGGCGGATCTCATGAACGAGCTGGGAGCGTCGGTCACCATCATCGGCGGCCCCGACATCGTCCCGGCGATGGATCGTGGCGTGCTCGACGCCGCCGAATTCAACAATCCGTCCTCCGACCTCGCGCTCGGCTTCCCGGACGTCTCGAAAGTCTACATGGTGCAAAGCTTCCATCAGGACATGGAGTGCTTTGAAATCATCTTCAACAAGGGCAAGTACAACGGACTGCCCAAGGAGTTGCAGGCGATCCTCAAGTACTCCGCGGAGGCCGCGTCGGCCGACATGTCCTGGAAATGGCAGAAGCGCTACCCGGAAGATCTCGTCAAGGTCGAAAAAGCCGGTGTGAAGGTCTACGAGACGCCCAAGTCCGTGCTCGAAGCTCAGCTCGCGGCGTGGGACAAGGTGCTCGCGCGGCTGTCCGCGGAGAACAAGTTCTTCGGCAGGGTCATCGACTCGCAGAAGGCGTGGGCTAAGACCGTGGTCGCGTACCGGGCGCAGTTCGAGTCGCCGCGCAGTCTCGCTTCGAAGCACTTCTTCAGCATCGACAAGGCCTGACGTCGATTCGCGCAGGACCTTCGGTTCGGCCGGAGGGTCGCTGACGGACCAGCGACCTTTCGGCCGGCCGAGGACCTCGTCCGAATCGAACTCCGCCGCGGACGCGCCGCGCGGGCTTTCGGGTTCATCCGGAACGCGAAGGGGAGCGCATGCAACGGTACCTGCTGTTCGTCGACGACCTGAGCACGTGGGTCGGCAAGACGTTCTCCTGGTGCATCATCGGCCTCACGCTGGTGACGTCCTACGACGTCATCATGCGATACGTGTTCAGCGCACCGACCGGATGGGCGTACGACACCGAATACATCCTGTACGGCACGCTTTTCATGATGGCCGGTGCGTACGCGGTCTCGCAGGACGCCCACGTGCGTGGGGATTTCATCTCGCGGATGCTCTCGACCAAGGTCAGGGCCGGCATCGAGCTCGCGTGCCTGCTGCTGTTCTACTTCCCCGCGATGCTGGCGCTCCTGTATTCGGGGTACCAGTTCTTCCAGCTCTCCTTTCTGATCGACGAGCACAGCGCATCGAGTCCGACCGGACCGCCGATCTGGCCGTTCAAGGGCATCATCCCTCTGGCGGCGATATTCATGCTGATCCAGGGAACGGTAGAGGTCATCCGGTCGGTCATCGCGCTGCGCACGGGCAAGGCGCCGCACCGCAGGCGCGACGTCGAGGAACTGGAGAAGGTGATCCTGGAGGAGGCGCAGTCCGGCAAGACGGCCGCGCAGATCCTCGAGGACGTCGAGCATCACGGGGACAAGCCATGACCGATCCCCAAGTCGGCGTCCTGATGATGTGCATGTTCATCGTCACGATCTTCCTCGGATTTCCGATCGCGTTCACGCTCATCGCCCTGGCCGTGTTCTTCGGCTATTACGCGATGGGCGACAACATCTTCCAGCTGCTCGTCCAGCGCGCGTTCGGCGTGATGTCGAACGACGTGCTGATCGCGGTCCCGCTGTTCCTGTTCATGGGGTACATGGTCGAGCGCTCCAACATCCTCGACCGCCTGTTCCGGAGCCTGCAGGTATCGGCGAAGCACATTCCCGCGTCGCTCGCCGTAGCGACGCTGGCAACTTGCGCGCTGTTCGCCACCGCAACGGGGATTGTCGGGGCCGTCGTCACGCTGATGGGACTCCTCGCGTTTCCGGCGATGCTGAAGGCGGGCTACGACACCAAGCTCTCCGCCGGCGTCGTCGCGGCCGGGGGTTGCCTCGGCATCCTCATTCCGCCGAGCATCATGCTCATTCTGTACGGCGCGATGGCCAGCGTATCCGTCGTGCGTCTGTATGCCGGCGCCTTCCTGCCCGGGTTCCTGCTTGCCGGCCTTTACATGGTCTACGTCATCGGGCGCGCGATGCTGAACCCGAGGCTCGCCCCGAAGCTGCCCAAGGAAGAGACCGACATCCCGTTTTTCGACGTTGTCTTGCTCCTGCTGAAGTCGTTCTTCCCGCTCGCCTTCCTGATCCTCGCGGTCCTCGGCGCGATCCTGTTCGGGCTCGCCACGCCGAACGAGGCCGCCGCCTTCGGCGCGCTGGGGTCGATCCTTCTCGCGATCGGCTACGGCCAGTTCACGGTGCAACGGCTGAAGGAGGCGGTGTTCTTGACGGCGCGCACTGCCGCGATGGTGTGCTGGCTGTTCGTCGGGTCGTGGTCGTTCTCCTCGGTGTTCTCCTACCTGGGCGGCCAGGCCGTGATCGAGAACTTCATCCTCGGTCTCAACATGACGCCGGTGACGTTCATGTTGTTGACGCAGTTCATCATCTTCCTGTTGGGCTGGCCGCTCGAGTGGACCGAGATCATCATCATCTTCGTGCCGATCTTCCTGCCGCTCCTGCACCACTTCGACATCGACCCCGTCTTCTTCGGCGTGCTGGTGGCGCTCAACATCCAGACGTCGTTCCTGACCCCGCCCATGGCGATGGCCTGCTATTACCTGAAAGGCGTCGCGCCGAAGCACGTGTCGCTCAACCAGATTTTTGCCGGGGCGCTGCCCTTCCTGTTCATGGTGTTCATGACGATGTTCCTCGTCTACGTCTTTCCGCAGATCGCGATGTGGCTGCCGGACTACGTCTATTCCCGGGGGCAATGACATGACGCCGCGGCGCAGGCCGGCACCGGGGCGCCGCGCGGCCGGGCCTGTTGCACGCGCTGCCGTTGCGGGAGTAACCTGACTGGGTCGCGCGACGGACCGTCGACGGACCGTCATTAGGGGTTGCCATGCTCATCAGCGAAATCCTGCGCATCAAGGCATCGACGTCGCTGTTCACCACCACGCCTGACGGCGCCGTGCTCGACGCAGTCAAGGTCATGGCGGACAACGACATCGGCTCGCTCGTCGTCATGGAGCACGGCGTCCTCATCGGCATGCTCACCTTCCGCGAGGTCCTGGCGGCCCTGGCGGCCGGCGGCGGCACGATCGGCGCCATGCGCGTGGCCGAAATCTTCGACCGCGACCCGCTCACGGCCGCACCCAAGCTCGACGTGATGGAGCTTCGGGGCAGGATGCTCGAGCGGCACGCGCGCTACGTGCCGGTGCTCGACGGCACGACGCTGCTGGGCGTCGTCTCGTTCCACGACGTGGCGAAGGCGGTCTACGAGGAGCAGTCCTTCGAGAACCGCATGCTGAAGTCCTACATCGAAGACTCGCCCACCGCGCGCTAGGCCTCCAGCACGAAGATTGCCGGTCGCTTCGAGAAGCGCGCTGCGTCCTCGCGCCGCCACGCCGAAGCGGCGCGCCGCTCGATCGTCTCGGTCGGTAGCGTGAGGTCGGCCGCCACGCACACTTGGGTGGACGGCCGCAACGATTCGCCGATGGCGGCGATCATCGCGCCGTTGCGGTACGGCGTCTCGATGAAGACTTCGGCGCGCCGGAGCGTCCGCGAATCCGCCTCGATCTTGCGCAGCGCCGCGGCGCGCTCCGCGCCGGGCACGGGCAGGTAGCCGTGGAAGGCGAAGCTCTGCCCGTTCATCCCGGACGCCATGAGCGCGAGCACGATCGACGACGGGCCCACGAGCGGCACCACGCGTAGGCCAGCCGCATGCGCGGCGGCCACGAGGGTCGCGCCGGGATCGGCGATGCCGGGACAGCCCGCGTCCGAGAGCAGCCCGACGTCGCGACCCTCGCGCGCGGGCGCGAGCAGCGCCGAGAGCTCCTCGGGGGTCGCTCGCCCCGGCAACGGCCGGATGTCGAGATCGGCGATCGCGTGGTCCGGCGCGAGCGACTTGAGGAACGCACGCGCCGGCTTCGGCGTCTCGACCACCCAGCTGCGCAGCGTGCGGGCGACCGCGATGGTGCGCGCCGGCAGCACCTCCTGCGGCGGCACCAGGCCGAGCAGGTTCGGCACCAGATAGAGCGTCACAGCAACGGATCCACGCCTTCGGCGCGCAGCATCCGGCACAGCGCGATGAGCGGGAGGCCCACGAGTGCGCTCGGGTCATCGCTCGCGATGCGCTCGAAAAGGGCGATGCCGAGCGTCTCCGACTTCACGCCGCCGGCGCAGTCGTAGGGCGCCTCTCGATCGAGGTAGGAGACGATCTCGGCGTCCGAAAGCACGCGGAACGTGCTCGCCACGTCGACGAGGTCGCGCTGGCAACGCCCGCTCGCCGCGTCCACCAGGGAGACCCCGGTGTGGAAGACGACCGTCTTGCCGGAAAGGGCGCGCAGCAGCGCGATCGCGTTGGCGCGGTCGCCGGGCTTGCCGACCGCGGCGCCGTCGCAATCGGCCACTTGGTCGGAGCCGATGACGAGCGCGTCGGGAAATCGCGCCGCCACCGCTCGTGCCTTGGCCTCCGACAGCCGAATCGCCGTGGCCGCGGGACTCTCGCCCGGAAGCGCCGCTTCGTCGACGTGAGGCGCCGCGACCTCGAAAGCGAGGCCGAGCCGGCCCAGGAGCTCGCGGCGATAGCGGGAGTTCGACCCCAGGACCAGTCGCCGCGTCTTCCCCTTTGTTTTTTCTGGCATTTCTTTGACGGTTGTTGCGTTTTGGGCTATTATTTCATGTTTGCTCGAGAGCGCATGAAGTCGAAGGCGGGAACGTTCGACGCGTACCGGCTGGCGCGCGACAAGGGGGTGCTCGTAGGCACGCTCGACATCGCGGCGTCCGAGCGGCTCGCCGATCGGGTCGCGCCTGCAGATCGCCAGGGCGGTGGTCGCGTTTCGTGGCGCATCGAAGGCACGGCAGATGCCGCCGGCAGGCCGGCGCTCGCGATCGCGATCGAGGGCCGCGTGCCGGTCACCTGTCAGCGTTGTCTCGCGGACTTCGCGCTGCCGGTAGCGCATCGCGCGATCGCCGCGCTCGCGAAGAGCGAGGCGGACGCCGATGCGCTCGACGCCACGAGCGACGACGAGGTCCTCGTGGCCGATCGTCCGCTCGATCCGGCGGAGCTGATCGAAGACGAATTGCTGTTGACGCTGCCGTACGCGCCGGTGCACGAAGGCGGCGCGTGCCCGGGCGGCGAGCACGGAAATCACAACGAAAGCTAGGAGTTAGCCATGGCAGTCCAGCAGAACAAGAAGTCGCCGTCCAAGCGCGGCATGCACCGCGCACACGATCACCTGTCGCCGCCGGCGCTCGCGGTCGAGCCCGTGAGCGGCGAGACGCACCTTCGCCATCACATCAGCCCGAGCGGCTACTACCGCGGCAAGAAGGTCGTCAAGACCAAAGCGGACGAGTAGTTCAACGCGATCGGGACGCCAGGCAGCGCGTCTTGATTCGAAGGCCTTGGAAGCGCGATCGGCTCGGCGCGGGTAAACTGCCGCCGAAGCTACGACCCGCCAGCAGCATCCACCCATGAGGCCCACGCCGTGTCAGTGACCATTGCCGTCGACGCGATGGGAGGCGATCACGGTCCGGCCGTCACCGTGCCGGCGTCGCTCACCTTCCTCGAGGAGCGGACGGACGCGCGCGTGATCCTCGTCGGCCTCGAGGCCGCGCTCGCCGATGCGCTCGCCAAGTCTCGATCGCCGGCGAAGGAACGCGCGACGATCCGCGCGTGCAGCGAGGTCGTCGCGATGGACGAGCCGCCGGCCGACGCGCTGCGCAGGAAGAAGGACTCGTCCATGCGAGTCGCCGTCAACCTGGTCAAGGATGGCACCGCCGAGGCCTGCGTCTCCGCCGGCAATACCGGCGCGCTCATGGCCATCGCGCGCTTCGTGCTGAAGACGCTGCCCGGCATCGACCGCCCCGCGATCGCATCGCAGCTGCCCACCCGCAAGGGCGTCATCACCGCGCTCGACCTGGGCGCCAACGTCAACTGCACGCCGGCGCAGCTCGTGCAGTTCGCGGTGATGGGCAGCGCGCTCGCCACCGCGGTGGAGGGCATCGAGCGACCAACGGTCGGCCTGCTCAACATCGGCGAGGAGGACATCAAGGGCAACGACGTCGTCAAGGAGACGTCCGAGCTCCTGAAGTCGGCGCCGGTCAACTTCTACGGCAACATCGAGGGCAACGACATCTACAAGGGCACGACCGACGTCGTCGTCTGCGACGGCTTCGTGGGCAACGTCGCCCTCAAGGTGTCGGAGGGCTTGATCGTGATGCTCTACGACTTCCTGCGCACCGAGTTCACGCGCAATCCGGGCCGCAAGCTCGCGGCGCTGGCGGCGATGCCGGCGCTGTCGGCGTTCAAGAAGCGCGTCGACCCGCGGCGCTACAACGGCGCCACGCTCGTCGGCTTGAAGGGCGTGGTCGTGAAGAGCCACGGCAGCGCCGACCGTCTGGGCTTCCAGCACGCGCTGTACAAGGCGCACGCCGAGGTCGTCAACGGCGTGCTCGACAAGATCGCGCGCGAGGTGGCGACGATGCCGACCGGTGAGGCCGCCCCGGCCGTCGCGGTCACGGAATCCGATGCAGGCTAGCCGTATCGCCGGGACGGGCCGCTATCTCCCGGCCGAGATTCTGACCAACGAGGCGCTCGCGCGCCGGGTGGATACGAGCGACGAGTGGATCCGTACGCGCACGGGCATCCGCCAGCGCCACATCGCGGCGGCGGGCGAGACCACGTCCGATCTCGCGCTGTTTGCCTCGCGCGAGGCCATCGCCGCCGCCGGCATGACCGCCGCCGACATCGACATGGTGATCCTGGCCACGGCAACGCCCGACATGATCTTCCCGTCGACCGCGTGCATCCTGCAGGACAAGCTTGGCATCAAGGGCGGCGCGGCGTTCGACGTCGGTGCGGTGTGCTCGGGTTTCGTCTACGCGCTCGCGATCGCCGACAAGATGGTCGCGACCGGGGCCGCGCGAAACGCCCTGGTCGTCGGCGCCGAGATCTATTCGCGCATTCTCGACTGGGGCGACCGCGGCACGTGCGTGCTGTTCGGCGACGGCGCCGGGGCGGTCGTGCTGGTGCCGTCGGCCGCGCCGGGCATACTCACCTCGCACCTGCACGCCGATGGCAGCCATCGCGAGATCCTTTGCGTGCCGGGCACGGTACACAACGGTGTCGTGACCGGCACCCCGTTCCTGCGCATGGACGGCTCGGCCGTGTTCAAGTTCGCGGTGAAGGTCCTCGCGGACTGTGCGCACGAGGCGCTGTCGGCGGTGAACATGCTGCCCGAGGACATCGACTGGGTGATCCCGCACCAGGCGAACATCCGCATCATGGACGCCACGATGAAGAAACTGCACCTGCCGCACGAGCGGCTCATCGTGACCGTGGGCGAGCACGGCAACACGTCGGCGGCGTCGATCCCGATGGCGCTCGACATGGCCGTGCGCGACGGGCGCATTCGCGAAGGCCATCACGTGATGCTGCTCGGGGTGGGCGGCGGCTTCACGTGGGGGTCGGTCTTTCTGCGGTGGTAGCATGAGGCTACCTCCACCGACATGAAGATCGCATTCGTATTTCCCGGACAGGGCTCGCAGGCCGTCGGCATGATGAGCGGCTTCGGCGCGCATCCGGTGGTGCGCGAGACGTTCGCCGAGGCCTCCGACGCGCTGGGCGAGGATCTGTGGGCGCTGGTCGAGAACGGACCGCAGGAAGCGCTCGCGCTCACCACGAACACGCAGCCCGTGATGCTGGCCGCGGGTGTCGCCGCGTGGCGCGCCTGGAAGGCCTCGGGCGGCCCGACGCCGGCGCTCGTCGCCGGGCATAGCCTCGGCGAGTACACGGCGCTGGTGGCCGCCGGCGCGCTTGCCTTCCGCGATGCGGTGCCGCTCGTTCGCTTTCGCGCGCAGGCGATGCAGAGCGCGGTGCCGAAAGGCCAGGGCGCGATGGCCGCCATCATGGGCGGCGACGACGGCGCGGTGATATCGGCCTGCGCCGAAGCGGCCCAGGGCCAGGTGTGCGAGGCGGTCAACTTCAACGCGCCGGGGCAGCTCGTCATCGCGGGACACAAGGAGGCGGTGGAGCGCGCCATCGGCCTCGCCAAGCAGAAGGGCGCGAAGCGCGGCGTGCTGCTGCCGGTTTCCGCGCCGTTCCACAGCACGCTCCTGCGCCCCGCGGCGGAGCAGCTCGCGGCGCGCCTCGCGCAAGTGCGCATCGATACGCCGAAGATCCCGGTCATCCACAATGTCGACGTCGCGCGCCACAGCGATCACGACGAGATCCGCGAGGCGCTCGCGCGCCAGGCCGCGAACCCCGTTCACTGGACCGCCACCGTGCGCGCCATGGCCGACCAGGGTGTGACCCATATCGTCGAGTGCGGGCCGGGAAAGGTGCTTACGGGACTCACCAAGCGGATCGCCGATACGATTCCCGCGTATGCCTTGACCGACAGCGACGCGATTGCGGCCGCCCTCGAGGAGATCGCGAAGTGACGGCGCCGCTCGCAGGGCAGGTCGCCCTCGTCACGGGCGCCACCCGCGGCATCGGGCGCGCCATCGCGCTTCGGCTCGCGAAGGACGGCGCAACGGTGATCGGCACCGCGACGACGGACGAGGGCGCCGCGGCGATCTCGGCGGCGCTCGCCGAAGCCGGCAACGCCGGCGCCGGCATGAAGCTCGACGTCACCGACGCCGCGGCCACCGAAGCGGTGATCTCCACGATCGAGGGCAAGCACGGCGCGATCACGATCCTCATCAACAATGCCGGCGTCACGCGCGACAACCTGCTCCTTCGCATGAAGGAGGAGGAATGGGACGCGATCATGGCCACCAACCTGAAGCCGGCGTACCGCCTCGCGAAGGCCGTGATGCGCGGCATGATGAAGGCGCGACACGGGCGCATCGTCCAGATCGGCAGCGTGGTCGGCAGCAGCGGCAACCCGGGCCAGGCCAATTACGCGGCGGCGAAGGCGGCGCTCGTCGGCTTCACGAAGTCGCTCGCGCAGGAGGTCGGCAGCCGCAACATCACCGTCAACTGCGTGGCGCCGGGCTTCATCGACACGGACATGACGAAGGCGCTCCCGGACGCCGCACGCGAAGCACTGCTCGCCCGAATCCCGCTCGGACGCCTCGGCACGCCGGAGGACATCGCGCACGCCGTGGCCTTTCTCGCGAGTCCGGGCGGCGGCTACGTGACGGGCGCGACACTGCACGTCAACGGCGGCATGTACATGGTCTAGCACCGGGACGACGGGCAGACTCGGCCGGCGCCCGCGTTCTGGTAGAATCCGCAGGTTTGAAATCGGGGGCCCCGCACGGGGAGGAGAGCAATGGACAACGTTGAGCAGCGCGTCAAGAAGATCGTCGCCGAGCAGCTGGGCGTGAACGAGGCCGAGATCAAGAACGAGTCGTCGTTCGTCGACGACCTGGGCGCCGACTCCCTCGACACGGTCGAACTCGTCATGGCGCTCGAAGAGGAATTCGAAACCGAGATTCCCGACGAGGAAGCCGAGAAGATCACCACCGTTCAACAGGCGATCGACTACGTCGGCGCCCACCTCAAGAAGTAGCGAAGCCGCGGCTTCCCGCGCGGCGGGCGGATCGCGCGCCGCGCCGGCCGAGAGGCGGCTGCAAGAACAGGGTCCCGCGCCAGTCGCGTTTTCGCCATGTCCCGCCGCCGCGTCGTCGTCACCGGTCTCGGCATCATCGCGCCCGTGGGCATCGGTGTCGAGGAGTGCTGGCGCAACATCCTCGCGGGCCGTTCCGGCATCGCGAAGATCACGCGCTTCGACGCGTCGCACTTCCCGTCGCAGATCGCAGGCGAGGTGAAGGGCTTCGACGTCACGAAGTACCTGTCGGGCAAGGAAGCGCGCCGCTACGATCACTTCATCCATTACGGCCTGGTCGCGACGATGCAGGCCGTGAAGGATGCCGGCCTCGAGGGTTTCGCCGGCGACAAGGAGCGCACCGGCGTGTGCATCGGCTCCGGCATCGGCGGGCTGCCGATGATCGAGGAGACGCACAACCATTACCTCGCCGGCGGCTTGCGCAAGATATCGCCGTTCTTCGTGCCGGGGTCGATCATCAATATGATCGCGGGGCTGGTGTCGATCCACTACGGCTACCAGGGCCCGAACCTGGGCACCGTCAGCGCTTGCTCGACGGCCAATCACAGCATCGGCGAAGCGGCGCGCCTCATCGAGTACGGCGATGCGGAGATCATGGTGGCCGGCGGATCCGAGGCGACCGTGTCCCCGCTGGGCATCGGCGGCTTTTGCGCGTCGCGCGCGTTGTCCACGCGCAACGACGATCCCGCGGCCGCAAGCCGTCCCTGGGACGTCGGCCGCGACGGCTTCGTGCTGGGCGAGGGCGCCGGCATCCTCGTGCTCGAGGAGCTTGCGCACGCCAGAGCGCGTGGCGCGCGCATCTATTGCGAGCTCGCCGGCTACGGCATGAGCGCGGACGCGCATCACATCACGGCGCCGCCGGACAACGGCGACGGCGCGCGGCGCAGCATGCTCAACGCGCTCAAGAATGCGCACATGGAGCCGACCGCCATCGATTACATCAACGCGCACGGCACGTCGACCCCGCTCGGCGATATCGCCGAGTGCGTGGCCGTCAAGCGCGCCTTCGGCGACCATGCGAGCAGGCTCGCCGTGTCGTCGACCAAGTCGATGACGGGCCACCTGCTCGGGGCCGCCGGCGGCATCGAGGCCGTGTTCACGGTTCTCGCGATGCGCGACCAGATCGCGCCTCCCACCATCAACCTCGTCGACGTCGACCCGGCGTGCGACCTCGACTTCGTTCCCCTCACCGCGCGCAAGATGACGATCAACGGCGCGCTGTCCAACTCGTTCGGCTTCGGGGGCACCAACGCGACGCTCGCGTTCCGCACGCTGTCGTAGTTACCGCAGTCAACAATGGCCCTCATAGTTCAAAAGTACGGCGGAACGTCGGTCGGCTCGACGGATCGCATCAAGAAAGTCGCGCGCCGCGTCGCGCATTTCCATCGCCAGGGGCACAAACTCGTGGTCGTCGTGTCGGCCATGTCCGGCGAGACCAACCGCCTGCTGGCGCTCGCCAAGGAGATCTCGGCCAGTCCCTCGCCGCGGGAGCTCGACGTCGTCGCCGCCACCGGCGAGCAGGTCACCATCGGCCTGCTCGCCATCGCGCTTCACGAGCTCGGGTTGAAGGCGAAGAGCTACACCGGTGGCCAGGTGCGCATCCTGACCGACGACGCGTACACGAAGGCGCGCATCCTCGACATCGACGAGGCGAACATGCGGCGCGACCTCGATGAAGGCACCATCGTGATCGTCGCCGGGTTCCAGGGCGTGGACGCCGAGGGCAACATCACCACACTCGGCCGCGGCGGCTCGGACACTTCCGGCGTGGCGCTTGCCGCCGCACTTACGGCCGACGAGTGCCAGATCTACACCGACGTCGACGGCGTCTACACGACCGACCCGCGCATCGTCCCGGAGGCGCGCCGACTCCACACCGTCACCTTCGAGGAAATGCTCGAGATGGCGAGCCTCGGCTCCAAGGTTCTGCAGATCCGCTCCGTCGAGTTCGCGGGGAAGTACAAGGTCAAACTGCGCGTGCTGTCGTCGTTCGACGATCCCGAGTCGGCGGCGTCGGGGACGCTCATCACGTTCGAGGAAGACGAGCACATGGAACAGGCGATCATCTCCGGCATCGCGTTCACCCGCGACGAAGCCAAGATCTCGGTGATGGGCGTGCCCGACAGGCCGGGCATCGCGTATGCGATCCTCGGGCCGATCGCCGAGTCGAACATCGACGTCGACATGATCGTGCAGAACATCGGCGCGTCGAACCACACCGACTTCTCGTTCACGGTCAATCGCAACGAGTACCAGAGGGCGCTCGATGTGCTCGCGCAGGCGCGCGACAAGGGGCTGCAGGCGCGTGACATCATCGGCGACAATCGCATCTGCAAGGTATCGGTCGTCGGCATCGGGATGCGCTCGCACGTCGGCATCGCGTCGAAGCTCTTCAAGACCCTGGCCGATGAGGGCATCAACATCCAGATGATCTCCACGTCCGAGATCAAGGTCTCGGTCGTGATCGACGAGAAGTACCTCGAGCTCGCCGTGCGCGTGCTGCACAAGGCCTTCGAGCTCGACAAAGAGCCGGCGTAGTCTGCCGATGGCCAATCCACGCGTCGGCATCGTCGGCCTGGGCTTCGGCGCGCAGGTGCACCTGCCCGCCTTCCAGTCCGAGGGCTGGGAGGTCGCGGTCGTGTGCAGCCGGCACGCGGACAAGGCGCGCGCGGCCGCCGATGCGGCAGGTGTCGCCGACGTCTGCACCGATCCGATGCAACTCGTCGCGCGCGACGACATCTCCGCGATCGCCATCAGCACGCCACCGCGCACGCACCATCCGATCGCGATGGCCGCGCTCGCCGCGGGCAAGCATGTTCTGTGCGAGAAGCCGTTCGCCATGAACGCGACGGAGGCGGCGGAGATGCGCGACGCGGCGGCGCGGTACGGACGCACCGCCATGGTCGCGCACGAGTTCCGCTACACGCCGCAGCGCGCCTACATCGGGCAGCTCCTCCGCGACGGCTACATCGGCCGCTTCACGATGTGCACGCTCGAGCTCTTCCTCGACCGCTACGCGACCGCGCAGCCGCGCGCGTTCAGCTGGCAGGCGCTCAAAGCGGAGGGCGGCGGCCTGCTCGGCGCGCTCGGCTCGCACTACATCGACGGCCTGCGCGACTGGTTCGGCGAAGTCGTGTCGGTGAGCTGCCAGCTCGCGGCGCTGCGCCCCGAGGTGCTCGACGCCGCCACCGGCAAGATCGTCACCGCGGAATCGGACGATACGTTCTCGTTCACGCTCAATTTCGCGGGCGGCGGCATGGCGTTGATGATCGCTTCGTTCGCGGCGACGCCTACGCGCGGCGCGCGCATCGCAGTGATGGGCGACGAGGGCACGCTGATGGCCGAGCAGGCGGGGCCGAATCCGACCGACGACGGCGTGGTCGTGGGAAGCCGCAAGGGTTCACCGCTCGCGCCGCTCCCGACACCCGCGCGATTTCGGCTCGACAAGGATGCGCGCGACCATCGCCTCATGGCGTTCCGGATGCTCGTGCGCGACTTCACGGAGGGGATCGCGAACGCGCGGTCCCCCAATCCCAATTTCGAGGACGGCTGGCGGTGCCAGCAGGTGCTCGACGCCGCCCGCCTGTCTTCGGATACTGGCGCTCTGGTGAAGGTCGCCTGACCGCGGACGGCTCCGCGGTTCGCGATGGACCGCCGTCCTCTCACCCGTTTCGCGCTTCTGTCGCTCATCGCGGCGATCGTCACGATCGCGCTCAAGCTCGCGGCGTGGTACATCACGGCCTCGGTCGGCATGCTGTCCGACGCGCTCGAATCCGTCGTCAACGTCGTGGCCGCCGGCGCCACGATGTGGCTGCTGTTCCTGTCGGCGAAGCCGCCGGACCATCGCTACGCGTACGGCTACTCGAAGGCGGAGTATTTCGCGAGCGCATTCGAAGGAGCGCTGATCCTGGTGGCCGCGGGCCTGATCGCATGGGCGGCCATCGAGAGGCTCGTGAAGCCGCAGGCGCTCGAGAAGGTGGGCCTCGGCGCCGTCGTGTCCCTCGTCGCGACCGCGATCAACCTTATCGTGGCGCGACTGCTCTTGCAGGGGGCGCGCCGCCACAACTCCATCGCCCTGGAAGCGGACGCGCATCACCTGATGACCGACGTGTGGACGTCGGTTGGTGTGGTCATCGCCGTCGTCGCGGTGAGTGCTACCGGGTGGAGTTGGCTCGATCCGGTCATCGCGCTGGTCGTCGCCGGCAACATCGTATTCACCGGCGTGGCGCTGCTGCGTCGGTCCGCCTTCGGGCTGATGGACGAGGCTCTGCCGCCCGAGCGCGTCGCCAAGATCGAGGACGTGCTCGGGCGCTATCGCGGGCAGGGCGTCGACTTCCACGCCATTCGTACGCGCGCGGCCGCGGGACGGTCGTTCGTGTCGATGCACGTCCTGGTTCCGGGCGCGTGGACCGTCAAGGAGGGGCACGACCTCGTCGAGCGCATCGAGCACGAGGTGGCCACGACGGCGCCGGGCACTACGGTCTTCACGCACCTCGAGCCGCGCGAGGATCCCGCCTCCTATCGCGACGAAAGTCTCGACCGGCATACGCCGTGAGCGTCGCTCGGCGGCCGTGGGCGGTTCCGGTACAATCGCGGCTTCGGAGACGTGGCCGAGTGGTCGAAGGCACTCCCCTGCTAAGGGAGCATACGCCCAAAAAGTGTATCGAGGGTTCGAATCCCTCCGTCTCCGCCAATGGCACCAAGTTGGTCAACCCAAGCAACCCGTCGATGCAGAAGGGCATCGGTGGGAGACGATCCACGCTGATACTCGGCGCACGGCAAAATGCGACCGTTGCCGGTCCGTAGTCGGAAGAGGCGGCGGCGCGGGAAACCGTGC
This sequence comes from Casimicrobiaceae bacterium, assembly GCA_035499955.1. GTDB lineage: Bacteria > Pseudomonadota > Gammaproteobacteria > Burkholderiales > Casimicrobiaceae > VBCG01. Next base: position 51,882 of record DATJXV010000091.1, read on the forward strand.
AAGTCGTCGCAAGCAGCATTGATCGCGCGCCGCAATACCAGAGGCTCACGTCCGCAGGTCAGAGATCGCCGGCTTCCATGAGGCGCTTCAAGCGCAGGTGATCGGCGGCGATCTCGCGCCTGCGTAGGTGCGACAGCGTAACCACCGCCACGTGTCCGAGGCCCCTTGCGCGCCCGTCGATGTCGGTCCGCACGTGCACTCCAGCGGCGGTCTCTACCAGAATGACCCGCGCATCGAAGGCGAAGGGTCCGCCCGACGCGGAAAACGCATGCGCTTCCCCGAAGCGGGTTTCGGCGACCTCGAGCTCAGCCTCCATTCTGACTCCCATCAGCGCCAGAACGTGCCGGAACCGGCTGCCGGCGCGGACCGGCCCCGCGGACAGCTTCTGCACCTCCGCGACGACCGACTGCCACTTGACGTCGTTCTCGTGGTTGCTGATCACACGGTAGACATCGACCGGCGAGCGCGCGATGTCGACGGAGAAGCTCGTCCTGAGCATCGAGCGGCGCCGTCAGGGACCCAGGTACAACCCGATCGCGAACGCGGCGATCGCGAACGGAATGGCAGCGCCGGTGAGCTTGATGCGTCGCGTCAGCGCGAGCGCGCGCTGCGGGTCGGTCGTGCGTGCGCGGCCTTGAACGAGCGGGAAGCAGTAGAGGTTCGCGAGGATAGGGACGAGGCCGACCGCCGCCTTGATGAGAACCAGGGGCGGCGCCGGCCAGCTCCTCGCGAGCAGGAGCGCGCCCGTGACGAGCACGACGAGCACGACCGGTCCCTCGAACAGCAAATCGATCCATAGGTGCACGACGGCGATCGGCGGCTGCGAGGCGCGGGGATGCAGCTCGAGCACGGTCTCGGCGGCAAGCAGACCCAGCCAGAAGCCGGCCGCGAGGAAGTGGCCCTGTAGCAGCGTCATGATGGCGCTGCGTTTGCCAGACGGCACGTCGGCCGCACGATTCAACCCGTCGGCGATGGCGTCGACAAGAGACTGGAGGTGCTTAGCGGCCGTGGGGTAGCAGGTCCTCGACGCGCACGTTCACGGGCGCAAAAGACATCGTCCCGTCGGCCGCCACGTTCGCGTCGCCTTGCGCCGGGCGCGCGGTGACGAATGCCGCCGCGAACAGCCCGCAGGCAACGACGAAACTCGTCCATTGCAGGGTGCGCTTCATTGTCGAGTCCTCCTCGTGCACGTAGTGCGTCCAGTGTGCTGCGCGGGTGAGGCTGTGCAGCCCCCACCGTCGGGGGGCCTTGGGTCATCCGGGCACGTTCGAATCGACGAAGCGCTGCACCATCGTAAGCGCGTGACGAGCCTCCGGCAGCCAGGGCACGACCTGGAACACATGCGGCATCTGCCCGAAGACCTGAAGCTCCGCCTGCCCGCCGGCCGCGCGGGCCATTGCGGCGGCTCTTCGCGATTGGCCCAGCAACGCTTCGGTGCTGCCGACCTGGATCAGCAGCGGCGGGAGTCCGGCGAGGCTGCCCGCACAAGGCGAGATCGCGGGGTCGCGCGGATCGATTGGTGCGACGACGATACGCTCCAGGAGGCGCAGAAGATCGGCACTGATCAGCGGATCCCCGCCGGCCGCGGCAGCCGCTTCCTCGATGGCGGACAAGTCGCAGCCCGGCGAGAACAAGACGCCGCACGCGGGTGGGGACAGCCCGGCGTCGCGAATGCGTTGCAATGTCGCGAGCGCGAGCAACCCTCCTGCGCTGTCTCCCGCCACCACGATCTCCTCGGGTCGGCAGCCCTGCGCCCGCAGCCAGGCATACGCCCGGAAGCAGTCTTCGTGCGCCGCGGGTAAGGCGTGCTCGGGGGCGAGGCGGTACCAGGGCAGCAGCGCCCGTGCCCCGAGCAGGTCGCACAGGCGCGCAGCAAGCCGCGAATGCAGCCGCGGCGAACGCATCATGAAGCCGCCGCCATGCAGGTACAGCAGCACGCGGCGCCCCGCACGTGCCCGACCCGTGATCCACGCTGCGGGGATGCCGCCCGCATCGACAGCGGCGCGACGCACGTGCCCGCCCGTGCCGAGCCATCGATCGAGCTGCGCGATCAAGTGCCGCGCGGCCTCCACGTCGAAGGATCGCACCGCCCGCTTCTTGACCAGACGCCGAAACGCGGCGTTGAGACAGCGTGCGCGCAGGCTCGGCTTGAGGTCGATGACCAGCGCCGACGATGGGTCGAGAGAAGCTTGCAGGACGTCTTCGGAGGGCATGAGGCTGGTCTTCGTTTTGCGAAGTGTCGGGGCGCTGTGTCCGAACGGGCGCCCCCCCACCGGGGGGCTCTTCGCACGGGCGCAGTCCCTACCATGACGGCACTTCCGGCGAACGTCCAGCACCGATGAACTCCTCCTTCAGCGAAATCCAATACGACGTGCGCGGCTCCGCCGCGTGGATCGTCCTCGACCGCCCGCGCGAGATGAACGCGATGACCTCCGTCATGCTCGACGGGATCGCGCGCGCGCTCGACGCAGCAGCAGGCGATGCCTCGGTCCGCGCCGTGGTGATCACCGGCAACGGCGATACGGCGTTCTGCGCGGGTGCCGATCTCAAGCAGGTGCTCGCACCGGGCACGCCCGGCGAGCCCGATTTTCTCGATCGGGCGGCCGCGACGCTCGGCAGGCTGCGCGATTTTCCCAAGCCGGCGATTGCTGCCGTCAACGGCCTCACGCTCGCCGGCGGATTGGAGCTCGTGCTCTGCTGCGATCTCGTCGTCGCCGCCGACCACGCGCGCATGGGCGATGCGCACGCCAACTTCGGCGTGTTTCCCGGCGCGGGCGGCGCGGCGGTGCTGCCGCGGCGGCTCGGACCGACGCGCGCGAAGTATCTCCTCTACACCGGCGAGCAGGTCAGCGCGGTGCAGATGTGCGAATGGGGCCTCGTCAACGAGGTGGTTCCCGGTGCCGAGCTGCATGCGAGGGTCGCCGCGCTTGCCGAGAAGATCGCCTCGAAAAGCCCGCTGGTGCTGCGCCAGATGAAGCGCGTCGCCGACGCGGCGCTCGACCTGCCGCGCGATGCGGCGCTTGCCAACGAGCTGCTGACCCTGCGCACGCACCTGCGTTCGCACGACTTGCAGGAAGGGCTGGCGGCGTTCCGCGAGAAGAGGCCGCCCCGGTTCGCAGGACGCTGAGCGGGACACTCGCCTATGACTCGCATATACGTAGCCGGCGTCGGAATGACGCCCTTTGGCCGCCATCTCGATCGCTCGATCAAGGATCTGACCCGCGCGGCGGTGGAATCCGCGCTGGCCGACGCCCGCTGCGAGGCCTCGGCGCTGCAGGCGGCGTACTTTTCCAACGCGACCCAAGGCCACTTCGAGGGCCAGAACTACATTCGCGGCGAGATCGCGCTGCGCGCGATGGGCATCGGCGGCATTCCCGTCGTCAACGTCGAGAATGCCTGCGCGTCCGCTTCCACCGCATTCAATCTCGCCACGATGTTCCTGAAGGCGGGCGAAGGCGATGTCGCGCTCGCCGTCGGAGCGGACAAGATGTTCTCACCCGACAAGGCGAAGATGTTCTCCGCCTTCGACAGCGGCTGGGACGTTAGCAACGCCGAGCACAGCAAGGCCGTGCTGCTCGAGTTGGGGCGCGGTGTCGAGGTCCCGCCCGGCACCGTTTCAGACAAGCCGTACTCGGTGTTCATGGACATCTACGCGGCGTTCTGCCGCATGCACATGAAGACGTTCGGCACCACGCAGCGCCAGATCGCCGCGGTCGCTGCGAAGAACCACCAGCACTCGGTGCACAACCCCGTTTCGCAATATCGCGAGGCGTATTCGGTCGAGCAGGTGCTGGCGGCGCCGCCGATCACCTATCCGCTGACGCTGCCGATGTGCTCCCCGATCAGCGACGGTGCGGCGGCAGCGTTACTCTGCACGGAAGAAGGCCTGCGCAAGCTCGGCGTCGACCGCGGCCGCGCGGTGCGCGTCCTCGCGTCCGTCGTCCAAACGGGAAGCGACCGGCGTGCGGACGACTTCGATCGTCACCTGACCGTGCTCGCGGCGAAGCGCGCTTATGACAAGGCCGGCGTGGGGCCGCGCGACATCTGCGTTGCCGAAGTGCACGACGCGACCGCGATGGGGGAGATCATCCAGACGGAAAACTTGGGGTTCTGCACGCTCGGCGAGGGCGGGCCGCTCGCCGAGCGCGGCGAGACCACCCTGGGCGGACGCATTCCCGTCAATCCATCGGGCGGTCTCGAATCGAAGGGCCATCCGGTGGGCGCCACCGGGCTCGCCCAGGTGTTCGAGCTCGTCACGCAACTGCGCGGCGAAGCCGGCGGCAGGCAGGTGGCGAACGCGCGCGTGGCGCTCGCGGAGAACGGCGGTGGGCTGATCGGCGTGGAGGAGGCGGTGGCATGCGTGACGATCCTGGGACGATAGGAGGGCCGGCCATGTTCGAACTGAGCGAAGAGCAGCGGGCCGCGCTCGAGAGCTTCCGCCGCTTCGCGGAGAAGCGCTTGCGGCCCGCGGGCGACATGTACGAGAAGGCGGGCCGACCGCCGTCGCGCGAGGAAACGATCGCGCTGTTCGGCGAGATCGAGCCCTTCGGCGTGCTGGGCGCGCTCGTGAGCGACGACGACGGCGGAAGTGGCATCGGCATGGTGACGCTCGCGCTGCTCGTGGAGGAAATCGCGCGCAACTGGCTGGGCTTCGCGTTCACCGTCTCGATCCAGGCCGCGGGCGCGGGCCTCGTGAGCGCGCTCGGCACGCCCGAGCAGAAGGCGCGATTGCTGCCGGGCATCCTGCGGGGCGGCGTCATCCCGTGCATGGGCATCTCGGAGCCGGAGGTGGGGTCCAACGTCGCCGAAGTGAAGACGCGCGCCGTCGAGGACGGCGACGCCTTCGTGGTCACCGGGCAGAAGCTCTGGATCTCCAACGGCGATATCGCGGACTTCGTCATCGCCGTCGCACGCACGGGCGAGGGCGAGCTGTCGTACGTCATCGTCGAGCGTGAAGCGCACGGCTTCGTCACGCGTCCGATCGCCAAGATGGCCCTGCACTCGACGTACACTTCGGAGGTATTCATCGACGGGGCGCGCGTGCCGAAGACGAATCTCCTCGGCGAGCGGGGCAAGGCGCTGCGCCAGACGGTGAAGCTCTTCGAGCGGCCGCGCACGCTCCTGTGCATGTGCGCGGTCGGCGTGGCGCAGGACGCCCTCGAGCAGGCCGTCGACTACGCGAAGGGACGCCGCCAGCACGGCAAGGTGATCGCGGCGCACCAGACGATCCAGAACTACCTCGCCGAGATGGCGACCGGCATCCACGCCGCCCGCCTGCTCGGGCTGCGCGCCGCGGCGATGATCGACCGTGACCAGCGCTGTGACATGGAGGCGGCGATGGCCAAGTACTTCGGGCCGGAGATGGCGGTACGCGCCACCTCGGCTGCGCTGCAGATCCACGGCGGCTTCGGCGTGACCGAGGACTATCGCGTGTCGCGCCTGTTCCGCGAGGCGCGCATCATTCCGATCCCCGACGGCACGACCGAAATCCAGAAGCTCATCATCGGCCGGGCGCTGACCGGCGTGAGCGCATTCAGCTGACTCAACGGGAACCATCATGCGGATCAAAGGCAAGAACGCCATCGTCACGGGCGGCGCGTCCGGCATCGGGCTCGGCGTGTGCCGCGAGTTCGTCAGGCGCGGCGGGCGCGTCGCGATCTTCGACCTTCAGGCCGAGCGCGCGCAACAAGCCGTGGACGAGCTCGGTGCCACGAATGCGATTGCCGTCATGGTCAACGTCGCCGACGAGCAGTCCGTGCAGGCGGGTATCGCGCGGATGAGGGAGGCGTTCGGCGTCGTGCATGTCGTCGTCAACTGCGCCGGCGTGCCGTTCGCCGCAAAGACGGTCGATCGCGAGGGCAAGCCCTTTCCCCTCGAATTGTGGAATCGCGTGATCGCGGTGAACCTCACGGGCACGTTCAACGTGCTGCGCCTCGCCGCGACGGCGATGATCGGGAATGCCCCGGAGGACGATGGCGGCGAGCGGGGCGTCATCGTCAACATCGCGTCGGGTGCGGCGTTCGATGGGCAGATGGGCCAGGCCGCCTATGCTGCGAGCAAGGCGGGCGTGGTCGGGATGACGCTGCCGATCGCGCGCGATCTCGCCGACTTCGGCATTCGCGTGATGTCCGTGGCGCCGGGACTCTTCGAGACGCCGATGGTGGCCGGCGTGCCGGACAAGGTGCGCGAGTCGCTGCTCAAGATGGTGCTGTACCCGCGGCGGATGGGCGAGCCGCAGGAGGCGGGCGCGATGGTGTGTGCCATCGTGGAGATCCCGTACCTCAACGCCGAGTGCATCCGCCTCGACGGCGGCGCGCGCATGGCCGCGCGTTGATCGAAAGCCGGAGGCCGACGATGCAGCAGCTCACCGGGCAGGATGCGATGTTCCTGTACCTCGACAAGCCGCATGCGGCCACGAGCGGCCTCCTGGTCTACATCTACGATCAGTCCACGGCGCCCGGCGGCCTCGTGCGCTTCAAGGACATCCGGCGCTACATCGAGGCCAGCCTCCATCTCGCGCCGTTCTTCCGCAAGAAGCTGCTGCGCGTGCCGCTCGAGCTCGACTTCCCTTACCTGGTCGACGACGAGCACTTCGATATCGACTACCACGTCCGCCACATCGCGCTTCCGAAGCCAGGCGACTGGCGCCAGTTCTGCATCCAGGCTTCGCGTATCGCCGCGCGGCCCCTCGACTTGAGCCGTCCGCTGTGGGAAATGTACGTGGTCGAGGGTCTCGACAACGTCGACTTCTTGCCCAAGGACTCGTTCGCGATCCTCACCAAGCTCCACCATTGCTCGGTGGACGGGACGGCGCTGACGGAGCTCACGTGGCGCCTGCACACGCAGACGCCGCAGTTGCCCAAGTTCAGGAAGAAGCGGTGGTCGCCGGAGCCGGCGCCCGACACGCTGTCCCTCCTGAGCCGGGCCGCCCTCAATACCGCAACATCGTCGTTGCGCGCGGGCAGGGCGCTGGCGACCGTCGGGCCCCGTGTCGCCGGGCTGGCAGCGAAGCTCGCCAAGGACGCGGCGAGCGGGCGCCACCCGGTGCCGACCACGCGTTTCAACGGTGCGGTGGGAACGCAACGCGTGTACGACGGGGTGATCCTGCCGTTCGACGCGGTGCGCGCTGTCAAGTCGGCGGTCGCCGACGCGACCGTGAATGACACGGTCGCCGCGATCGTCGGCGGCGCGCTGCGCCGTTATCTTGCAGACAAGCGCGAGCCGGTCGACCCGTCGCTCGTCGCATTTATGCCGATCAACACGCGACAGGACGCCTCCGAGAAGCAGACGACGGGCAACGCAGTGGCGATCATGACGGCGGCCGTGCGCACGGACATCGCGCATCCGCTCGAGCGCCTTGCCGCGATTCACGCGGCGACGTCGCGCTCCAAGGAAGTGAGCAAGGCGATCGGCGCGCGCGAGCTGACGGATCTCACGAAGCACGCGCCGGCGCCCACGATGCTGCTCGCGAGCAAGCTGCTGCTCGCCGGCGGCTTCGGCGGCAATCCCAGGCTGCCCTTCCACAACCTGTGCATTTCCAACGTGCCCGGACCGCCGTTTCCGCTGTACTTCCTGGGCGCCAAGCTCGAGCTGTTTTCGGTCGTCGCCCCGGTCACCGACGGCTTCACGCTGTTCTTCGCGGTGACGAGCTACGACGGCAAGCTCGTCATCACGACCACCTCGGTGCCGGAGATCGTGCCCGATCCCGCATTCATGGCGCAGTGCCTCCGCGACAGCTTCGAGGAGATGAAGGCCGCTGCCCGGGGCTTGCTCACGCCGGGCGGACGTCGCCGCAGCACGAAATCGGCCGCGCGCACTGTCGCTCGATAGTTCGGCCGAGGCTGTCTGCCGCGGGCGCACGCTGCTAAGCGCGCGAAGCGGAGGCGGCCTGCAAATCGCGCACGCGCCTACCCGACCCGTCGGGCGTGACCCTGCCAGTAGCGGTCGCGCAGGCGGCGCTTGAGCACCTTGCCGACCGCGCTGCGCGGCAGCGTGTCGATGAACTCCACCCCCTTCGGCGCCTTGACGCTGCCGATCTTGTCCTTGCACAGCGCGATGAGCTCCTCGCCCGCGACGCTCTGGCCGTACTTGAGCTCCACCACCGCGTGCACGGCCTCGCCCCATTTCTCGTCGGGGATGCCGATGACTGCGCAGTCCATGACCGCAGGGTGCGACTGCAGGACCTTCTCCACCTCGACAGACCAGACATTGAAGCCGCCGGTGACGATCATGTCCTTCTTGCGGTCGACGATGTAGTAGAAGCCGTCCGCGTCGCGGTAGCCGATGTCACCCGTGTGATGCCACCCGAAGGCGTGGGCGCGCGCGGTCTCCTCGGGATTCTTGTAGTACCCCGCCATGACCGAGGTCGCGCGCACGACGATCTCCCCGTGCTCGCCGTCGCCCAGGAGATTCCCGCTTTCGTCCATGATGCCGAGCCGCGCGAACGGCGCCGGGCGGCCGCAGCTGGTGAGCCGCTTCTCATCGGCGCAGCCGCCGCCGGCGCCGCCGTGATCGGCGCGCGAAAGATACGTGACCGGGAACAGCGTCTCGGTCTGGCCGAACGCCTGCAGCATCACCGGGCCGAAAATCCTGAGGCATTCGCGCAGCTTCTCCGGCGCCATGGGCGCAGCGCCGTACGTGAAGTAGCGCAGCGACGAGAGGTCGTGCTCCTTCACCGCGGGCGCCGCGATGAGCCCGTAGACCGCCGTCGGCGGCAGGTACAGGAAGCTGATGCGCCGCCGCTCGATCGCTGAGCAGACGAGCTTCGGGTCGACCTTCGATTGCAGCACCACCGTGCCGCCTTGGGCCAGCACGAACAAGGCAAGGTAGCCGCCGGCGTGCGTGATCGGCGCCGCGGCGAGGTACACCGGAGGCGTGTCCTCGAACTGGAACACGCTGTACATGTTGGCAAAGAAGCCTTCGAGGCTGCGATTGGTGTGCATCGCGCCTTTCGGAACGCCGGTCGTGCCGCCCGTGGTCTGCAGCAGCACGAGGTCGTCCGGCCCCGTGCCGGGGTCGATTTCGTCGGCCGCGTGCTCGCGCACCCACTCGAGCAGAGCTACGGCACCGTTGCCCGGGCCGTCGATGCACACGTAGCGGCGAATGCGGGGCACGCGCTTGCGGATCGCCTCGATCGCCTGCTCGAAGGCGCTGTGGTAGAAGAGGACCTCGCACTCGAAGTTGTCGAGGATGAAGCAGTTCTCGTCGACCGCGTTGCGCGGATTGATGGCCACCCACACCATGCCCGCGCGCACGATGCCGAGCAGGCACGCGAAGCCCACGGCGTCGTTGGGCGAAAGCACCGCCCCCTTCATGCCGATCGAGAAGCCGTCGACGCGCAGCGCATTGGCGGTACGCAATGTGATCTCGCGCAGGTGGCGGAACGTGAACGTCTGTTCCGTCTCGTCGTGGATGAAGCAGGGCGCGTCGGGATTGCGCGCGGCGCCCTGGTCGAAGAAGTCGATGAATCGCATGAAATCCCCGTCGTCGGAAAAAGGGGCTCGTAACCGGACTCGTATGGACGACAAGGTAACCGCCAGCCACGGCGCTGCGGCCCCCCTGAGGAGGGGGCGAGCGCAGCTCGCTCAACCCCTATGCTCGCAGCGACTGAAGCTTCGGCAGCCGACCATGACCGACCTGTCCATTCCGATCGCCGCAACGTCCCCCGCCGTCATCGCCCGCATGCGCGAGGTCCTGCAGTGCCAGCAAGCGGCGTTTCGTGCGAACGGCGCCCCGTCCGCGGCGCTGCGCGTCGACCGTATCGATCGCGCGATCGCACTGCTCCTCGACAACCGGCAACGCATCTGCGACGCGTTGGCCTCGGATTACTCGTGGCGCTCGCACGATCACACGCGGTTGAGCGACCTGCTGCTTCCGCTCGGCACGCTCAAGCACGCGCGCGGCAACGTGCGGCGCTGGATGCGCCCGCAGCGCCGGACACCCGAGCTCGGGCTGGGCTGGCTCGGCGCGAAGACGATCGTGCGCTACCAGCCGCTCGGATCGATCGGCATCATGGTGCCGTGGAACTTCCCGGTGGCGATCGGCCTGTCGCCGCTCGCCGAGGCGCTGGCCGCCGGCAATCGAGCGATGCTCAAGCTCTCGGAGTTCACGCCGGCTACGGCGCACCTGCTGATCGAGCTCGTCGCGCAGCGTTTCGACGAGAGCGAGGTCGCGGCGTTCATGGGCGACGCCGACGTGGGCTCGGCGTTCGCAGCGATGCCGTTCGACCACCTCGTGTTCACCGGCAGCCCGCGCGTGGCGAGGCACGTGATGCGCGCGGCCGCGGAGAACCTGACGCCGGTCACGCTCGAACTCGGCGGCAAGTCGCCGACGATCATCGCGCGTGGGACGGACCTCATGACGGCGGCCACGCGCATCTGGGCAGGCAAGGCGATCAACGGCGGCCAGGCCTGCATCGCGCCCGACTACGTGCTGGTGCACGAGGACGATCGCGAGGCGCTGATCGGGCACATGGTCGCGGCGGTCGCACGCATGTTCCCGACACTGCTCGACAACCCCGATTA
>DATJXV010000092.1:0-7815 GCA_035499955.1 Casimicrobiaceae bacterium
CGCGCGCGACACGAGCACGAACCACGGCGCTGCGATGGCGAGATAGATGGGCAGCCCGGAAACGAGATGGAGCCGCCGCCACGGGCCCGTATCGCGCGTGAAGAGCGAGTACAGCACGAGCGTAGCACCCGGAATCGCGACGCCGACGAGCCCCTTGGTCAGCGTCGCGGCCGCCGCGGCCGCGTACGCGGCGAGCATCCAGTGGCGCTCCGCCGCGCGCGAGAGATTCGGGCGCTGCGCGAGCAGGAAGCAGCACAGCGCAATGGCGAGGAAGCAGGAGAGCACCGCGTCGACGGTCAGAAGGTGCGCAAGGCCCGCGTGCCATACGGAACCCGCCAGCACGAGCGCGGCCAGCGGTCCCGCGTCGGCGCCCGCCAATCGCGCCGCGGTGAGGCCGACGGCGATCACGGCGAGGAAGCCGGCGACCGCGGAGGGCAGTCGCGCCGACCAGTCGCTCACGCCCAATGCGTCGAACGCGGCGGCGTTGAGCCAGTACTGGAGCGGCGGCTTCTCGAAGTACTTGAGATCGTTCAGGCGCGGCGTGATCCAGTCGCCGCTTTGCGCCATCTCGCGGGCGATCTCGCCGTAGCGGCCCTCGTCCGGGTGCTGCAAGTGGCGCGCGCCGAGTCCGGCGAACCACGCCGCCGCCGCGACGAGCGCGATGAGCCACCATGTCCGGTTGTTGAGAGCGGCGATCACCGAAGGAATAGAAATCGTCTGGTAAATGCGCAGGACCGCGCATTTTACCGGAGGGTACCGCCGCCGCCCGGGCGTCTGCTAAGGTAGCGTCATGCCCGCGCCGCTAGAGCTCTACGACAACTACACACGCACGCTGCGCCGCTTCGAGCCGCTGCGCGAGGGCGCCCCGGTCGGTCTCTACACCTGCGGCCCGACGGTGTACGACTACCAGCATATCGGCAACTTCCGCACCTTCCTGTTCGAGGACGTGCTGAAGCGCGTGCTGCGCTGGAACGGATACGACGTGCGCCACGTCATGAACGTCACCGACGTCGGCCACCTCACGTCCGATGCCGACACCGGCGAAGACAAGATGGAGAAGGGCGCGCGACGCACCGGCAAATCGGCGTGGGACATCGCGAAGCTGTACACGGAGGATTTCCTGACGCAGCTCGCGCGGCTCAACATCGAGGACGCGACGGTGCTGTGCCGCGCCACCGACCACATCGCCGAGCAGATCGCGTTCATCGCGGACATCGAAGGCAAGGGCTACACGTACAAGACCTCCGACGGCGTCTACTTCGACACGTCGAAGCAGGACGACTACGGCTACCTCGCGCGGCTCGACATCCACGGCCTCGAGGCGGGCCGGCGCGTGGAGCTGGGAGAAAAGCGTTTGCCGACCGATTTCGCCCTGTGGAAGTTCTCCCCGCCTGGAGAGCAGCGCCAGATGGAGTGGGACAGCCCGTGGGGCAAGGGCTTCCCGGGCTGGCACATCGAGTGCTCGGCGATGGCGCAGGCATACCTGGGCGACTACTTCGACATCCACTGCGGCGGCGAGGACCACATCCCGGTCCATCACACCAACGAAATCGCCCAGACCGAAGCGCGCGTGGGCACGCGCCTCGCCAACTTCTGGATGCACGGCTACTTCCTGCTGCTGAACGACGCCAAGATGGCGAAGTCGGCGGGTGAGTTCCTGCGCGTGGAGTCGCTCATCGCGCGCGGCTACGATCCGCTCGTGTACCGCTACCTGTGCCTCACCGCGCACTACCGCACGCAGATGAGCTTCTCCTGGGAGGCGATGGATGCTGCTGCGACGGCGCTCGAGCGCATGCGCAACGGCGTCTACGCGCTGCCGTCCGAGCCGAACGCCGCGCCCGATGCGGCCTACGTCGACCGCTTCACCGACGAGATCAACGACGATCTGAACGTGCCGCGCGCGCTCGCGGTCGCCTGGGAAGTGCTGCGCGGCGACCTGCCGCCGGCGGTGAAGCGCGCGACCCTCCTGCGCTTCGACGACGTGCTCGGACTGCGGCTGGCGCAATGGAAGCCGCGGGAGGAAGACGCGCCGGCCGACGTGAAGGACCTTGCCGAGGCACGCGCCGCCGCGCGCAAGTCGAAGAACTGGGCGGAGGCGGACCGCCTGCGCGTGGAGCTTGCCGCCAGGGGCTGGGAGATGGAAGACCAGCCCGCGGGCTACCGCCTCAAGCGCCAGAAGTAGCCCCGGCACCTCCGGTCCCGTGCGCTTCATCGCCCGCGCGGGGGCTTGGCGGCGCGTTTTCACCGCTTTATCGCTTCGTCGTTGAGGCGTCACGGTCCCCTGCCTAGGATTCGTCCAACGCCGCCTCACGCAGGGGCGGCCGGATGAGGTGAATCCGCAACGCCGGCTCGCCGCATCCAAGGGTCAGGAACGTTACGAATCGACGAGAGGACGCGATGAACCACACGACGACGCATTACCGGCACTCGAAGCGCGAGCGCGCGCTGCGGCCCGTTTTCGGCGCCCTCGCCGCGCTGGCCGCGGTGGCCACGCTCGGCCTGACGGTCGTCGGACCGGCGTGCATTCCGCGCGAAGCCGCGCTCGCGCCCGTGGACGTCGTCGCGTATCGCAATCAGGCGCCGACGGAAGTCGCGATCGCGCCGGCATCGATCCACGTCGTCGCCCAGCGCACGCGCACCGCGCGCGCCGGAAACCCGTATATGCCGACGAGCTATCGGTCGCGCTGATCGCAAACAGAGTAGTCCCCAGGCCGGGCGCTACTGCGAGGCGCCCGGCCATTTTTTTGCGCTTCTAGTAGAACTTCTCGACCTTGCCCGTGTAGAGCACGGGCCCCTGCGGGGCGCCGGTCGTCGAGCCGCCCGCCGCCTCCAGGCTGACGGCGAGCGCCGGCACGTTGGCGAGCGCCACGTCGGGCAGCGCCGGGAGCGTAATGCGCGCCACGCCGGTCGCCGGCAGCACGCCCAGCGAGCGCGGCGCCCCACCGTCGGGAAGCATCCAGAGCTCGAGCGACTTGTCGGGGGGCACCGCCGCCCCGCCTACGGTCTTGACCACCATCGTGCGGCTGTCGCGCGAGAGGGTCGCGACCAGCGCGGGCTGCGCGTTCTGCCCGGCGAGAACGACCACGATGGGCTGTGTGGCCTGCTGCGGCGCGATCTTCATGAGCGCGAGGCCGAGGCCCACCGCGGCCACGAAGCTCGCCACGGCGAAGCCGCGCCAGAACGCCATGCGCGCCCACCATGCGCCGCGCTCGCTGCGGCGCACGGCGTCCAGGCCCAGGCGCAGGGCGATGCGCCGCCATACCTGTGGGGACGGCGTGATCGGCGGCGCCGACTCGGCGAACGGCAGGAGGCGCTGCTCCCACGCGCGGAGTGTCTGCGCCACGGCGGTGTCCGTGCGGGCGATGAAGGCGAGGCGGCTTCGCGCACGCCATGACAGCGTCCCGAGGACGTACGACGCGGCGAGGGCGTCGAGGCGGGCGGTGCGGTCGGGGCGCGACAGGTTCATCGTCCCATCCCCGCGCGCTCGAGGCAGTTCTTGATCCGCTCGAGGCCGCGCCGGACCCAGGATTTCACGGTGCCGAGCGGCTCGTGCAGGTGGGCGGCAAGCTCCGAGTGCGAGAGCCCCTGGTAGAAGGCGAGCGCGATCGCCTGCTTCGGCCCCGCCTCGAGGGTCTCGACGCATTCGCGCACCGAGCGCGCCTCGGCGCCCGCGATCAGCATCTCGGCGGGTGTCATGGCGTCGGACGGCAGGTCGAATTCGGGCGCGTCATCGTCGTCGGAGGTCAGGGTGACGGTATCGACCTCCCGCCGGCGCAGTTGATCGAGGCAGCGGTTGCGCACGATCGACGTGAGCCAGGTCATGGGCTGGCTCTTCGCGACCTCGTAAGAGCCGGCATGGTGCCAGACGTTGACGTACGCTTCCTGCAGGATCTCCTCCGCCGCGGAGGCGTCCTTCAAGATACGCACCGCCACGCCGTATAGATGCGACGACGTGAGCTCGTAGAACTCGCCGAAGGCCGCCTGGTCGCCCATCGCGACGCGCGCGAGGAGCGCGGCCATCCGGGTGCTCTTGTCGGGCGAAGCTGCCATCGGGCCGATCGGCGCTCAGCGCTGCTTGCGCCAGAGGACGTCCGCTCGCCCGCCGGCGCGATTGAGCGCGCGGGCCACCACGAACAGGAGGTCGGACAGCCTGTTGAGGTAGACACGGGCGTGGGTGCCGATCGCTTCGGTGGCCGCCGCGCTCACGAGCGTGCGCTCGGCGCGCCGGCAGACCGTGCGCGCGACGTGGGCCAGTGCGGCTGGCCGCGTGCCCCCTGGCAGGATGAACTCCTTAAGCGGCGCGAGGTCGGCGTTGAAGGCTTCGACGTCCGCCTCGAGGCGCGCGACGTGCGCTTCGGTCATTGCCGAATAGCCGGGGATCGACAGCTCGCCTCCCAGGTCGAACAGGTCGTGCTGCACGGCGGTGAGGCACGAGGCCACCGGCTCGGGCAGGGTTTCGGCGAGCAGCACGCCGATCGTGGAATTGAGCTCGTCGACGGCGCCGATGGCCGCGATGCGAGGCGAGTCCTTGGCCACACGGGAGCCGTCGCCCAAGCCCGTCGTGCCGGCATCGCCGGTGCGTGTCACGATCTTCGACAGGCGATGGCCCACGGCTTCGGATTGGCGAGCGTCAGGAACGGATGTGCGCCGAGGGTATCGAATTCGCCCGGCAGCGGCAAGCAACGCGCGGCTTTGCTACGATTGGGCAGGATGCCCGCAGGAGGAGAGGTCATGAATCCGTACACGCAGAACCTCGACCGCAACGAGGCCAACTACGCAACGCTGACGCCGGTGTCGTTCCTGGCCCGAACGGCGTACACATGGCCGAACCGCGTGGCCGTCGTCCACGGCGCGCGCCGCTACACCTGGCAGCAGACTTACGAGCGCGCGCGGCGGCTTGCCTCCGCGCTCGCGCGACGCGGCGTGTCCACCGGCGACACGGTGGCGGCGATGCTGTCCAACACGCCTGAGATGTACGAGGCGCACTTCGGCGTGCCGATGTCGGGGGGCGTCCTCAACACGCTCAACACGAGGCTCGACGCGGAGGCGCTCGCGTTCATGCTCGATCACGGCGAGGCCAAGGTGCTGCTGACCGACACCGAGTTCGCCCCGGTGATCGAGGCGGCGGTCGCGCGCGCCGCGCGCAAGCCCCTCGTGATCGACGTCGCCGATTCCGAAGGGCCGGGCGGCAAGCGCCTCGGCGAGCTGGACTACGAGGCGTTCCTCGCGCAGGGCGATCCCGCCTTCGCGTGGCAGCCGCCCGCGGACGAATGGCAGGCGATCTCGCTCAATTACACCTCGGGGACGACCGGCAACCCGAAGGGCGTGGTCTACCACTACCGCGGGGCGTATCTCAACGCGCTTTGCAACATCATCGACTGGGGCATGCCGCGGCACTCGGTGTATCTGTGGACGCTGCCGATGTTCCACTGCAACGGCTGGTGCTTTGCGTGGACCATGGCGGCCAATGCCGGCACGAACGTGTGCCTGCGCAGGGTCGAGGCGCAGTCCGTCTTCGACGCCATCCGCGAGCACAAGGTGACGCACTACTGCGGCGCGCCGATCGTGCATTCGATGCTCATCAACGCGCCGGAGTCGATGAAACGCGGCATCGATCACAAGGTGTCGGCGCTGGTCGCCGCGGCCGCGCCGCCGGCCGCGGTGATTGAAGGGATGGAGCGCTTGGGGTTCGACATCACGCACGTCTACGGCCTGACCGAGACTTACGGCCCGGCCGCGGTGTGCGCGAAGCATGCGGAATGGGACGCGCTCGACATCGGCGAGCGCACCGAGCGCAACGGCCGCCAGGGCGTGCGCTACACCTGCGAGGACGGCATGACCGTGATGGACCCGGAGACGATGCGTGAAGTGCCGTGGGACGGTGAGACCATGGGTGAGATCATGTTCCGCGGCAACATCACGATGAAGGGCTACCTCAAGAACGAGAAAGCCACCGACGAGGCGTTCGCGGGCGGGTGGTTCCACTCCGGCGACCTCGCGGTGATGCAGCCCGACGGCTACGTGAAGATCAAGGATCGCAGCAAGGACGTCATCATCTCCGGCGGCGAGAACATAAGCTCGCTCGAGGTCGAAGACGCGCTGTACCGCCATCCCGCGGTCGTGGCGGCCGCGGTGGTCGCGCAGCCCGATCCGAAGTGGGGCGAGACGCCCTGCGCCTTCGTCGAGCTCAAGCCGGGTGTCGCGGCGACGGAAGCCGAACTCATCGCGCATTGCCAGTCGCTTCTCGCACGCTTCAAGGCGCCCAAGAAAGTGGTTTTCTGCGAGCTGCCCAAGACCTCGACCGGCAAGATCCAGAAGTACGTGCTGCGCGAGCGGGCGAAGTCGACGACGGCGATCGAGTGAGGTACCGACCCGCGCCTGCGCCGATGCGGGCTGGGAGGTCCGAAATTCACTGAAGGCATGCCGCCTGGCCGGCCCTGGGGCCCGGTCGACCGGGAAGCCGCGGCCTTGACGCATTGCGAGCCGCGAGTAGTATCTGCGGTCCTCCCTCTTGCGAGGCGGGCGATGACAAATCCCAAGCAGAGCCTGCTGAAGTGGGCCCTGGCGCTGTCGGGCCTTTTCGTCCTGGTGCCCGCGCGGGCCGCGCTGGGCACGGCGATCGAGTTCTACAACCCGTCGCTGCGCCACTACTTCATCACCGCCCATCCCGAGGAGGCCGCGGCGCTCGACGCGGGCACCACCGTCAAGGGCTGGGTCCGCACGGGCGGGCAGTTCTCCGTTTTCTCCGACCCCGCGCCCGGTCTCTCCGCCGTTTGCCGCTTCTTCGGCACCCCCGGGGTGGGGCCGAACTCGCACTTCTACACCGCCGACGCCGCCGAGTGCGCGAAGGTCAAGACGCTACCGGCGTGGACCTTCGAGGAGATCGCGTTCTACATCTCGACCCCCACTAACGGGGACTGCGGCAGTAACTGGCCTGTATATCGCAGCTACTACTCCGACCAGATCTCGGACGCCAATCACCGCTTTACCGTCGATCTGACGGCGCACGTGCGCATGCCGCAACGGCGCGGCGACGTGCTGGAAGGTGCGGTGATGTGCGCGCCGGTGACGGACGACGAGCGCGAGGCGGACGTCGTGCGCTTTCTGGAGCAGGCCACGCTGGGACCGACCGAGGCGCTGGTGCAGGAGGTGAAGGCGAAAGGCATCCCGCAATGGCTGGACGAGCAGTTAGCGATGAACGTGACGTCGTACACGCAGTATCCGTTCTGGGACCCGCCGCAGGACATATCGCTCTGCCAGGACGATCCGACACCACCCGTCACGCCCGAAAAATACTGCCACACCAACCTCGATTCACCGTGGCCGGTCGCGTGGGAATTCTTCCGGCAGGCGCGCAGCGCACCCGACCAGGTCCGAGTGCGCGTGGCGCACGTCTGGCATCAGCTTTACGTGATGACGAACCTCGGTCCGACGTACGCCAACGCGGAATTCCAGCAGCGGCTGCGCGATCATGCGCTCGGGCCGTTCGAGGACCTGCTTCTTTCCTACTCCCTTTCGCCGGCGCTGGGCAACTTCCAAAGCTGGATCAACAACGTTCCCGAGCACCAGGGCATCAAGCCGAACGAGAACTACGCCCGCGAGCTCATGCAGATCTTCACCATCGGCGTGAATCGCATCAACGACGACGGTTCGCTGTGGATCGACGGCAACGGCCGGCTTGTTCCGGCGTACACACAGGCCGACGTCGAGACGCTGGCGCGGATCCTCACCGGATTCACGTGGCCACCGCAGCCGGGCAAGACTGCCGCCATGTTCGGGCCGACCTGCTTCGCTGGCGACATGGTTCCCTTCGAC
>DATJXV010000093.1:0-8968 GCA_035499955.1 Casimicrobiaceae bacterium
GCCGCCACGGCGTGCCTGCCGCAGATCGCGGCGTGGGCGCTCATCTCGTCGACCGCCGGCGTGATTCTCAAGGCGCTGTCGTCGCGCGCAGGCTTCATCGGCCGCATCGTGATCTCGCTCGTGGGCTTCGCATGGGCGCTCGTGACGTATTTCGTCGTGCCGATCCTCGTGATCGAGCGCAGGGGCGCGATCGAGTCGATCGGCGAATCGAAGGACCTGCTCGGCAAGACCTGGGGCCAGCAGATCTTGAGCGGCGTGGCGTACGGCCTCATCGGGTTCCTGCTGGCGCTGCCGGGGGTCGTCGTCCTCGTGGCCTCGCTCGTCGGCCTTGCCGCGTCGCACGGGAGCGTGGCGGGCGTGTCCGTCGTGGTGACCTTCGCCGCGGTCGTGTATTGCATCGCGCTCGCGGTCGTGATGTCGACGCTGCGCGCGATCTTCGGCGCCGTCATCTACCTTTACGCGAGGACCGGCAGCGCCCCGCAGGGGTTCAGCGCGCCTGCCCTGCGCGCCGCGATCCAGCCGGGCTAGAACACCGCCTCGAGCAGGCACCCGAACTCGCGCGCGAAGTCGACCGACACGCGCGCGTGAACCGCGCCTTGTTCGTCGTGGAAGCGCTGCGTCCCGCGACGCGCGAACACGCCCTCGTGCCAAACGTCGGGATGGATGTACAGGCCGCGCGTGCCGTCGAAGCGGAAGCAGACGAACCGCTCGGGCTTGACGTCGTCGCCGGGGAGCGCGAGCGGCACGTAGAACGGCAGCCGCTCGAGCGGGAAGAAGAGCTGGCCGCCGTCGGGATGGTAGTTGCAGTGCCACAGCAGCATGCGCGATGGGTCTCGGGCGTGGGCCTCGTCGGCGTGCGCCGGGTCGTCCGCGTAAGCCAGCACGTAGTGCCCATCGACCGCTTCGTTGCGGCCGTAGAGAACGTCGCCGCGCCATTGACTGACGAACACGCCGTTCGTCGTGCCGGCCTCGTTGCCGGAATCGTCGTCGACCGCGCGCCAGCCGCGCGCCGGCCAGCGCACGATCTCGATCGGGCACGACTTCGGATCCTCGACGAGGCGCCCGTATCCCTGCAGCTCCGCGTCGGTGGCGTCGATCACCGGCATGCGCACGCGGCGCAGGCCGCTCGGCAGGTTCGGGTTGAGATAGTCGGGGGCAGGCATGGGCAACGTATCATAGCGCCATGCGTCTATTCCCGACGATCGTCCTCGCCGCGATGCTTGCCCCGTTCGCGAGCGCACAGAATGCGCCGCCGCCTTCGCCTTGCAGCGCCCCCGAGCACCGGCAGTTCGATTTCTGGCTCGGCGACTGGGACGTGAGCAACGCCGCGGGCAAGCAGGTCGGCCGCAACACGATCACGAGCCTGCACCGGGGATGCGTGATCTTCGAGAGCTGGACGGGCAACGGCGGCGTCACCGGATCGAGCCTCAACGTCTACGACCCTGCGCGCAAGAAATGGCACCAGACGTGGGTCGACAGCAGCGGCGGCCTGCTCGAGCTCGAGGGCGGATTCGCGGATGGCCGCATGGCGCTCGTCACCGTGCCCGGTCCGCGCGCCGCGGTCGAGCCCGTCAACCGCATCACGTGGCAGCAGCTGCCCGACGGCCGTGTGCGCCAGCTCTGGGAAAGCTCGACCGACGGCGGCGCGACCTGGAAGACCGCGTTCGACGGCTACTATTCCAAGCGGCCTTAGCGTTGCCTCAGTGACTCTCGCGCGCCACCTTGGCGCCTGAGTGTCCGACGAGGAAGTCGAGATCCACACCGCGGTCGGCCTGCAGCACGGTGTCGCAGTACAGCTTCACCCAGCCGCGATCCGAATGCGGCGGCAGCGGCTTCCAGGCGAGCCTGCGCTTGGCGAGCTCCGCCTCCGACACGTGCAGGTGAATCCTGCGCTTCGCGACGTCGATCTCGATCGTGTCGCCGTTTTTCACGAGTGCGAGCGGGCCGCCCGCGGCGGCCTCGGGTGCGGTGTGCAGGACGACCGTGCCGTACGCGGTTCCCGACATGCGAGCGTCGGAGATGCGCACCATGTCGGTCACGCCCCGCTTCAAGAGCTTGGCCGGCAGAGCGAAATTGCCCACCTCCGGGAAGCCGGGGTAGCCCTTCGGGCCGCAGTTCTTGAGCACCAGCACGCAGTCGGCGTCGACGTCGAGCTTCGGATCGTCGATGCGCGCGTGCAGGTCCTCGACGTTCTCGAAGACCACGGCGCGGCCCTTGTGCTTCATCAGCGCGGGGGTCGCCGCCGAGGGCTTCAGCACGCAGCCCGACGGCGCGAGATTGCCGCGCAGGACCGCGATCCCGCCCTGCGGCTTGAAGGGCGTGGCGAGCGGCGTGATCACGTCCCGGTTGTAATTCACCGCATCCTTGCAGTTGTCCCAGATCGTCCTGCCGTTGACGGTCAGCGCCTTCTTGTGGAGGTACTTGCCGATCTCCTTGATGACGACGGGCAGGCCGCCAGCATAGTAGAAGTCCTCCATCAGGAAGCGGCCCGACGGCATGAGATCGACGAGACACGGCATGTCCCGGCCGAGGCGGTCCCAGTCGTCGAGCGAAAGGTCCACGCCGATTCGCCCCGCGATGGCGAGGAGGTGAACGACCGCGTTGGTCGAGCCGCCGATCGCGCCGTTGACCATGATCGCGTTCTCGAACGCCTTCTTGGTGAGGATCTTCGACATGCGAAGGTCCTCGTGCACCATCTGCACGATGCGCCGTCCCGCCATGCGCGCGAGCACGCGGCGGCGCGAGTCCACGGCGGGGATCGCGGCGTTGGTCGGAAGGCCCATGCCGAGCGCTTCGACCATCGACGCCATCGTCGAGGCGGTGCCCATCGTCATGCAATGGCCAGCCGAGCGCGACTGGCACGCCTCGACCTCGACCATGTCTTGCGGCTTCATCTCGCCGGTCTTGAGCATCTCCGTGACCTTCCAGACGAAGGTGCCGGAGCCGATGTCGGTGCCGCGGTACTTGCCGTTGAGCATCGGCCCACCCGACACGCCGATGGTCGGCAGGTCGCAGGAGGCCGCGCCCATGAGCAGCGACGGCGTGGTCTTGTCGCAGCCCATGAGCAGCACCACGCCGTCGAACGGATTGGCGCGGATCGACTCCTCCACGTCCATCGCGGCCTGGTTGCGGAACAGCATCGTGGTCGGCCGCATCAGCGTCTCGCCGAGGCTCATCACCGGGAATTCGATGGGGAAGCCGCCCGCGTCGAGCACGCCATCGCGCACATGCTGCGCGAGCTCGCGGAAGTGCGCGTTGCACGGTGTCGCCTGCGACCACGTGTTGCAGATGCCGATGACGGGCCGGCCGTCGAACTGGTCGTGCGGGATGCCCTGGTTCTTCATCCACGACCGGTGCGTGATCGCGTCGCGGTCCGTGCGGCCGAACCATTGGGTGGAGCGCAACGCGTGCTTCTTCTTCGCGGGCTTATTGCTCATGGAGGGTCCATCGGGTTGAACGAAGATCGGGTCAGGGGCGCGTGGTCGCCAGCACGCACATGGTCACCCCGGCCGACGTGGCGCCTTCCGGCTGCCAGCCCTTGGCTTGCATCGCCTTCTGGTCGACCGAGTGCACCGAATAGCGGTGATTGACATCCGCGCGCCTGTTGTACGCACGATACAGCGGGGACAGCTGGAAGGATCCGCACCGCCCCGACGCATCCGGGAGCTCGACCTCGAAGACGTCCTCCGCCTCGTAGATCCACGCGTTCGAGAAGCGCGCCACGACATCGGCGCACTCCTGCGGCGAGGCGGAGTAGAAGTGCGAGTCGAGTCCCGCCTCGGGACGGCCGTAGAAGCGACACACCGGCGACACGCGCGGCGCGCCCGAGCCGCGCGCGTACGCGACAAATCCGAAGCCCGTGCGCTGCCAGCCGACGGTGGCACCCGAGTCGAGCTTCGCCTTCTCGGCGGGATCGGCCGTGATGAAGTAGTGGTCGAGGCCCGCGTGGTAGTACTCCGTCACCTCCGCCGTCGGGTACGCGCCCGGATACCCATCCGCGATGGTCATGCGGTAGAGCTCGTAGCCCGAGTCCGTCGTGAAGCCCTGGAAGTACACTGCGCCGTTGACGGCGCCGATCGGCTTCAGCACATAGACGCCGCCGAAGACCGCGTCGTCGAGGCGCTGCGTCCCGCCCGGCGTTCCGTCGGAGAGCCAATAAAAATAGTCGCCTGTGTTGACGTCGCTGCCCATCTGCCCGCGCGCGTTGAACATGAGGCGGCCGTTCACTTCGACCGCGTTGCCCGGTGACGCGCGGTCGCCGGGCGGCGAGAGCGATCGGATCGTGCGCACGCCCAGCGCCGCACCGGCGTCCAGCACGCCAAGCTCCGAATACAGCGGATAGGCGGGCGCATCGGGATAGGGGCTTGCCGGAATGTTGGGGGGTACGAGGATCAGCGGCACGCCTCCCGCGTTGCCGAACACGCTTGGGCCCTGGTTATAGGGTGTTGACTGGAAGAAAGTCACGGGGCCGGTGCCTTGCGCCGACCCGTCGCTGGTCCACAGGTTAGTGCTATAAGGGCCGGTGGTGACGGAGAACAGGAACATCGACTTCGCGGGAAGCTCCGGGCCATAGATCGAAATACTCGCCGGCGGTGTCCAGCGCTTCACGAGCCGCGGCGCGGTGGCGCCGTCGCAATACCACAGCTCCTGGCTGTCGCGCTGCAGGAAGAACCCCGACGGCGCTGCGGCGATGGTAACGTACGGCTGGCCCAGTCCGCTCGAGATGCCCGGCGCGAACGTTCCCAGCGTGACCACGTCGCCCGCGCCGTCGAAGCGGTAGATGCTCGCCTGCGTCTCCGCCGGGCACGATGCGTAGCAGCTCGTGGCAACGAAGAGGATCGCGCCGCCCGACTCCACGACCTTGGAGCCGAGAAGGAAACCGTCGACGAGCTTGCGCGGGATCGCGCCGTCGACGGGAACCCACCAGATGCCGCTGCCATAGGTCGGATACACGACGCCGCGCGTCGTCGCATAGACGAGGTTGAAACTGTCCAGCGGCTGCAGCAGCTTCGGCGCCGCGATCGGGAAGTCGACCGGTGCGGTACCGGCCGGCGTGCCGTTGCTGCGCCAGAGCCGGCGGCCGTCCGCCCAGTCGCCCATCGCAGCGGTACGCGCGGTGAAGTACAGCACGTCGCCGACGCTCACCATGGACTGAATGCCGACGCCGTAGCCGTCGGTGGGAATGCGCGCGAGCGGCACCGTGCCGGCGGGCATACCGTCGCTCACCCACGGGCGATCGGTGTTGTCGTCGGAGGAGCTCCTGCCGACGAAGTACACGCGCGTCGCGCCGACCGCGTATTCGCCCGCCTCCGCGCGAAATCCGTCGCACCCGCCCGGGCACACGTCGGCCATGCGCTGCACGACGACCTGCTGTGCGCCCGCACATGCCGCGAGCGCGGCCGCCCCGAGCAGTGCGACCGCGCGCAGGAACGTCACGCGGCGATCCGGTTTCCGCTGGCCTGGTCGAAGACGTGCACCTTGCCCGGGGCAACGGCGAGGCCGACGCGATCGCCGGGATTGACCGCGGGCCGGCCGTGCGTGACGAGGATGAGCTGCGCCTGGCCGGCCTGGATGAGCAGCTCCGTCTCCGCGCCGGTCGGCTCGATCACGACCACCTCGCCGACGACGGCGCCGGGCGCGGTCTCGCTCGTCAGCGCGAGATCGCCTGGGCGGACACCGTACGCGACCGACTGCCCTTCGGCGCCCGGGCTTTGGTGCAGCGGCCATTGCACGCCGTCGCCCACGTCCACGCAGGCGGTCCCGTCGCTGCGCTTGATGACGCCGTTGACCACGTTCATCGCGGGCGAGCCGATGAACTGCGCGACGAAGAGATTGGCCGGGTGATCGTACAACGCGAGGGGCTCGCCGATCTGCTCGATGCGGCCGTCGTGCATGACCACGATGCGGTCGGCCATGGTCATCGCCTCGACCTGGTCGTGCGTGACGTAGACGGTGGTGGTCTTCAGGCGCTGGTGCAGCGCCTTGATCTCGGCGCGCATGGCCACGCGAAGCTTGGCGTCGAGGTTCGACAGCGGCTCGTCGAACAGGAATACCTTGGGATCGCGCACGATGGCGCGGCCCATCGCCACCCGCTGTCGCTGCCCGCCCGAGAGCTCGCGCGGGTAGCGCTTGAGGTAGGGATCGAGATTCAGGATCTTCGACGCGTGGGCGACGCGCTCCTGCGTCACCTTGGCATCCGCCTTGCGCAGCTTCAGGCTGAACGCCATGTTGTCGGCGACCGTCATGTGCGGGTAGAGCGCGTAGCTCTGGAACACCATCGCGATGTCGCGGTCTTTCGACTCGACGTCGTTGACGACCTTGCCGTCGATGCCGATCGTGCCGCCGGTGATCTCCTCGAGCCCCGCCAGCATGCGGAGCAGCGTGGACTTGCCGCACCCCGAGGGACCGACCAGGACGACGAACTCGCCGTCCTTGATGTCGAAGCTGATGCCGTGCAGGACCTTGGTGGTCCCGAAGGACTTCTCGACGTTCTGGAACGAGACTGTGGCCATGGCTTATTCCTAGCTCTTCACCGCGCCGGCTGTGAGCCCGCCGACCATGTAGCGCTTGAACGCGTAGTAGATCGCCGCCGGCGGCAATGCGTAGATGAGACCGGTCGTCATCAGGATCTCCCACGGCGAGTCGTCCGCCGACAGGAAGTGGCCGAGCGCCACGGCGAGCGTGATGTCGAGGTCGTTGGACAGGAGCAGGAACGCGTACAGGTACTCGTTCCAGGCCAGCAGCAGCGCGTAGGTGCCGACCGCGACGAGTGCCGGCGCCATCAGGGGCAGGTACACGAGGCGGAAGAGCTGGAGCGGCGAGGCGCCGTCCATGCGCGCGGCCTCGTCGAGCTCGTACGGCAGCTTATCGGAGCTCTGCTTGAGCACCCAGATCGCGTACGGCGAGGCGATCGTCACCATCGCGAGCACCAGCGACGACTGATGGTTGAGCAGGCCGTACGCCGCCATCGCCTTGTACATCGGCACGGCCAGGAACGCGGCCGGGATGAAATACGTGAACAGAGCGAGGTTCATCACCGTGCGGCCGCCGCGCGAGCGCAGCCGGCTGATGGCGAACGCGGCGGTGGTCGCCACGCAAAGCGTGACGAGGCCCGTCGCGACGGCAATGACCATCGAGTTGCCGAGCTGGCGCCAGAAGTGGTTCAGGAAGTAGTTGTCCTGGTTGAATACGATCCCGAAGTTGCGCAGCGTCGGGTGATCCGGCCACAGCTTGCCGGCGAATGCCTCGTCCTTGGTGGAGATCGAGAACAGGAAGATGTGGTAGATGGGCAGCAGCGTCCAGATGACGACCGGAATGCCGATCAGCAGCAGCTTCGCCTCGGCCGTCGCCGTGTGGAGGAGCGCACCCTTTCTCACGCGTCAGTCCCGCAGGGCCGCCCCAAAGGACTGACTCCGCCGCGCCCTCTTTGCAATGTTCCTGCAGTGACAAGCCAACGCGTCGGCCGCCACTCGTGCTCGCGGACGCGCGCTTCGCGCCTGGCCTTCGGCCCGCTCGCGCGAGCGGCTTGGGGGGCAGCGAGCGGCGTCTTTGGCTTTGCCGCGAGCGTGGAAGTCGTCATCTGGACAGCCGCTTCATCATGAAGTACACGAGCGGCAGCACGAGGGGCATCGCGCACACGATGGTCGCCATGGCGAGCGCCACCTGGTCGAGGCGCAGGTAGCGGATGCCCAGTGTTGCCAGGATGTGCGTGAGGTCGGCGGGGCCGCCGCCGGTCAGCAGGTAGACGCTGTTGAAGTCGCCCAGCGTCCATATCATCGACAGGATCGTCGACGTGATGTAGAGCGTGCGCAGCGACGGCCAGGTGACGAAGAGGAACTTCTGCCAGCGCGTGGCGCCGTCCACGCTCGCCGCCTCGTACTGCTCGGCCGGGATCGCGAGGCGGCCGGAGATCAGGATCAGCGTCCAGAACGGCAGGCTCTTCCAGACGTGAGTGAGCATCGCCATCGAGAGCGCGAGCCAGCGGTCGTTGAGCCAGTTGGGGCCGTCGAGGCCGGTGAGGTTGAAGATGAGCTGATTGACCACGCCCCATTCCGGATTGAGCATGAAGCGGATCGACAGGATGGTCGGGATGGACGGCACCGCCCACGGCAGGATGAACAGGATCGACACCCACTTGATCCACGTGCGCTGCACGACGAAGAAGCCCGACAGCATCAACGCCAGCATCATCTTGACGTTGATGGCGACGATCAGGAAGACGAGCGTGTTGACGATCGCGGTTTCGAAGACCGGATCGTCGGCCAGCGCGACGTAGCTCTCCGGGTGGCGGGCGAGCCACAGCCCGTAGCACACCGGGTACAGCACGAACACCACGAACACCACCGAGTAGGGGGCGAGGAACGCCACACCCCACGTGTCCCATACCGACCAGCGCTTGCGCCGCGCCCCGGCGGGGCTCGCTTGGCCGGCGTTTGCGATGGCTACGGTCGACATGGTCCTCCCGGCCGGCCCGCGCTACGAGGAGCGAGCCGGCCGCCTCCTCACGCCGGCCTTCAGCCGGCGATCTGCTTGATGCGCACGATCATCTCGTCGACCGCCTTGTCGACCGGCCATTTCTCGCTCACCACGCGGTTCATGGCCTTCGCCCACAGGTTCTCGTTGTTGACCGTCGTGAACTTCCAGTTCTTGGTGAATTCGAACGTGCTGGTGCCCGCCGAGAACTGCTTTTGCACCGACGTGCGATGCGGGTCGGCGAGCCAGAACGACAGCCGCGCCGCACCCGCCTTGGTCACCGGGTACCAGCGGCCGAGGGAGCCTTCGACATACGGCGTCAGGTTCTCTTCCTGCAGCAGGAACGCGACGAACTCCTTGGCGCGCTTCTTGTTCTTGGCGCCCTCGAAGACCACGCCGGTCTTGACCGCGGCGCGATAGGTCATCGGCGAGCCGTCGGGCTTCTTCGGGAAGCCGGTGGTCGAGATGAGCTCGTAGTAGTTCTTCTTGGCCTGCT
>DATJXV010000094.1:0-58074 GCA_035499955.1 Casimicrobiaceae bacterium
AAAGCGGCGACACGCGAAGACCGCTGTCGCCTAGTCGGAGGTAATCCATCGGACCATTATAATCGCGCCTCCCCACAGGTCCGCCCGCTGGCCCACCCCCAATGAACGTGCTGTTCGAGGACGACGGCCAGCTCAAGGCCGCGGCCGTGCTCGCCGACCAGGACGCCTCGCTCATGGTCGAAGCGGCGTCCGGCAGGCGCCTGAAGATCAAGAGCGGCAGCGTGCTCTTGCGCTTCGCCGCGCCGGGGCCCGGCGAGGTGATCAGCGAAGGCCAGAAGCTTGCCGCGGAGCTCGACCCCGGGTTCCTTTGGGAGGCGAGCGAGGAGGGCGAGTTCGGCTTCGACGATCTGGCACGCGAGTACTACGGCGCGAGCCCCTCGCCTGCGCAGTCGACGGCGGTGGCGATGCTCCTCCACGCCTCGCCGATGCACTTCTACAAGAAGGGCAGGGGACGCTATCGCAAGGCGCCGCCGGAGGCGCTCAAGGCGGCGCTCGCCTCGGTCGAGCGCAAGGCGCGCGAGGCCGCGCAGATCGCGTCGTGGGTTTCCGAGCTCGCGGAAAACAGGCTGCCCGACGCGCTTCGCGCAAAGCTTCCGATGCTCCTGTACAAGCCCGACAAGAACGCGCTCGAATGGAAGGCGCTTCACGCCGCGTGCGAGGCACGGCGCACGAATCCGGTCGACCTGCTCGACGCCTGCGGCGCGATTCCCTCGACCCACGACTACCATTTCGACGGTTTCGTTGCGCAGGCCTTTCCGCAGGGGATCGCGTTCCCGCCATGGGGCGCGCTCCCGCCGCTGCCCGAGCTGCCGCTTGCGGACGCCCGCGCGTTCTCGATCGACGACGCGTCCACCACCGAGATCGACGATGCGTTCTCGGTGCGCGAGCTGCCGAACGGAAACCATGAGGTCGGCATCCACATCGCCTGCCCGGCGCTCGCGATGCCGCGCGACAGCGCGCTCGACCGCATCGCGCGCTCGCGCCTTTCGACCGTGTACATGCCGGGGCGCAAGCTCACGATGCTGCCGGAGGACGCGGTGGACGCGTTCACGCTCAAGGCGGGCGCCGCACCGCCGGCACTCACGCTTGCCGTGGAGACCACGCCCGAGGGCGCGCCGGTGCGGCACGAGACGAGGATCGAGCGCGTCGCCGTCGCCGCCAACCTGCGTCTGGACGCCGTGAGCGACGCGTTCGCGCGCCCGCTGCCGTCGCCTTCGGACCCTGAGTGGACGCAGGAGCTTCGCGTTCTGTGGAAGCTCGCGCAGCATCTTTCCGACAAGCGCGGCAAGAACGACGTCAACCGCATCGACTACAGCTTCCACGTCGACTGGGACGCCGCGCCCGATGGACGCGTCGCGATCGTGCCGCGCGAGCGCGGCAGCCCGCTCGACAAGCTCGTCGCCGAGCTCATGATCCACGTCAACAGCACGTGGGGCCGCCTGCTCGCGGAGCGGCACGCCGCCGGCCTGTACCGCGTGCAGGCCGCGGGCAAGGTTAAGATGAGCACGCGCCCCGGCGAGCACCAGGGCCTGGGGCTCACGCACTACCTGTGGTCCAGCTCGCCGCTGCGACGCTACAGCGACCTCGTGAACCAGCGACAGCTCCTCGCCGTCCTCGGCGGACAGACGCCGCCGTACGCCGACAACGACGCGGAGCTGTTTGCCGCGCTGGCCGACTTCGAGGCCACGTACAGCCAGTACGCCGAGTTCCAGGACCGCATGGAGCATTACTGGTGCCTGCGCTGGCTGTTGCAGGAAAACATCACCGAGGTCCCGGCGCTGGTGATCCGCGAGAACCTGGTGCGCTTCGGCGCGCTTCCCATCGTCATGAGAGTGGCGGACATGCCCCCGCAGGCGCCGGACACGCCCGTGCGCATCGCGATCGGCCGCGTCGACCTCCTCTCGGCCACCCTGGAATGCCGTTTTGCGGGACTCGCGGCGCCGCCGCCCGGCGGAGGCCCATGACGACGGCATGATGGGCGCATACAATAGGTCGCCAACCCCGACCGCCGCAGCCCGACCCGCCCGATTCAACACGTGCCGCGCCGAGCGACACCGCCGAAGCCGACCGCCGACCCCGGAGCCAAGCCCGAGCTGTCGGCCGTTCCCGCGCCCGCGGCCAAGCGTCCGGCCGCGGCGGCGCCGCGCAAGAAGCCCGCGCCGCGGGTGGTCAAGCCGCTGATCGTCGACCCGGAAGTGCCGGCCGTGCTGGCGCCGTCCCGCCCGGGGCCGCCGCGGCGCACCGCGCACATCGCCCCTGCCGGCGCGCTGCCGCCCGCCACGATCCCGCGCGAGGCGCTCGTCTCGCCGCGACACGACCGCCTGCTCGCCGCCACGATCGGCCTGTCGGTCATGATCCATGCGGTAGTCCTGATGATTCATTTCCGGCCGTTCGATCTCAAGTCCCTGGACAAGGGGCCGCCGCTCGAAGTCGCGCTCGTCAACGCCAAGACGGCCGCCAAGCCGGCCAAGGCCGACGTCCTGGCGCAGCACAACCTGGACGGCGGCGGCAACACCGACGCCAACCGGCGCGCGCGCACGCCGCTGCCCGTGCTGCCGAAGGCCGCGCCCGACCAGCAAGTCGCGGTCGCGACACAGAAGGTCGAGGCGCTCGAGAAGCAGACGCGCGAGCTCATGACCCAGCTCAACAGCACGCCGGCGCAGCAAACGCAGAAGCAGCCGACCGACGTCCAGGAGAAGACGGACCTGCCGACCGCGAACGAGCTCATGCAGAAGACGCTGGAGGTGATGCGTCTCGAAGCGCAGATCGCGAAGGACATGGAGGCCTACCAGAAGCGGCCGAAGCGCCGCTTCATCGGTGCCCGGGCCGAGGAGTACCGCTTCGCGCGCTACGTCGAGGACTGGCGCCTCAAGGTCGAGCGCATCGGCAATCTGAACTATCCCGAGGCGGCGCGCGAGCAGAAGCTTTACGGAAGCCTGCTTCTCACCGTGTCGATCCGCAGCGACGGGAGCGTCGAGAACGTCGAGCTCAACCGTACGTCGGGCAGCCGCATCCTCGACGCCGCCGCCATCAAGATCGTCGAGATGTCCGGGCCGTTCGCGCCGTTCCCGCCGGACATCAAGCGCGACACCGACATCCTGCACATCACGCGCACCTGGACGTTCACCAAGGCGGACTCGCTCGAGTCGCAGTGAGGCAAAATAGCGGCATGGACCGCTATGCCGTCGTCGGCAATCCCATCGCGCATTCGCGCTCCCCGCAAATCCACGAAGCGTTCGCCAGGGCGACCGGCCAGGCGATGACCTACGAGCGTCTGCTCGCGCCCATGGGCGAGTTCCCGCAGACGGTCGAGCGCTTCGCGCGCGAGGGCGGCAAGGGCTGCAACGTCACGGTCCCGTTCAAGCTCGAGGCGCTGGCGCTTGCGCATTCCGCGAGCGAGCGCGCACGCGCCGCGGGCGCGGCGAACACGCTCAAGCGCGACGGCGATGGCTGGTACGCCGACAACACCGACGGCGCCGGCATCGTTCGCGACCTCACGGCCAACCTCGACGTGCGGTTGGCCGGCCGCGACGTCCTCGTGCTGGGCGCAGGCGGCGCGGCGCGCGGGATCCTGCTGCCGATGTTCGGGCAGGACGTGCGATCCCTCGTCATCTCCAACCGCACGGCGGAGAAAGCTGACGCGCTCGCCGCCGCGTTCGCGTCGCGCGGGCCGATCAGCGCGGTGCGCCCGGGCGAGCTCGGCGGGCGAGCCTTCGACGTGGTGATCAACGCGACGAGCGCCGGATTGAAGGGCGACACCGAATGGCGGTGGCCCACCGGGCTCTTCCGCCCCGGCGCGTTTGCCTACGACATGATCTACGGCGACGGCTCGACCATGTTCATCCGTTGGGCGCGGGCGCAAGGCGTTGGGCGCAGCGCGGACGGCATCGGCATGCTGATCGAGCAGGCGGCGGAAAGCTTCGACCTCTGGCGCGGCGTGCGCCCGGCCACGGCACCGGTCTTCGCGATCCTGCGTCCCGCGTCGTGATGGCGCGCGCCGTCGCGCGCGTCCTCGCCTGGGCGCTCGTCGCGGCGACCCTGCTGTTCATCGCGGTGAACCTGTGGTTCGCCGCGCATATCCTGTGGTGGCACGATCACGCGGTGGGCGAGACGTCGTTCATGGCCTACCGCATGGAGGAGCTGCGCGCCAAAGCGGCGAAGGGGGCGCTGTCGTACCAGTGGGTGCCCTACGACCGCATCTCCGTCAACTTGAAGCGCGCGATGGTCGCCGCGGAGGACGCGAAGTTCGTCGACCACGAAGGCTTCGATTGGGACGGCATTCAGCTCGCCATCGAGAAGAACCAGAAGAAGGGCCGCGTGGTGGCCGGCGGCTCGACCATCACCCAGCAGCTCGCGAAGAACCTGTTCCTCACGCCGTCGCGCAGCTACCTGCGCAAGGCCGAGGAGGCGGTCATCACCGTGATGCTCGAGCGCTTCCTGCCGAAGCGGCGCATTCTCGAGATCTACCTCAACGTCATCGAGTGGGGTAACGGCGTGTTCGGCGCGGAGGCGGCGGCGCGCCGCTACTTCGGCGAGCCGGCCTCGCAGCTCTCGGCGGAGCAGGCGGCACGCCTTGCCGCAATGGCGCCCAATCCGCGCTTCTACGAGCGCAACCAGGGCGCGCCTGGCCTCAATCGCAAGATCGGGATCATCCTGGCGCGCATGCCCTCGGCCGAGTTGCCGTGAAATAGGGTCAGACCCCATTACAAGGCCTGACACAATTTCTCTTAAAAAAGGGGACAGGCCTTGTAATGGGGTCTGACCCCTTTTTGGTCGGCTCTTTATTAATGCGGTAGCTACCCCCAGAATTCGCACTTCCCGCGCCCGCGCCCACCGATAGCTCGTCGACCGACCCTTCATGTCCGAGATCGTCGAAGAAAAGGCGCGAGATCGCCCCGAAGCGCGCGAGCGCGTGCAGGATGCGCTCGCCGAGATCACCGCGCTCCTGCGCAAGCACCGCCTCGTCGAAGGCCTCGTCCACGAGCAGCTTACGCACGCGCCGGTAGCCGAGGCCGGCAACCGAGGCGAGCTCGTCGAGAGCCTCGTCACCAAGCAGAACAAGGCGCAGCTGCAGCGCAAGCTCGACCGGCTGCACCCGGCCGACATCGCGTACATCCTGGATGCGCTGCCGCTCGACGAGCGCCTGTACATCTGGGACCTCGTCAAGGCCGACCGCGACGGCGAGATCCTGCTCGAGGTCTCCGAGCCGGTGCGCGAGTCGCTCATCTCCTCGATGGACACCGACGAGCTCGTGGCTGCCGCGGAGACGCTCGACGCCGAGGAGATCGCCGAGCTCGCCCCCGACCTGCCGCAGGAGGTGATGGACGACGTCTTCGGAAGCCTGCCGGTCGAGGAGCGCGAGCAGCTGCGCGCGGCGATGTCCTTCGAGGACGACATGGTCGGCGCGCTGATGGACTTCGAAGACCTCACCGTCCGTCCGGACGTGACCCTTGAGGTGGTACTGCGCTACCTCCGCCGCTTCGAGGAGCTGCCTTCGCAGACCGATCAGCTCTTCGTGGTCGACCGCGACGAGAAGCTCATGGGTACGCTTGCGGTGAACAAGCTGATCGTGAGCGATCCCGCGATGCTCGTGTCCGACGTCATGCAGCCGCCGGGGGTCAAACTACGGCAGCACGAGAAGGCGAGCGACGCCGCGTCCGCGTTCGAGCGCTACGACCTGGTTTCCGCTCCGGTGGTCGACACCAACGACAAGCTCGTCGGGCGCGTCACGGTCGACGAGATCCTCGACTTCGTCAAGGGCCGCGGCGAGGAGGAAGTGCTCGCCCAGGCCGGCCTGCGGGAGGAGGAGGACGTATTCGCGTCCGTATGGAAGTCGTTCCAGAACCGCTGGACGTGGCTTGCCATCAACCTGGGCACGGCGTTCATCGCCTCTCGCGTCATCGGCGTGTTCGAAGGATCGATCGAGAAGCTGGTGGCGCTCGCCACGCTCATGCCCATCGTCGCGGGCATCGGCGGCAACTCGGGCAACCAGACGATCACGATGATCGTACGCGCCGTCGCGCTGGGCCAGGTCACTCGCGAGCACGCGCGCGTGCTCATCCGCAAGGAGATCCTGGTGGCGCTCGCGAACGGCCTCGTGTGGGGCGGTGTGATGGGGCTCGTCGCGACGCTGCTCTACCGCGACGTGGCGCTCGGCCTCGTGATGGTGCTCGCGATGACCCTCAACCTCATGCTCGCGGCCTCGATGGGCGTGCTCATCCCGATGACGATGATCAAGCTCGGGCGCGACCCGGCGCTCGGCTCGTCGGTGATGATCACGGCGGCGACCGACTCCGGCGGGTTCTTCATCTTCCTGGGGCTCGCAACACTGTTCCTCATCCGTTAGCCTCGGTCCGGAATAATCCGGCAAAGCCCCTGTTGGCTTCGTGTCGAGGCGGTACCACCGAATAACCTTAGAGACTCTATGGGCTACGCCGGGCTTGGCGTAGGCGCGCATCGGAGGCAGGATTGACGGACAAGATGCCTGCCACGCCGCGTTCCGATCCGCCGCTGCCGCAGCCGGACCTCCTTGCCGCGCTGCCGCGGCTGCGCCGCTACGCACGCGTCCTGACCGGCGACAGCAGCCGCGCCGACGACCTGGTGCAGGAGGCGCTCGCGCGGGCATGGGAGAAGCGCAGGCTCTGGGCGGCCGGAAGCGATCTGCGCGCGTGGCTTTTCACCGTCATGCACAACGTCTTCGTCAATCAGCGCGCGTTGGCGCGGCACGAGAAGCAGCACGTCTCGCTGGACGCTGAAGGCGAAGGCCACGAGGCATGGCAGATCCCGGTGCGCCCGATGCAGTACGCGCGCGTCGAGTTGATGGAGCTCATGCAGCACGTCGGACGGTTGCCCGTCGACCAGCGCGAGGTCCTGCTTCTCGCGGTGGTCGAGGAAATGCGCTACGAAGAGATTGCGGCGATGCTCGGAATTCCCGTGGGTACGGTGATGTCGCGGCTCTCACGCGCGCGCGAGAAGCTGCGCGCCGCGTTCAGCGACGGATCGAACGGCGTGCCGGCATCGCTGAAAGTCGTGAAATGAACCGCGCACGATGGCCGTGAATCCCCTGCCCGTCACCGACGCCGACGTCAACGCGTACGTCGACGGCCAGCTCGCGCCGGCACGGGCTCCCGCGATGGAGGACGCGCTCGCGCGCGACCCCGCGCTGGCGGCACGCGTAGCCGAGCTGCGCAGCCAGAACGCCGCGCTGCACGACGCGTTCGATACCTGGCTCGCCGAAGCGCCGCCCGAGCGTCTTGTGGCCGCCACCGCGGCCGCGCCTGCGCGCCCCAGGACCGCGCCGCGCTGGCTCGGTGCCGCGCTGGCCGCCGCGGCCTCGCTGGTCATCGGCGTGGGCGCCGGCTGGTTCGGCAGGGACCTCACGCTTGCGCGCGACGGCACGCCCACGACGTTCCCGCGCCAGGCCGCGCTGGTGCACGCGCTCTACGCGGGAGACGCGAACCGGCCCGTCGAGATCTGGGCGGCCGAAGAGAAGCGCCTCGTCAACTGGCTGTCCAAGCGACTGGGCTTCGCGGTGCACGCGCCGGATCTCAACGCGCTGGGCTTCGCGCTCGTCGGCGGCCGCCTGGTTGCGGGCAACGAGAACCCGAGCGCGCTTTTCGTCTACGAGAACGCCGACAAGCAGCGCCTCACGCTCCTCGTGCGCAAGCCGGTCGCACCGCAGACCGAGACGGCTTTCCGCTACGCGTTCGAGGACGGCGTCGGCGTGTACTACTGGCTCGAGGAGAACTGCAGCTACGCGCTGTCCGGCAACCTCGACCGCGCGCAACTCCTCGCCATCGGCCGCGTCGTCTACGGTCAGCTCGCGGCGCTCGAAGCGGCGGGGCCCAAAGCCAACTAGGCCGCGGGTCCGCCCGCGAGCCAGCGGCGCCCGCGCATGTACAACGCCTCCACCTCGGGTCCGCTGAGGCCGGGCATGTCGCGCTTCACCTCGTAGCCGATGCGTGTCTGCAGGTAGGCGAGGTGCCGGTAGCCCTCGGGAAAGCGGGCGAGCAGTGCGGCATCGAGCACGAGCTTCGCGGACGGATCGACGGGATCGAGCCGGTCCTTTTCGTAGATCGGCTGGCGCAGGACGAAGCCCCAGCGCCCGTCGCGCCGCTCGAGAAAATCGTAGAAGCGTCCCGTGCACACGACGTCGCAGCGCACGCCGTCGACGTCCGCGCGCTGCGAGATCGTCATCTTGGTCTGCGCGGTCGCGCGTTCGCCCGCAAGGTCGATCGAGGTGCCGCCCAGGAAATGCAGGATCCGCACGCCGCGCGCGAAGCCGTCCTTGCTCACGCGGATGAAGTCGCGCGCCGGCCCCTGGAACCAGGTCGCCATCATCACGCCGTCGTCGTGCCAGACGCTCGCGAAGCGCTCCCAGTCGCCGGCGTCCCGCCAGAGCGCCCAGTTCTCGACGAGCTCCCGTATGGCGTTGCGGTCGGCGGATGCGTTGCTCACGTAAAGCTCCGTACAATGCGATTTTGTCCTCCTAGTCTATCGCCCTATGCTCGCCGCGGAAGGCTGCCGGGCCTCTGACTGATGCAGCGCGTTCCGGCCCGCATCGGGGACCCGCTGCCCGCCGTCGAAACGCCGGCGCTGGTCGTCGACCTCGACGCCTTCGAGCACAACCTCGACCTCATGGCGAATGCCGTGCGCGGGTCGGGCCTTGCGCTGCGACCGCACGCGAAGTCGCACAAGTGCCCCGACATCGCGAAGGCGCAGATCGCGCGCGGCGCGGTCGGCATCTGCTGCCAGAAGGTCGACGAGGCGGCGGCCTTCGTCGCTGCGGGCATCGCCGACGTGCTCGTCACCAACGAGATCGTCGCGCCGTCGAAGATCGCGCGCCTCGCCGCACTCGCGCAATCCGCGACGATCGGCGTGCTGGCCGACGACGCGGGCGTGATCGCGGACCTGTCCGCGGCCGCCGCGCTGGCCGGAGGCACGCTGCACGTGTACGTCGAGATCGACGTCGGCGCGAGGCGTTGCGGCGTCGTCCCCGGGCCCGCCGCGCTCGCGCTCGCGCAGGCCGTCGCCGCCGCGCCCGGGTTGCGTTTTCGCGGGCTGCACGCCTATCACGGCGCGGCGCAGCACCTGCGCCGTCCCGAGGAGCGCCGAGCCGCCATCGACCGGGCGAGCCGGCTTGCGGCGCAGGCCAAGGCTCTGATCGAAGGCGCGGGCATCGCGTGTCCCGTGGTCACGGGCGCCGGCACCGGGACGTGGCAGCTCGAGCGCGACAGCCGCGTGTACACCGAGCTGCAGCCCGGCTCGTACGTGTTCATGGACGCCGACTACGCCCGCAACGCGCTCGCACCCGACGAGCATCACTTCGAGCACAGCCTGTACGTGCTCTCGACGGTGATGAGCGCGCCCGAGCCGTCGCGTGCGGTCGTCGACGCCGGATTGAAGGCGCTCGCGGTCGACTCCGGGCTGCCTATCGTGCACGTGCGCCACGGCGTGCACTATGTCAAGGCGACCGACGAGCACGGCGTGCTCGCCGTGGAGTCGGGCCACGTGCCGCCCGGCATCGGCGAGCGCATCTGGCTCATCCCCGGCCACTGCGACCCCACGGTCAATCTCTACGACTGGATCGTCGGGATGCGCGGCGAGCGCGTCGAGTGCGTGTGGCCGGTGGCCGCGCGCGGGGCGGTGGGATGACGCGACCGGCATCATCCTCGCCGGGGCGCGTGATCCGATTCCTAAAGCGTCGCCACCCCCCGCGGCGTACGGATCATCGCCGCGAGCCGCGGCGACTTCGCGTACGTGATCTTGAGCGTGTCGCTGAGCCCGAGCGCCGCGATCGACGCGCGTATGGCGGCGGGCTCGGGATGCTCGCCCGCGAGCACGGCGAGGCGGCGACCGGAGTCCGGTAGCGCATCGGCCGGGTGCCTCGGTCCGGGCCACTCGATGAGCGTCGGCACGAGGCCGCGCCCCGGCCGGTGGCCGTCGTCGGGAATCGTGATGCGCCACGACCATTCG
This sequence comes from Casimicrobiaceae bacterium, assembly GCA_035499955.1. Classification (GTDB taxonomy): domain Bacteria; phylum Pseudomonadota; class Gammaproteobacteria; order Burkholderiales; family Casimicrobiaceae; genus VBCG01. The sequence continues at coordinate 9,976 of DATJXV010000094.1, forward strand.
CCGCGCGATGCGCGCGTAACGACGCCAAGCTCGGGCACGCGCCGCACTGCGCCTTCGATGTCGTCCGTGCGCGCGGCCCAATGCACGAGTTGCGGACCTTCGGCCAGCGCGGCCTTCATGCGCGGCTCGTCCAAATCGAACCAGCGGGGCCGAGGCGGCGCGACGCCGTCCTGATCGATCGCGATCACCTCGAGATAGAAGCGGGGGCCGAGCCCTAGCAGCGCGTTGTGCGTGCCCATGTTCGCGTGCTTCCCGCCCGGCTGCGGGCGCGCGCCGAGCTGCGCCTCGATCCAGTCGCAACCCTGCGCGAGCGTGAGCGCCGCGACAACCAGATGGTCCGGCTCGACGATCACGGCCGCGTATGGACTTCGCTCGCAGCGAAATCGAGCTCGACGCGCGCGCCGTTGGGGTCGAAGAAGAACACCTGCCACACTCCCGTGCCGACCTGCTGGCGGCACGTGTGCTCGATGCCGTATGCCGCCAGCGTCGCGATGGTGTCGGACAGCCCCTGCGCCGTGAACGCCATGTGATCGATGACGCCGGCGCGAAGCTCGCTGCGCGCCTTGCCGCCGATGATGTGCAGGATCGCTTCGCCGCCGGCGTACATCCACGCGCCGGGGAAGCCCAAGTCCGGCCGCGACCCGTTGGCGAGACCCAGCAGGCGCGTGTAGAACTCGACAGTACCGGCGACGTCGTCGGTCAGGATCGTGAAGTGATTCATCGCCGAAACAGCCATCGCTTCGCTCCTCCCGGTCGTGAGGATACGGCATCGGCGAAGAAATCGCCCAGCAGCGCAGTTGCGTCGGGGGCGGCCGCATCGTTGTACGGCAGCGCCGCGTCGCCGCCGCTCCAGGCGTGGCCGAGGCCCGCGACCTCCACATGGCGAGCGACGAGTTGGCCGTCGCGCCGCCACTCGCGCACGATCTCCATGCGGCCGTCGGGATGCGGCACCTGCCGCTCGCTGTCGGCCGGCGGCAGCGCCCATGCCGCGCCCGCGGGCTCGGCAGCGGCGGAATGGCCGTTCAGATGCAGGTATTGACGCACGAGCGCCGCGCCGTTGCGCGGTGCGACCACGCTGTCGCCGTCGCCGTGCACGGCGAGCAGCGGCACCCGGATGTCGCGCGGCGCGACGCGTGCGCGCGCCTGGTCGGCGATCGCTTCGACGTCCTGGTCGGGGCCCTGCTGCAGCACGCTCATCGCGGTGACCGCGGAGCGGGCGGCGCCGCAGGGAAGGCCGGAGTGCACGGCGATCGCGGACACGAGATCGGGAAAGCGCACGCCGACGATCGCCGCCAACGCCCCGCCCGCCGACATGCCGGCAACGACGACGCGCTTGCGGTCGACGCGATAGGCGCGGCGCACGCTGCGGATCTGCGCCGCGACGATCGCGGCCTCGCCCTCACCTTGCGCGGTGCGTTCGTCGAACCAGTTCCAGCAATGCCACGCGTTGGCCGATTCCTTCTGCCGGGGCAGCAGAACCACGAAGCCCGCGCGGTCGGCGAGGTCCGCGATGCGCGTGCCTTGCGCGATGTCCTCCGGCGTTTGCTTGCACCCGTGGCACAGCACGAGCAATGGCACGCGCCGGAACCACGGCCGACCCTTGGGAACGTAGACCAGGAACTCGCGGCTCGGCCATACGGCCGGTGCGATGCCGACCCACCCGTGGATCGAGAACTTGGCACCCGACTCGAAGCGCCCCGGCACCGGCTCGCGCGCGAGCCAGCGGGCCACCCGGGCCCTGAGCCGCTGCCACCAGCCGAACCCCGTCATGACATCGCGTCCGCATCGCTAAACGCCCGATGATAAGCGACAAGCAGCGGCGCGCACGGCGCCGTGCGCCCAATGTCGGCTAGGCGATCGGCGGCACCCAGCGCGCCGGGATCACCTCGAATCCGAAGCAGGCCTCCTCCTCCCGGAAGCTGCAGTTGATCCTGTCGTCGAGACCCGGCTTGCACTCGCGAACCCAGACGTGGCGGCAGTGGGTCAGCGTGATCGTGGGAAACCAGCTGTCGCCGAACGGATAGGGGCGCGAGGGCAGGTGGCCTTCGAAGAAGAAGACGGAAAGTCCCTTCGGCAGGGGGACGTCGAACTGCGCGAGCAGGGCGTCCGGCTGGCGCAGCGCGAGGTCGCGCAGCCGGGGATCGCCGGCGGCCGCGTCGAAGGCGTCGAAAAGACGTGGGTCGGTGGCGAGGCGGTGCGCGTCGGCGGGCAGATCGCGCGGGATATCGGCGGTCGGATTCGGCATGATGCGCTCCCCTTGTGCATCCAGTGCGTACATTGACGCCGGCCGGGCGCGCGGGGAACGGGACGAAGCGGCGCCGAGCGTGCGGAATACTCGCCCTCGGGGAGGACGCGGGTGCGAATTAGATCAGCACGATGTCGTACTGCTCCTGCGTGTACAGCGTCTCGACCTGCAGCGAGATCGGCTTGGCGATGAAGTCGCCCAGCTGGGCGAGGCTCTGCGACTCCTCGTCCAAGAACATGTCGATCACCGACTGCGAGGCGAGGATGCGGAACTCGCGTGCGTTGAACTGCTTCGCCTCGCGCACGATCTCGCGCAGGATCTCGTAGCAGATCGTCTGCGCGGTCTTGAGCTCGCCGCGGCCCTGGCACGTCGGGCACGGCTCGCACAGGACGTGCGCGAGCGACTCGCGGGTGCGCTTGCGCGTCATCTCGACCAGGCCCAATTGGGTGAAGCCGTTCACCGTGAGCCTCGTGCGGTCCTTCTCGAGCGCGCGATTCAACTCGGACAGCACGGCGTTGCGGTGATCGACGTTCTCCATGTCGATGAAGTCGATGATGATGATGCCGCCCAGGTTGCGCATGCGAAGCTGGCGCGCGATCACCTGCGCCGCCTCGAGGTTGGTCTTGAAGATGGTGTCGTCGAAGCTGCGCCCGCCGACGAAGCCGCCGGTGTTGACGTCGATCGTCGTCATCGCCTCGGTCTGGTCGATGATGAGGTAGCCGCCCGATTTGAGATCGACGCGGCGCGCGAGCGCCTTCTCGATCTCGTCCTCCACGCCGTGCAGGTCGTAGAGCGGGCGGTCGCCCAGGTAGTGGTTGATGCGCTCGGAGAGCGCCGGGGTGTATTGGCGCGCGAAGTCGGACATCTTCTGGAACGTCTCGCGCGAATCGACGAGGATGCGCACCGTCTCGTCGGTCGACATGTCGCGCAGCACGCGCTGCGCGAGGTTCAAGTCCTGGTACAGGAGCGAGGCCGGGGGCGCCTCGCGCGAGCGCACGGTGAGATCGCCCCAGAGCTTCGTGAGGTACTCGATGTCGGCCTGCATCTCGCGCTCGGTCGCAGTCTCGGCCATCGTGCGGATGATGAAGCCCCCGGCGAGTCCCTCGGGCAGCAGGTGCTGCAGGCGCTCGCGCAGCGTCTCGCGCTCGGCTTCGTCGCCGATGCGCTGCGAGATGCCGATGTGAGAGTCCTGCGGCAGGTACACAAGGAGACGGCCGGCTAAGCTGACCTGAGTGGAAAGGCGCGCGCCCTTGGTGCCGATCGGGTCCTTGATCACCTGCACCAGCAGCGACTGGCCCTCGTGCAGGATCTTCTCGATCGGCTTCTCGCCGCCGCCGTGGCCGTTCTGGCGGTGCTCCCAGATATCCGCGATGTGCAGGAACGCGGCGCGCTCGAGCCCGATTTCGATGAAGGCGCTCTGCATGCCGGGCAGCACGCGCGCCACCCGCCCCAGATAGATGTTGCCCACCAGGCCGCGCGCGCTCGACCGCTCGATGTGCAGCTCCTGGACCACGCCCTGCTCGAGCATGGCCACGCGCGTTTCCTGGGGCGTTACGTTGATGAGGATTTCATGCGTCATTCGAGCGCCGCCTCGGAGGCCCGTCCCGCAAGGGCCAAGGCGGTACGTCGTCGTTGTCGACGCTCTTATAGCACGGAGCGGCCGACCCGCGCGAGGAGCGCTGCGGTTTCGGCCAGGGGGAGGCCCATCACCCCCGAGTAGCTGCCTTCGATGCGCGTTATGAACGCGGCGGCGCGACCCTGGATGGCGTAACCGCCCGCCTTGTCGAAGGGCTCGCCCGTCTCGATGTAGCGCTCGATCTCGCCTGCGCTGAGCTTGCGCAGCGTGACTTGCGTCACCGACACCGCGACTTCGACGTCGTCGTTCCAGCGCAGTGCGACCGCGGTCACGACCTCGTGCTGGCGGCCGGAAAGCTTCGCGAGCATCGTGCGCGCGGCGTCGACATCGGCGGGCTTGCCGAAGATGACGTCGTCGAGGACGACCTCGGTGTCGGCGCCCAGCACCGGTCGCGGCGCCAACATGCGCTCGGTCATGCGCTTCCATCCCATCGACGCCTTGGCGCGTGCGATGCGCTCGACGTAGTGCATCGCCGGCTCGCCGTCGAGCGCCTCTTCGATGACGTCGCGATGGCGGCCCGGCGCGGTGCGCAGACGAAGCTCGTCGAACGCGACGCCGATCTGGCGAAGGAGCTCCTGGCGGCGCGGGCTGCGCGACGCGAGGTAGACGGCGATGTCATTCACGATGGTAGGGATGCCCTGCGTTGAGCGCGGCGGCGCGGTAGAGCTGCTCGGCGAGGAGCACGCGCACGAGCGCGTGCGGCAGCGTGAGCGCGGACAGCGAGACGACGTCGTCGGCGTCGCGCTTGACGCTTGCGTCGAGGCCGTCGGCGCTGCCGATGACGAAGGCCACGTCGCGGGCTTCGTCGCGCCAGCGGGCGAGGCGGGCGGCAAGCTCGCGCGTGGTCCAGGCCGTGCCGCGCTCGTCGAGGGCCACCACGCGGAATCCCGCGCACGCAGCGCGGATGCGCGCCGCTTCGGCGACCAGCATCTGCTCGGTGGATTTACCTCGATCGCGAGGCTCGGGCTTGAGCTCGACGAGATCGAGCGCGAAATCGCGGAGGAGGCGCTTGGCGTAGTCGGCGTAGCCTTCGGCGACCCAACCCGGCATGCGATGGCCTAGCGCGACCAGGCGAAGCCGCATAGCGAGATCATGCGGCCTTCACCCGTCGGTGAGGCGTCTCCCACAGCTCTTCGAGGTTGTAGTACGCGCGCACCGCGGGCTGCATGACGTGCACGACGATGTCGCCGCAGTCGACGAGCACCCATTCTGCGGCTTCCTCGCCCTCGATGCCGAGGATCGGCGCGCCGGCCTCCTTCAATCTGTCGCGGACGTGATGGGCGAGCGCCTTCACCTGCCGGTTCGAATCGGCGCTTGCGATGATCAGCGTGTCGTAGAAGCTGGTGAGCTTGCGGACGTCGAGGACCTTGATGTCGCGCGCCTTGATGTCCTCGAGGGCGTTGACGGCGGTTTGCTGAAGCTTGTTGAGTCGCATCCTGCTTTCTTAGGCCGAATAGAGGCGGTGCTGGTCAATATAGGCCAAAACGGCTGGGGGGAGCAATCGGACGACCTCGCTGCGGCCGCCGGCGCCGCGCGCGAGTTGCGTGCGGATCTCGGTGGCGGAGATGGGCTGCGGGGTGATCGGCTGCTCGTAGATGGCACCGGAAGGCTGCGAAAACAAGACGCTGCGATCGGTGGTCAGGCGCGCCTGCCACTGCGCAAGAAGCTCGGGCGGCAGGCTCCCGGCGAGCGCGACGCCGGGCCGCGCGACGACGACGACGTGCGCCAGGTCGAAGATCCTGCGCCAGCGATGCCACGTGGGAAAGCCGAGAAACGCGTCCGCGCCGACGACGAGCAGCAGCGGCCGCCGCGGTGCTTCGCGCCGCAGCTCCTCGAGGGTGAGGACCGTGTAACTTTTACCGCCTCGCTCGATCTCGCGCGGGTCGACGGCGAGGGCGGGAAACTCGGAGGCCGCGAGCCTCAGCATGGCGAGGCGATCGGCCGCCGAGGCGCGGGGCCCGCCGCGATGCGGCGGATCGCCGGCCGGCACGAGCCGGATTTGCGCGAGGCCGAGGGCGCGGCGGACCTCATCAGCCAGGCGCAGGTGACCGTAATGCACGGGATCGAACGTGCCGCCGAGGATCGCGACGGGAGGCGTCATGTCGGTCGCGGGGCTAGCCATGGCTGCGCCTGTGCCCCGGACTCAGCGACGATTCGGCGTCGTCGATCTCGGATTCGATGGCGCGCATCGTTTCGTCGTTGATGACGCCGGCGTCGCGCATCTCGAGCAGCTCGGCGCGCTCAGCGCGCAGCGCCTTCCGCATGAGGTTGCGCTCGGATTCGGCGAGCGCGTCGAGCTCGGCGCGCCGTCCCGCGTTGGCCGACAGACGATGCAGCAGCCGCTCGTATTTGTCGACGAGGCGCCGCGCGAGCGCGACCTCCTCGGCGCGCGAAAGGTGTCCGAGCGACTCCCGCAGCGCCGCGCCGCCCGCCTGGGCGAGCGCGATGCGCGCGGCGCGGTCCTCGCGCTCGGCGTTACCGTCGCCGTGCACGCCGAGATAGCGGATGAAGGCCGGCAGCGTGAGGCCGTTCACGACGAGCGTCAGCACGATCGAGCTCGCGGCAAGGAAGATAAGCAGGTCCCGGCCTGGAAACGGCGCCCCGCCGCCGGCGACGAGCGGAATCGACAACGCGGCGGCCATCGTCACCGAGCCGCGCAGTCCCGCCCACCCGACGATGAACACGCCGCGCGGATTGGGAAACCCCTCGCGTTCGCGCACCTTGCGAAACAGGAAAGGGCGCAGATTGGCGAGCGGGAAGATCCACACCAGGCGCACGACGTTGAGCGCGGCCCACAGCGCGATCGCATACAACGCGAGGTCCTGCCACGGCGTGCCCGCGATGCGCGCGAGTACGGAAGGAAGCTCCAGCCCGAGGAGCAGGAATACGAGGCCGTTGAAGACGTACAGCAGCATCGTCCACACTTCCCAGGCGTGCCTGCGCGTTGCGAGCGTGAGATGGCGGGCGTCGTGCGATCCGGAGTAGAGGCCGGCGGCGACCACGGCGAGGATCCCGGATACGTGCAGCGACTCGGCGAGGAAGTACGCGGCGTAGGGTGTCAGCAGCGACAGGATCGTCTGTACGGTCGGATCGTCGACGTGGGCCCTTCGCAGCTTGAGGCGAGTCCCGCCGATGACCCATGCCACGGCGACCCCCGCTGCGAAGCCCCCGGCCGCGAGGAGCACGACCTGCCCGGCCGCGTCGGCGAGCGAGAACGCGCCGGTCGCGACCGCAGCGACGGCGAACTTGAACGCGACGAGGCCGGAAGCGTCGTTGATGAGGCTCTCGCCGTTCAGGATGTTGGTGACGGCGGAAGGCACGGGCAGCCGCGCCGTCGCCGCCGACGTGGCGACGGCGTCGGTGGGCGACACGATCGCGCCGAGCGCGAACGCGGCGGCGAGCGGCAGCGACGGGACCAGCCAATGGATGAGTAATCCGATCGCGACGACGGTTGCGAAAACGAGCCCGAACGCGAGCATGAGCACCGGGCGCAGCACGCCCAGGAGATCGCGCTTGGGAATGAGCCAACCGTCGGCGAACAGGAGCGGGGGAATGAACAGCGCGAAGAAGATCTCGGGCTGGATGTGCAGAGCGGACAGCGCGGGCACGAAGGAGAGGGCGACGCCGCCGAGCACGAGCAGGAGCGTGCCCGGCAACGCGACCCAGTGGGCGATCGCGCCCACCGCCGCCACCGCGAGCAGCAATCCGAGCGTGACCTCGAGGGTCGCCATGGCCACGATTCTACGAAAAAGCTCGAACCCTCTAGCAAAGGACGGATAGACCGGCGCGCGAAGCGCGTGCCGTCGAGCCCGCCATCCACCAGAAGTTCTCAGAACCGGGAACCCGGCCCGCGCAGGAACGCCTCCTCCTCGGGCGTGGACGGCCGACCCAGGATCGCGTTGCGATGCGGGTAGCGACCGAAGCGAAAGACGACCTCGGCGTGCTTGCGTGCCCACACGAGCGAGTCGTCGTCTTGCATCTGCTTCGAGAGCTCGCCGAACAACTCGAGCGAGCGATGCTGCGCCGGCACGCTCTCCGCGTGCTCGAACGGCATGTACAGGAACCACCGCTCGTAGAACCCGAGCTCGCGGTCGACGCCGCGGCTCACGGCATCCTCCGATGTCGCGAGCGCGAGCGCGTCGCCCTCGAAGGCGCGCGGCGTGCCGCGGAACAGGTTGCGCGTGAACTGGTCGAGCAGCAGGATGCGCGCGACCGCGCCCTGCGCGGTCGCGCTCCATTGGCCGTAGGCGCCCGCCAGCGCGGCCGTCACCGCATCGCCGAAGCGGCGCCGGATCTCCTCGTCGAACACCGGGTCCGCGCGGTACCACGCCTTGCGCGCGCGGCCGCGCTCCGGCGACCCGGGCGCGCCGAACCAGAAATCGAGAATCGCCGGCGGCGCCACGTCCATGGCCTATGATAGGGTGTCGCGCGGCGCAAATGAACACGTCCTATCGCAACGTCTTCCTGCTCGCCTGCTGTCAGGCGCTGCTGCTGACCAACGGCTCGGGACTGATCGCGATGAACGGGCTCGTCGGCTATTCGCTCGTCGACGCGAAGGCCGTGGCGACTCTCGGCGCGACGACGTACGTGCTGGGCTCCGCCCTTTCGACGATGCCGATGTCGCTGTGGATGGCGAAGGTCGGCCGCCGTCGCGGCTTCATGGCCGGCGCGCTCATCAACATCGGCGGGTGCGCGCTCGCAGTGCTCGCGCTCTGGGCGCACAGCTTCGTGCTGTATTGCGCGGCTACCGCGGTGATCGGCGTCTACAACGCCGTCGGCCTGCAGTACCGCTTCGCTGCGGCCGAGGTTGCGTCGAAGGCGGACAGGGCGCGCGCGATCTCGCTCGTGCTCGCCGGTGGCATCGGCGGCGGCTTCCTGGGCCCCGCGATCACGCGCTGGGGCAAGGACATGTTCGCGACACCCTTCCTGGGCTCGTTCGTGCTGCTCGCGGCGGTCGCGATCGCCGCGCTCGCGGTCCAGTCGCAGGTGCAGGTACCCAAGCCTGCCGCCGAAGAGGACGCCGGCGGCGGCCGCCCGCTGCGCAAGATCGTTCGGCAGCCCGTCTTCGTCGTGGCAGCGCTTGCCGGCGCGCTGGGCTACGGCCTCATGAACCTGCTGATGACCGCTACGCCCCTCGCCATGGACTTCTGCAGCCTGCCGTACGCGCAGGCGGCGATCGTGATCTCGTGGCACGTGGTTGGCATGTACGGCCCCGGCTTCGTCACCGGATCGCTCATCGCGCGCTTCGGTGTGCTCAACATGCTTCTCGCCGGGGTGGCGGTGATGGGAGGCGGCGCCGCCGTCGCGCTGACCGGCAACACCCTTTGGCACTTCCTTGCAGCGCTGGTGCTGGTGGGGGCGGGCTGGAACTTCATGTACACCGGCGGCACCACGCTCCTGACCGAGTCCTACAGGCCCGCGGAGAAGGCGCGCACTCAGGGTGCCAACGATTTCATCGTGTTCTCGACGATGGCGATCTCGTCGTTCTCCTCCGGCGCGCTCGTGTCGTCGGCCGGGTGGGAGGTCATGAACTGGAGCGCGCTACCCGTGCTGGTCTTCGTCGCCGCGGTCGTGCTGTGGTACTCGCGCCGGCGCGCGAGGGTGGTCGCGAGGCCCGCCTAGATTCGGACCTGGCCCGAGCCGAGCACGACCCACTTCTGGCTCGTCAGGCCTTCGAGGCCGACCGGCCCGCGCGCGTGCAGCTTGTTGGTCGAGATGCCGATCTCCGCGCCCAGGCCGAACTCGAAGCCGTCGGCAAAACGCGTGGACGCATTGACGAGCACCGAGCTCGAATCCACCTCGCGCAGGAAGCGCATCGCGTTGCCGTAGTCCCCGGTGACGATGGCGTCGGTGTGCTGCGAGCCGTACTTCGCGATATGCGCGATCGCATCGTCGAGCGTGTCGACGATGCGGACGGCGAGAATCGGCGCCAGATACTCGGCGTACCAGTCGTCCTCGGTCGCCGGCAGCATCGCGGGCACGAGCGCGCGCGAACGCTCGTCGCCGCGCAGCTCGACCCCCTTGCCGAGGTACACGTCGCACAGCGGCGGCAGGAGGCTTCGCGCGATGTCGGCGTGCACGAGCAGTGTCTCCATCGTGTTGCACGGCGAATAGCGCTGCGTCTTCGCGTTGTCGGCGATGCGGATGGCCATCGGGAGGTCGGCCGAGGCGTCCACGAACACGTGGCACACGCCGTCCAGATGCTTGATCACGGGCACGCGCGCGTCGCGCGAGATGCGCTCGATCAGGCTCTTGCCGCCGCGCGGCACGATCACGTCGACGTGCTTCTCGTCGGCGATGAGATGGCCCACGGCCGCGCGATCGGCGGTGGCCACGACCTGCACGGCGTGCTCCGGAAGGCCCGCATCGCGCAGGCCGTGATGCACGCATTCGGCGATCGCAGCGTTGCTGCGCAGGGCTTCCGATCCGCCGCGCAGGATGGTCGCGTTGCCTGCCTTGAGGCACAAGCCGGCGGCGTCCGCGGTCACGTTCGGACGCGATTCGTAGATGATGCCCACGACGCCCAGCGGCACCCGCATGCGGCCGACCTGGATTCCGGTGGGGCGGTAGCGCAGCTCGGTGATCTCGCCGACGGGATCGGGCAGCGCGGCGATCTCGACGAGGCCGTCCGCCATCGCGAGCACGTTCTTCGGCGTGAGGGTGAGGCGATCGACGAACGCGGCGTCGTGGCCGGCCGCCATCGCCGCCTCCACGTCGTGCGCGTTGGCGGCGATGAGCTTGCCTTCGTCGCGCCGGATCGCGGTGGCGATCGCGTGCAGCGCGCGGTTCTTCGCGTTGGTGTCGGCGCGCGCGACTTCGCGCGCGGCGGCGCGCGCGGCTTCCCCGACGGCGCGCATGTATGCCGCGACGTTGCCCGCGTCGGCCAGTCCGGGGATGTTGAGGTTGGTCATGAAAGGCGATTCTACCGCCAGTTGCCGCATTGTTTGACGAGCGTCAATCCTGCCCGCCCCGGCAGGCGGGAGAATCGGCCGAAACGTACAAGAAACGTGGAGCGATGAAGCCATGCTGGTGCGCGATCGCATGAGTGCCCGCCCGGTCACCATCCGCAGCGACGCCGACTACAAGGCGGCGCTCAAGCTGATGCAGGAGTACAGCCTGCACCACGTCCCCGTCCTCGACGCCAAGAAGCGGCTCGTCGGCATCGTCGCCGAGCGCGACCTGCTGCTCGCGGCGACGCATCACCTGCAGGCGGTCGTCGAGGTCGGCGAAGTGATGCATCGGAACGTCGTCACGACGACGCGCGACGCGCCGCTGTCCGAAGCGGCCGCGCTGATGGTCGATCACCGAATCGGCGGCTTGCCGGTGCTGGATCGAAAACAGAAAGTGGTCGGCGTGATCACCGAGACGGACATCTTCCGCGCCTTCGTGGAGACGCAGCGCGCCGGCGATGGCCAGAAGAAGCCCGCGCGGGCGAAAGCGCGACGGCCCGGTGGGACCGGCTAACCCGGCGGCGTGAGCGTCTGCACGCCCGAGGGCGCTCCGACCAGCATCACGTCGGCGCCGCGGTGCGCGAACAGTCCGACAGTCACCACGCCCGCGATCTGGTTGATCGCCGTCTCGAGCGCCGGCGGGTCCTCGATCACGAGCCCCGCCACGTCGAGGATCACGTTGCCGTTGTCGGTGGTGAATCCCATGCGCCACGCCGGCCGGCCGCCCAGGCGGACCATCTCGCGCGCCACATAGCTGCGGGCCATGGGGATCACCTCGACCGGCAGGGGGAAGCGGCCGAGTACGGGGACGAGCTTCGACTGGTCCACGATGCAGACGAACTTGCGGCCGACCGCGGCCACGATCTTCTCGCGCGTGAGCGCGCCGCCGCCGCCCTTGATCATCGCGCCCCACTTCGTGACCTCGTCGGCGCCGTCGACGTACACGGGCACGTTGTCGACGTCATTGAGCTCCTCGACGTCGATGCCGTAGCTCTTGAGCTTCTCGGTCGACTTGACCGAGCTCGACACCGCGCCCTTGATGCGGTGCTTGATCTTGGCGAGCTCGTCGATGAAAAAGCTCGCCGTGGTGCCGGATCCGACGCCGACCCAGGCGTCGTCGACCACGTACTTGATCGCCTCGCGGGCGACCGCCTGCTTCATCTCGTCCTGGGTCATGTCCGCTTCCTCGTGTCCTCGTTGAGCTCTCCGGTGCGCGAGAGCAGGACCGCGATGGGCCGCGTTCCGGCGAACTCGGAGAAGGCGATCGTCATGATGGCCGTGATGGGCACCGCGAGCAAGGCGCCCGGGGCGCCCCACAGCGCCGACCACACCGTCAGGCTCGCGAGAATGGAAAAAGGGCTCAGGTTCAGCGAGTTGCCGAGCAGGTAGGGGTCGAGAAAGTTGCCGATGACGAACTGCACGGCGATCAACGCGAGCACGAGCGCCACCACCGTGCCCGTGTCGGTGAACTGGACGATGGCCATGGTCGCGGGGAAGAAGATGCTCATGATCGAGCCGAGATAGGGCACGAAATTGAGCAGCAGGATGAGCATGGCCCAGAAGGCGGCGAACTCGAGCTCGTAGTAGCGCATGATCGCGAAGCTCAGCACCGCCATCAGCAGGCCGAGCAAGGCCTTGAGCGCGAGGTACGAGCCGATTCGGGCGTTGGTGCGGGCGATGATCTGGCGGATCAGCGCCACCGTGCGGGCGCTCTCGGACACGCGGTCGATCTTGGCATTCAGCCACCGTTGCTCGGCCAACAGGAACACGACGTAGAGGAGCACGACGATGACCGTGGACAGGATCGACGTGGCCGCGAGCACCGTCGAGCCGACCAGCGACTGGATGCTGACTTGCTCGAGAAAGAGCTGGCGCAGCGTCGCCCACGTGGGCTCGTTCTCGACGCCGAAGCGCACCGCGAGCCGCTGGATGGTCGCCAGAAGGGCCCCCTGGTACTGCCCCGACTGCGCGGCCAGCCGGTCGAGATTGTCGAGCGCCACGAAGGCGATGAGCGCCAGGACCGCGAATGCGGCGAGCGCGGACAAGGCGTAGCGCGCGCGCAGGCTCAGGCGCGAACCGATGCCCGGGATGCGCGCGAGCAGCCGGGTCAGCCCCACGATGACGTAGACGAGCACGATGGCGAGCACGATAGGCACGAACACGTCCCTGCCCACGTGCAGCACCCAGCCCGCGATGAGCGCAAGCAAGGCGCCGTAGGTGAGCGCCTGCAGGCGCTGGTGAGGCGGCACCGGGCTTGCGGCAGGATCAGGGGATCTCACGCGGATAGTCGCGCCCCTGCATCCATGCCCGCATGGCGCTCGTCACGGCGGCATCGAGCCCGAAGTAGCCGTGCGGGCTCTGCGGCTCGCACGGCCCGCTCTGCGGCGGATCGCCCCCCGTCGCGCTCACGAGGGGGAATCGCTTGGACAGCGCGTTCGCGGCGGCGTAGGGGCTCACGCTGCATGCATCCTGGCGATGATGCACGAGCAGGAGCGGGACCTTGATCGTCGCGAAGTCGAATCCGGACAACCCGGGCCCGCCGCCACGCGTGCTTACGGTGACCGTCGAGGTCAGCACGACGCCTTGGACGATATCGGAGAGCTTGGCGCCAAGCGCGGCCGCGGAGATCGTGCCGCGGCTCGTGCCGACGAGGTAGAGGCGGGCGCCGGGAAAGCGCGTGCGCAGGTCGGCAATCACCGCGCGCATGTCGGTCTCGTGTTCGCGGCCGAAGCGGAATTCGTCGCTCATGCCCTCGGGCAGGCGATCCGACGGCGCGTCCACGATGGCATCGGCGAATTCCGCGTCGGCGAAGCGCTCGCGCACCCGTACGAGGTAGTTCGTCGCGGGCCCGAATTTGATGGGGCCGGCCGCGGCGCGCTTGGCGAGGTTGATGGCGCCGGGGGCGCCGACGAAGCTGATCACGACGATCTTGGGCGTCGCGGCCGGGTCGCGCACGAGCAGGTACGAGACCGTCACGCCCGGGCGCGTCGGGATCGTGATCACTTCTTCGCTCGCGGCGTGCGCCGCGGCCGCCAGAGCGAGGAGCATCGTCGCGACGAGCGCCTTCATAGGAGCGAGCGGCGCAAGTCGGCGAGCAGGCTCGCGAGATAGGATGTGAAACGTGCCGCGGCGGCGCCGTCGATCACGCGATGATCGTACGACAGCGACAAGGGAAGCATGAGGCGGGGCGCGAACTCCTTGCCGTTCCACACCGGCTTGGTCGCGCTCTTCGACACGCCGAGGATGGCCACCTCCGGGGCGTTGATGATCGGCGTGAAGGCCGTTCCGCCGACCCCGCCCAGCGAGCTCACCGAAAAGCCCCCGCCCTGCATGTCGGCCGGGGCGAGCTTGCCTTCGCGCGCCTTGGCGGAGAGCTCGCCCATCTCCCTGGCGATCGCGAGCACGCCCTTGCGGCCGGCGTCCTTGAGCACGGGAACGACGAGGCCGTTCGGCGTGTCGGCCGCGAATCCGATGTTGAAGTAGCGCTTGCGCACGAGGTTGTCGCCGTCCAGAGATGCGTTGAAGTCCGGGAACTTCGCGAGCGCATACACCGATGCCTTGATCAGGAACGCGAGCATCGTCACCTTGATGCCCGCCTTCTCGTTCTCCTTGTTGAGCGCCGCGCGCAACGCCTCGAGCGCCGTGATGTCGGCTTCGTCGAACTGCGTGACGTGGGGGATCATCACCCAGTTGCGCGCGAGGTTGGCGCCGGAGATCTTCCTGATGCGCGACAGCGGAACGGTCTCGATCGGGCCGAACTTGGCGAAATCGACCTTGGGCCACGGCAGGACGTCGAGCCCCGTGCCGCCGGCGGATGCGGCGGCCGGTGCAGCGCGCATCACGCCCTTGACGAAGGCCTGAACGTCGGATTGCAGGATGCGCGCATTCGGGCCGGTGCCCGTCACCTTCGAGAGGTCCACGCCCAGCTCGCGCGCAAACTTGCGCACGGAGGGCGAGGCGTGGGCCGCGGCGAACGCGCGGTCGTCGATCGCCGGCGCACCGACGCTCCCGCTCGCGCCGGGCGCGGGGAGCGCAGGTGGCGCCGAGGGCGGGGCCGGCGCAGGTTCGCTCCCGCTTGCGGACGGCGCGGACACCGCGGGTCGGGGCGAGGGCTTCGGCGGGGCCGCGCTCGCCTCCAGGACGAGCACGAGCGATCCTTCGCTCACCTTGTCGCCCGCCTTGACCTTCACGTCCTTCACCACGCCCGCCGCCGGTGCCGGCACGTCCATCGTCGCCTTGTCCGACTCGAGCGTGACGAGCGGGTCCTCGGGCGCGACGGCGTCGCCGGCCTTCACCAGGACCTCGATGACCGGGACGTCCTTGAAGTCCCCGATGTCGGGGACGCGAACTTCTACGCCGTCCATGGCGCGCGCTTGTCCGGATCGAGCCCGTATTTCGCGATCGCTTCGGTGACCTTCGCGACGGCGATCGTGCCGTCGTCGGCGAGCGCCTTCAGCGCGGCCACCGCGATGTAGTGCGGGTTGACCTCGAAGAAATAGCGCAGCCTGTCGCGGGTGTCCGAGCGGCCGAAGCCGTCGGTCCCCAGCACGACATAGCGTCGATGCACGAGCGGACGGATCTGCTCCGCGAACGCGCGCATGTAGTCCGTGGCGGCGATGGCCGGTCCCTTGGCGCCTTCGAGGCAGGCTTCGACGTGCGAGCGGCGCGGCGCCTCGCTCGGGTGCAGCATGTTCCAGCGCGTGACCGCCATGCCGTCGCGCGCGAGCTCGGTGAACGACGGGCAGCTCCATACGTCGCAAACCACACCCCAATCGCTTCTCAGGAGCTGCGCGGCCGCGATGACCTGGCGCAGGATCACGCCGGAGCCCATGAGCTGGACGCGCGGAGCGTCGCCCTGCGGCCCGTCCGACAGGCGGTACATGCCTTTCAGGATGCCGGCCGCAGCGCCTTCCGGCATCGCGGGGTGCGGGTAGTTCTCGTTCATCACGGTGAGGTAGTAGTACACGTCCTCCTGCTGCGCGAACATGCGGCGCAGGCCGTCGTGGATGATCACCGCGAGCTCGTAGGCGAACGTCGGGTCGTAAGAGATGCAGTTCGGCACCGTTGCCGAGAGGATGTGCGAATGCCCGTCCTCGTGCTGCAGGCCTTCTCCGTTGAGCGTAGTCCGGCCCGACGTCCCGCCCAGCAGGAATCCGCGCGAGCGCATGTCGCCCGCGGCCCAGCACAAGTCGCCCACGCGCTGGAAGCCGAACATCGAATAGAAGATGTAGAACGGGATCATCGGCACGTCGTGCGTGGAGTAGGACGTCGCCGCCGCGATCCAGTCGCACATGCCGCCGGCCTCGTTGATGCCCTCCTGCAGGATCTGGCCGTGCTTGTCCTCGCGGTAGAACATGAGCTGGTCGTGGTCCTGCGGCGTGTAGAGCTGGCCCTGCTGGTTCCAGATGCCGAGCTGGCGGAACATGCCTTCCATGCCGAAGGTGCGCGATTCGTCGGGCACGATCGGCACGACGTGCTGCCCGACGTTCTTGTCGCGCACGAGCGTCGACAGGATCTGCACGAAGGCCATCGTGGTCGAGATCTCGCGGTCCTCCGTGCTCTTCAGGAACCGCTCGAAGGCCGCAAGGTCCGGCACGGCGAGCGCCTTCGACGACTTCCTGCGTCGCTGCGGCACGTAGCCGCCCAGCTCCAGGCGCCGTGCGTGCATGTACTGGAGCTCGGGCGAATCGGGCGCGAAGTTGACGTAGGGAATCTCGTCGAGCCGCTCGTCGGGCACGGGGATGTCGAAGCGGTCGCGGAAGCGGCGCAGCGACTCGTGCGACATCTTCTTCTGCTGGTGAGTGATGTTCTGCGCTTCGCCGGACGTGCCCATGCCGTAGCCCTTGATCGTCTTGGCGAGGATCACCGTGGGCTGGCCCTTGTGCTGCGTCGCCGCGTAGTACGCCGCGAAAATCTTGTGCGTGTCGTGGCCGCCGCGGTTCAGATGCCAGATCTCGTCGTCGGACCAGTCGGCGACGAGCGCCTTCAACTCGGGCGTGTTGAAGAAATATTCGCGGACGTACGCGCCGTCCTTGCTCTTGAACGTCTGGTACTCGCCGTCGACGCATTCCATCATGCGCTTCATCAGGATGCCCTTCTTGTCGCGCGCGAAGAGCGCATCCCAGTGCGTCCCCCAGATCACCTTGATCACGTGCCAGCCGGCGCCGCGGAAGTCGGATTCGAGCTCCTGGATGATCTTGCCGTTGCCGCGCACGGGCCCGTCGAGGCGCTGCAGGTTGCAGTTGACGACGAAGATCAGGTTGTCCAGGTTCTCGCGCGAGGCCATGCCGATCGCGCCCATCGACTCCGGCTCGTCCATCTCGCCGTCGCCCATGAAGGCCCACACCTTGCGCCCTTCGGTTCGCGCGAGCCCGCGGTCCTGCAGGTACTTCATAAAGCGCGCCTGGTAGATCGCCATCAGCGGGCCCAGGCCCATCGACACCGTCGGGAACTGCCAGAAATCCGGCATGAGCCACGGATGCGGATACGACGAGATGCCGCGGCCGTCGACCTCCTGCCGGTAGCTGTCGAGCTGCGCGGAGGTCAACCGACCAAGCATGAACGCGCGTGCGTATACGCCCGTCGCCGAGTGCCCCTGCACGAATACGAGGTCGCCGCCGTGCATTTCGGTGGGACCGCGCCAGAAGTGGTTGAATCCGACGTCGTAGAGGTCCGCCGCGGACGCGAAGCTCGCGATGTGCCCGCCGACGTTCGTGTGCTTGTTCGCGCGCAGCACCATCGCCATCGCGTTCCAGCGCACGTAGGAGCGGATGCGATGCTCGATCTCGGGATCGCCGGGCAGCCGCACCTGCGCCTGCGTCGGGATCGTGTTGATGTACGCCGTGTTGGCGGAGAACGGCAGGTACGCGCCGCGCTCGCGCGCCGTCTCGATCAGCTGCTCGATGAGGTAGTGCGCCCGGTCGGGTCCCTCGACGGCCAGCACGCCCTCGAGCGCGTCGAGCCACTCCTGGGTTTCCTGCGGATCGGGGTCGCGTTTTTGCGCGTCCATGGGCTTCCTCCTGCCGCTCGTGGCGGCGCGCCTCGTCGGTGGATTCTAAGAGCGCCGGGGCCCTGTTGGGTCGAGGGCAAGCCTACCATCTGATGGAATTGATTTCCACGTCTATGCCGGGCGGCGGGCGAGCAGGGCCGCGGTCGCCGCGCTGACCGCGGCGCACATTGCGAAGCCGGTGCGATAGCCGCCGGTCGCCGCCCCCAATGCGGCGAACGCGATGGGCCCGACCATGACCCCGCCAAAGCTGATGAAGCCCGACGCCCCCGTTACCGACGCGGCGAGGCCGGGCGGCGCGCGGCGGGCGAGCTCGGAGAGCTGGACACCGTTCCATCCGATCGCGGTGAAGCCGTAGAAAGCGGCGAGGGCGAGGACCGCCGGCACCGGCCACATCGGACCGGCCACGGCCATCGCGATCCCGCACAGGCAGGCGAGCGCCGCGATCGCGGCCAGCACCCGCGTCGCCGAGCGTGATCGATCCGCGAGGGCGCCCCAGATCATGCGCCCAGGTACAGCCGCCACTGTAGCGCAAGTGAGCGCTAACCCCGCCGCCACCAGCGACCATCCCAGCGCCGTCAGGTAGACGACCAAAAAGCTCATGAAGCTCACCTGCACCGACGAAAAGGCGAAGCCCGACAGGGAAAGTTCGAGCAGCCGCGGCGTGCGGGCGATCAGGCGCAAGGGTGACATGATCGCCCGCAGTGAGAACGGCTTGCGGTCCGGGTTGCGCAGGTCGAGCGCGTTGCGCGTCGGCTGCGCCGCGACGACCACCGCGATCGCCGCCGCCGCGACCGCGCCGAACGCGACCCGCCAGCCGAAGGCGAGCGCTGCCGCCGGCAGCAAGGCGCCGGCGATCGCCGCGCCGGCGGGCACGCCCGTTTGCTTGATCGAAAAAGTGAGCGCCATCCGGTCGGGCCGTGTCGTGCGGGCGAGAACCTCCGAGGAGGCGGCGGTGATCGGTCCGTATCCGATGCCCATGACGATGGCGGACGCCACGAGCATGACCGCCGCGTCGGGCGGCACGACGGCCATCCACCCGATGCCCGCCGCGCAGATGAGGACCGCGACTTGCGACACGCGGATCGCCCCGTAGCGGGCGACGAACTCGCCGCCGGCGAGGCTGCCGAGCATGGCGCCGGCGTAGAGCAATCCGGCGAATACGCCGATCCAGGTGGGCTCGATCCCGAGGTCGGGGGCGAGCACCGGCGCGAGCACCGCGGGAGCGGATGCCGCCACCGAGGTGTAGATCTGGATCGCCATCGTGGCCGCGAGCGCCACGACCGAGCTGCGCAGCCCGCTTGCCGGACCGTTCACGCGACGGTGAGCATGCGCGTCGGCGTGGCGATGGCATCGACCCGCAGGTCGTGCGGGGCGGCGGGAATCTCGGCCACGACCTGAACGTCGAACGCGCCGGCGACCTTCGGCACGCCGGGTGCGAGCAGCGCGAGCAGGCGATCGTAGTAGCCGCCGCCGTAGCCCAGCCGCCGCCCGCTCGCGTCGAACGCCACGCCCGGCACCAGCACCCACTCGACCTCCTGCACGCCGATGCGGCGAAGCGACGGCAGCGGCTCCGGAATCCCGCGGTAGCCCGCCTCGACGTCGCCGTCGGGGTCGTCGACGCGGTACAGGTCGAGCATGCGGGTCTGCATGTCCACTCTCGGCAGCGCGACGGTCGCGCCGCGGGCGAGCGACGACTCGAACAGCGGCCGCGTGTTCCACTCGCTGCGGAACGGCAGCGTGAGCAGGACGCAGCGCGCGCCCGAGAAGGACGGCAACGCCGCGATGCGCTGCGCGATGGCCCGCGACCCGGCGTCGCGCTCGCCGGCCGCGATCGCATCGCGCGCCGCGATCACGCGGTCGCGCAGCGCGCGCTTCGCGCCGTGCAGCGCGTGGCCGGCGAGAACCGGAGGCGTGGGATCGACGTCGGCGGCCATGCGCAATTTTAGGTCACTTATAATGCGGCATTCTCCGAATCACGAACTCCATGAAGAACTCGTTCCAGTTCTATCGCGATCGCCGCGCCGCGCTGACGGCCTCGATGCGCGGGCACAGCGGCGGCGGCCTCGCGCTGGTGCCTACCGCCCCGGAAGTGCCGCGCAACCGCGACTCGCTGTTCCCGTACCGCTCGGACAGCTACTTCTACTACCTGTCCGGCTTTCCCGAGCCGGAAGCCGTCGTCGCGCTCGTCGCCGCCCCCGACGGGGATCGCCAGATCCTGTTCTGCCGCGAGAGGAACGCGGAGCGCGAGATCTGGGACGGCTTTCGCTACGGACCCGAGACCGCGCGCGAGATCTTCGGCTTCGACGAGGCCTACCCGATCGGCGAGCTCGACGCCAAGCTCGTGGAGCTCGCGTCCGATCGTCCGGCGCTGTTCACTCCGCTCGGTCTCTTCGAGCCGTGGGACCGCAAGGTCACGCAGGTGCTGAACGACGTGCGCGCCCGCGTGCGCACCGGCGTGTCGGCGCCCGAGGAGGTCGTGGACGTGCGCGCGGCGCTCGACACGATGCGCCTCGTGAAGGACGCGCACGAGGTGAACCTCATGCGCCGCGCCGGCGCCATCAGCAGCGGCGCGCATCGCCGCGCGATGGCGCGTACGCGACCCGGCTGGTTCGAGTACCAGGTCGAGGCGGAGCTCATGCACGAATTCCTGCAATACGGCGCGCAGGCGGTGGCGTATCCGTCGATCGTCGCGTCGGGCCCGAACGCGTGCGTGCTGCATTACCGCGACAACAACCGCGAGATGAGCGCCGGCGAGCTCCTGCTCATCGACGCCGGCTGCGAATACCAGGGCTACGCGTCGGACATCACGCGCACGTTCCCGGTCGACGGCAAGTTCACCGGGCCCCAGAAGGAGGTCTACGAGCTCGTGCTCGCCTCGCAGCTCGCGTGCCTCGACGCCGTCAAGCCCGGCGTGGACTTCCACGATTATCACAAGGCGGCCGAGCGCGTGCTCGCGCAAGGCTACATCGATCTCGGCCTTCTCAAGGGCACGCTGGACGAGGTGCTCGAGAGCGGAGCCTACAAGCAGTTCTACATGCACCGCGCGGGCCACTGGCTGGGCATGGACGTCCACGACGCCGGCCTCTACCAGGTGAAGGGCGCGTCGCAGAAGCTCGCGCCCGGCATGGTGCTGACCGTCGAGCCGGGCACGTACGTCCGGCCCGCGGACAACGTGCCCGAGAAATTCTGGAATATCGGCGTGCGCATCGAGGACGACGTGCTCGTCACCGCCGACGGCCACGAGAACCTGACCGCCGCGACGCCGAAGACGGTCGCCGAAGTCGAAGCCGCCTGCGCGCGATAGAAAATTTCTGATGGAAACGGGCCGCGCGGCGGCCCGTCCTTACATTCGAGAAGCATGGCCTGCGGATCGCCGGTGGATGTCGCGATCGTCGGCGCGGGACCGGTCGGCGGCGCGCTGGCGCTCGCGATCGCCGAGGCCGACCTCGACGTCGTCGCGCTCGACGGGCGCCAGCGCGGGGACACGCAGCGCGGCGACCGCTCGCTCGCCATCTCGCATGGCGGTCGGCTCATCTTCGAGCGCATCGGCGTATGGGCACGCCTCGCCGCCACGGCGCACGCCGTCACGCCGATCACGACGATCGACGTCTCGCAGGCCGGCGGTTTCGGCGTCGCCACGCTGACCGCCGCCGAGCAGGGCGTTCCGGCGCTGGGCTACGTTATTTCGTACCGTGCGTTGCAGGCTGCGATCGACGAGGCGCTCGCGCGCACGCGCACCGATGTGCGCTACGGGTCCGTGGTGACCGCCGTTCACGGCACGCCCGTGCATGCCGAGGTCTTGCTTGCGAACGCCCCTGCGCCGCTGGCGGCACGGCTTGCGGTGGTGGCCGACGGCATCGGAACCACCGTGGACGGGGTTTCGCGCGAGCGCATCGACTACGGCCAGGTCGCGCTGGTCGCGAAGGTCGCGACGCGTGCGCCGCACGCGGGCGTCGCCTACGAGCGCTTCACCGCCACGGGTCCGGTGGCGCTGCTTCCCGAAGGCGACCGCTACGGCCTCGTGTGGACGATGACGCCCGCCGCGGCGGAGCGCGCGCTCGCGCTGCCCAATGACCACTTTCTCGCCGAGCTTTCGCATCATTTTGGCGCGCGGCGCGCGGACTTCTCGGGCGTGCAGGAGCGAAGGACTTTTCCGCTGGCGCTCGAATACGCGCGCGCGGCGACCGCGAAGCGCTGCGTCCTCGTCGGCAACGCGGCGCAGGCGCTGCATCCCATTGCCGGGCAGGGCTTCAACCTCGGCCTGCGCGACGCCTTCGAGCTTTCGCAGGCGATCAACGCTGCCGCGCGAGACGAACTCGGATCGCACGCGATGCTCGCGAGCTTCGCGGCGCGGCGGCGTGTGGACCGCTACGCCGGCATCGCGTTCACGCACGGGCTCGCCCGCCTCTTCGCCCTCGACACTGCGTTCGTGCGCTGGCCGCGCGGCATTGCGCTGTCGCTGCTCGACGCGATCCCCGCCGCGAAGCGCGCCTTCACGCGCGCGATGCTCTTCGGCCTTTCCTGAACGTGCGTTCGCTCGCGCTTGTTGCGAGCGCGCGCAACGATCGCGCTCGCGCGCGCAATACGTGGCGTGACATCGTCGCAAAGCCGGTATAATCCAATCGCTTTCGCCGCGCTCCGCAAGAGCATTCCCTCCGTCCGCAACGATTCCATGCGCATCGGACGCCACGCACTGCCGAACAACCTCGTAGTCGCCCCGATGGCGGGCGTCACCGATCGCCCGTTTCGCGTGCTGTGCAGGCGACTCGGCGCGGGTTATGCGATCTCGGAGATGGTGGCGTCGAATCCGAAGCTGTTCGGAACGGAAAAATCGCGTCGCCGCATCGATCACGCCGGCGAGCCCGCGCCCGTTGCGGTGCAGATCGCCGGCGCCGATCCTTCGATGATGGCGCAAGCTGCGTGCTACAACGTGGAGCGCGGCGCTCAGATCATCGACATCAACATGGGCTGCCCCGCCAAGAAGGTGTGCAACGCGGCCGCGGGATCCGCGCTGCTCGCCAACGAGGGCCTCGTGGCGGCGATCGTCGATGCCGTCGTGCGCGCCGTCGACGTCCCGGTGACGCTCAAGATCCGCACCGGCCCGCATCCGGGCGCGCGCAATGCCGTCACCGTCGCGCGCATTGCGCAGGACGCGGGCGTTACGGCGCTGACGGTGCACGGGCGCACACGCGCGTGCGCGTTCGTCGGCGCGGTCGAGTACGACACCATCGCTGCTGTCAAGCGCGCGGTGACCATTCCCGTCATCGCCAACGGCGACATCGGCACGCCGGAAGTTGCGAAGGCCGTGCTCGCGCACACCGGCGCGGACGCCATCATGATCGGCCGCGCCGCGCAGGGGCGGCCCTGGATCTTCCGCGAGATCGCGCATTTCCTGGACACCGGCGAGCACCTGCTGCCGCCCACGGTGGCGGAGGCGCGCGAGGTCATCGCCGCGCATCTTGCGGACCACTACGCGTTCTACGGCGAGGACATGGGGCTTCGCACCGCGCGCAAGCATCTCGGCTGGTACACTGCGGCGCTCGCCGGCGGCGAGGCGTTCCGCCGCGCGATGTGCGAAGCGCCCACCACCGGCGACCAGCTCGCCGTCGTGCACGCCTTCTTCGACCGTCTTTCGGCACATCACGACCGCCTGCCGTATCGCGGCGAATCCCGTACCGACAACGACCTACAATGGGCAGGGGAGGCCCTCGCAGCGTGACCACCAGAAAGACACGGTTGAACGGCAGCAACGACATCTGCCGCAGCGTCGACCGCTCGCTCGACGAATACTTCAAGCGCCTCGACGGCGAAACGCCCACCGGCGTATACGACATGGTCATCGGCCACGTCGAGCGCGCGCTGCTCGCGTCGATCATGACGCGCGCGGAAGGCAACCAGACGCACGCCGCCGACATGCTCGGCATGAACCGCACGACGCTCCGCGCGAAGCTGGTCAAGCACAAGCTCGTCTGACCGGCGTCCGATGGCCGCTCCCGTCCTTCAGGCGCTACTGTCGGTCTCCGACAAACGTGGTCTCGTCGAATTCGCCAAGGGCTTGAATGCCCTGGGCATCCGCCTGCTTTCAACGGGGGGCACCGCGCGCGCGCTCGCCGACGCCGGCCTGCCGGTCGTGGACGTCGGCACGTACACCGGGTTTCCGGAAATGCTCGACGGCCGCGTGAAGACGTTGCATCCCAAGGTGCACGCGGGCATCCTCGCGCGCCGGGAGCTTCCCGAGCACGCCGCGGCGTTGCGCGAGCACGGCATCCCGACGATCGACCTCGTCGTGGTCAACCTCTACCCGTTCCGCGAGACCGTCGCGAAGCCCGGCTGCACGTTCGAGGACGCCGTCGAGAACATCGACATCGGCGGACCGTCGATGGTGCGCGCCGCGGCCAAGAACTGGCCGCATGTCGGCGTCGTGGTCGATCCCGACGACTACGCTTCGGTGCTGTCGGAGCTGCGGCAACACGGCGGCGCGCTGGGCGAGGCGGCGCGCTTTCGCCTGATGCGCAAGGCGTTCGCGCACACCGCGTCCTACGACGGGGCGATCGCCAACTGGCTGACGGCGCGCGACGCCGACGGGACCGCGGCGCGCTGGCCCGACTCGTTCCACTACACGGGCGTCAAGCTGCAGGACATGCGCTACGGCGAGAATCCGCACCAGGCGGCCGCCTTCTACCGCGACGAGGCGCCCGCGGCCGGCACCATCGCGACTTACCGTCAGCTGCAGGGCAAGGAGCTCTCCTACAACAACGTCGCGGACGGCGACGCGGCGTGGGAGTGCGCGAAGACGCTCGCGGAGCCTGCGTGCGTCATCATCAAGCACGCCAATCCCTGCGGTGTGGCGACGGCGGGCACACCGCTCGATGCGTACCGCAAGGCGTTTGCCACCGACCCCACGTCCGCGTTCGGCGGCATCATCGCCTTCAACCGCCCGGTCGACGCCGCGACGGTCGAAGCCGTGGCGGCGCAGTTCCTCGAGGTGCTGATCGCGCCCGCCTACGCCGACGACGCGCTCGCGCTGATCGGCAAGAAGGTCAACGTGCGCGTGCTCGAGGTGCCGTTGCCGCCGGGCGGCGCGTGCGGCAACGCGTGGGACGTCAAGCGCGTCGGCGGAGGCTTACTCGTGCAGTCGCCCGACGACGAGAACGTCGCGCAGTCCGCGCTCAAGGTGGTGACCAAGCGGGCGCCCACGGCCGAAGAGATGCGCGACCTCATGTTCGTCTGGCGGGTGGCGAAGTTCGTGAAGTCGAACGCGATCGTCTACGGGCGCGACGGCCAGACCCTCGGCATCGGCGCGGGCCAGATGAGCCGTGTCGATTCCGCGCGCATCGCCGCGATCAAGGCCGCGGCGGCGAAGCTCTCGCTCGCGCGCTCCGCGGTGGCGTCGGACGCCTTCTTTCCCTTCCGCGACGGCCTCGACGTCGTGGCGGACAACGGCGCTTGCGCCGTCATCCAGCCGGGCGGCAGCATGCGCGACGCGGAGGTGATCGCCGCCGCGGACGAGCGCGGCCTCGCCATGGTGTTCACCGGCGTGCGCCACTTCCGGCATTGAAGATCCTGGTCGTCGGTGGCGGCGGCAGGGAACACGCGCTTGCGTGGAAGATCGCGCAGAGCCCGCGCGTGGCGCGCGTCTTCGTCGCGCCGGGCAACGCGGGGACGGCGCGCGAGGAGGCGGTCACCAACGTCGCGGTCGCCGATGTCGATGGTCTCGTTCGCTTCGCGCGCGAAGGCGAGATCGCGCTCACGGTCGTCGGCCCCGAGGCGCCGCTCGCCGCCGGCATCGTGGACGCTTTCCGCGACGCGGGCCTGCCCATCTTCGGCCCGACGCGCGCCGCGGCGCAGCTCGAAAGCTCGAAGGATTTCGCCAAGGCGTTCATGCAGCGCCACGGCCTGCCCACCGCGCAGTACCGCACCTTCACGGAGGCCCGCGCCGCGCACGATTACGTCGCCGGGCGCGGTGCGCCGATCGTCGTCAAGGCCGACGGCCTCGCCGCGGGCAAGGGCGTGGTAGTCGCGGCCACGAAGGAGGAGGCCGACGCTGCGATCGACGCGATGCTCGTCGCCAACGCGATGGGCGAGGCCGGCGCTCGTGTGGTGATCGAAGACTTCCTCGAAGGCGAGGAGGCGAGTTTCATCGTGATGGTCGACGGCCGTCACGTGCTGCCGCTCGCTTCGTCGCAGGACCACAAGCGCCTCCAGGACGGCGACCGCGGCCCGAACACGGGCGGCATGGGCGCGTACTCGCCGGCGCCGATCGTCACGCCGGCGATGCACGCGCGCATCATGCGCGAGATCATCACGCCCGCAGTCAGCGGCATGGCGGCGGACGGCACGCCCTACATCGGCTTTCTGTACGCGGGCGTAATGATCGACGCCGCCGGGCAGCCGAAAGTGCTCGAGTTCAATTGCCGCCTGGGCGATCCGGAGACGCAGCCGATCATGGTGCGGCTCAAATCCGACCTCGTCGGTCTCCTGCTGCACGCGGTCGATGGAACGCTCGACGCGGTGGAGGCGGAGTGGGACCGCCGCGCCGCGCTCGGCGTCGTGCTCGCAGCGGCGGGCTACCCCGACGCGCCTCGCAAGGGCGACGTCATCGGAGGGCTATCGCGCGTGACGGAAGGCGAGCATCCCGGCGTGCAGGTCTTCCATGCCGGCACCGCGTTGGCCGACGGCCACGTGGTGACGAGCGGCGGCCGCGTGCTGTGCGTGACGGCGCTCGGCGATTCGGTGCGCCAGGCGCAGCGCGCGGCGTACGCGGCGGTTGGCGAAATCCGCTTCGACGGCATGCAGTACCGCACCGACATCGGGCATCGCGCCGTGAAAAAATCGTGAGCGGCATCGACACCGCGGCGCTGCGCGCCTGGCTCACCGGCCTTTCGGATCGCATCGTCGCGGGCCTTGCCGATATCGACGGCCGGCCGTTCAGGCGCGACGAATGGACGCGCGCGGAGGGCGGGGGGGGCGTGTCGCGCATGATCGAGGAGGGCAACGTGCTCGAGCGCGGCGGCGTACTGTTCTCGCACGTCACGGGCGACCGGTTGCCGCCGTCGGCGACTGCGCACCGGCCCGCGCTCGCGGGCTGCGCATGGGAGGCGATGGGCGTCTCGCTCGTGCTCCACCCGCGCAATCCGTACGCCCCGACGGTGCATCTGAACGTCCGATGCTTCGTCGCGCGGAAAGCAAGCGCTCCGGAGATCTGGTGGTTCGGCGGCGGCATGGACTTGACGCCATTCTATGGGTTCGAGGAGGACGCGACCCATTTCCACCGCACTTGCCGCGAGGCGCTGGCGCCCTTCGGCGCCGACGTGCACGCCCGCTACAAGAAGTGGTGCGACGACTACTTCTTCCTGAAACACCGCAACGAGCCGCGCGGCATCGGCGGCATCTTCTACGACGACCTCGACGAGGGCGGCTTCGACCGCTGCTTCGCGCTCACCCGCAGCGTCGGCGACCACTTCCTTGCCGCGTATGCGCCGATCCTTTCGAGGCGCATGGACACGCCCTATGGCGAGCGCGAGCGCGGCTTCCAGCTCTACCGCCGGGGCCGCTACGTCGAGTTCAACCTGGTGTGGGACCGCGGCACGCTGTTCGGCCTGCAGTCGCAGGGCCGCACGGAAGCGATCCTGCTGTCGATGCCGCCGCTCGCCTCCTGGCGCTACGCATGGTCCCCGACGCCCGGGACGCCCGAGGCGGCGCTGTACACCGATTTTCTCATTGCCAAAGACTGGATATGAGCAACGACGACGCGCATCTCGTGGAGACGCAGCTCGACTCCGAGGTCGTCTTCTCGGGCAGGCTCCTGGAGGTGCGCAGCGACCAGGTGAAGCTGCCGAGCGGACACGCCGCGACGCGGGAATTCGTCGTGCACCCGGGCGCGGTCCTGGTGGTGCCCGTGCTCGACGACGGCCGCTTCGTGCTGGAGCGGCAGTTCCGCTATCCGGTGCGCCGCGTGATGCTCGAGTTTCCCGCCGGCAAGATCGATGCGGGCGAGTCGCCGCTTGCGACCGCGAAGCGCGAGCTCGCGGAAGAAGCCGGCTACACGGCCGCGACGTGGAAGCCCCTGTGCACGATCCATCCCGAGATCGGTTATTCGACGGAGTTCATCGACGTGTTCGAGGCAACCGGCCTCGCGCACGTGGGTCAGTCCCTCGACGAAGGCGAGTTCCTCGAGATCGTGACGATGAGCGAGAGCGAGCTTCTCGCGACGTACGACTGCGGCGGGCTCACGGACGGCAAGACCATCGCCGCGCTCTTCGCGTGGCGGCGACGCCGCGGGCGATGATCGCGCGGCGGGTCGTCGTGCACGGACGCGTGCAGGGCGTGGGCTACCGCGACGCCGCCGTGCAGGCGGCCTACGCGATCGGCGTCGCCGGCTGGGTGCGCAACGTGCGGGACGGCACGGTGGAGGCGCACGCCCAGGGTGACCCGCAGGCGGTCGAGCGCTTCGTCGAGTGGTGCCGTCGCGGCCCGCCGCTGGCGCGCGTGAGCGGTGTGGACGTGAGCGACGCGCATCCCGAGGCGTCGCTGCGCGACTTCTCGTGGCGGGCGACTACGTGACCTCGCCGCCGGGCGCGAGGCCGAAAATGTCCTTCCAGGCGGCATACGAGGCGGCCGCGATCCACGGCAGCGCGAGCACCAGGCCCACTCCCATGGTCGCGAGCCCCACGAGGACCAGCGCGAACGAGTAGGCGGCGAGCCCGAGCATCGGTCGCAGGTTCATCGCGAAAGCGCGCAGCGACGACGCGAACGCGGTGCCCGGCCGCTCGCCGTCGAACAGCACCGCCATCGGTACGAACGTGAGCGGCAGGGACGCGAGCACGTCGCCGGCGTAGATCGCGACGACGGCGGACGGCGACAGCTGCGACATGTCGGCGCCGGGCACCAGCAGGTTGATGCCGGCGAGGCTCCATGCCACCGCGCTTTCGAGCAGCGTCGCGATGAGCCCGGCGGCGACGACCGCAGCCTGTGCGGACAGCGGCGCCGTGAAGACCGCGACGAGGTGCGTCGGGCGCGGGCGGTCGTCGCGGTCGGCGGCGAGGCTGCCGTAGAGGAATCCGCACGCGAGCAGCGGCGCGACGACGTTGGAGGCGATGAGGCCCGCGATGGGGACCGGGCCCAGGAAGATGCTCGTCGCCAGCACGATGGCGGCCATCACCGAGAACGCGATGGGGCCGCGCTTCCACAGGCGGACGGCTTCGCCGAACCACGCCAACGCGCGGCCGACGGGCACGACTCTCGGGCTGCGCGAAGATGTGGTCGAATCCAAGGATTTACGTCTTCGGCTATCGCCGGAGCCGGAATTTGAGTATTTTAGGGCGTGGCGTTTCCGTCAGGGAGGACGGACATGCTCTGGCGCTTGGCGGTCGCGGCAATGGACACACCTAGCCTGCGGCCGGTGGTCGCGCGCCGCTGGTACCAGACGCTCGCAAAGAAGGCGAAACGCAAGGACTGGGGCTTCATGAACTACGGCTTCGAGCCCCCCGGCGCTGAGCGCATCGCGCTCCTGCCCGCCGACGAGCCCGACCGCCAGTCGATCCAGCTCTACGAGCGCGTCGTGTCCGCGGCGGACTTGGCCGGCGCCCGCGTGCTCGAAGTAGGCTCGGGGCGCGGCGGCGGCGCGAGCTACCTGGCGCGCTACCGCCACCCCGCCTTGGTGATCGGCGCCGACTTCGCCCCGGCCGCGGTCGACCTTTGCCGCCGCCAGCATGCGGGGGTCGCCAACCTGCGGTTCGCGGTGGGCGACGCCGAGCAACTGCCGTTCGACGACGCGGAATTCGACGCCGTGGTCAACGTGGAGAGCAGCCACTGCTACCGCCGCATGGAGGCTTTCGTCGCCGAAGCGATCCGCGTGCTGCGCCCTGGCGGGACCTTCCTCTTCGCCGACTTCCGTTCCCACGACGAGATGTCCGCGCTCGAAGCGCTGTTCGACGCGCAACGCACATGGACGTGCGTTGCGCGCGAGGACATCACCTCCGGCGTCTTGGCCGCGCTGGAGGCGACCGACGCGATAAAGCGGCGGTGGATCGAGTCGGCGCTGGCGCCGCGCTTTCACGGCGTCGCGGGCGAGGTTGCGGGCGTGGTCGGCGGCGAGATGCACCGGCGCTTCAAGGCGCGCGAACTCCTCTATCACCGGTACGCGTACCGGCGAACCTAGGCCCCGGCAGTGAGGCTACGCGGCCTCGCCGAGGTAGGCGGCGCGCACCTTGGGATCGTGCAGGAGCGACTTGGCGTCGCCGGAAAGCGTGATCTCGCCCGATTCCATGACGTAGCCGCGGCCGCTCACCTCGAGCGCGAGCTTCGCGTTCTGCTCCACCAGCAGGATCGTGACCCCCTCTCCGGACACCGTCACGATCGTCTCGAACACCTTCTGCACCATGAGCGGCGCGAGGCCCATGGACGGCTCGTCGAGCAGCAGGAGCTTCGGCCGCGACATCATCGCGCGCCCCATCGCGAGCATCTGCTGCTCGCCGCCGGAGAGCGTGCCCGCCGTCTGCCGGCGCCGCTCCTTCAGGCGCGGGAAGAGGCCGAACACGCGCTCGACGTCGGCCTTGATGCCCTCGTTGTCGCTTCGCGTATAGGCGCCCATCGCGAGGTTCTCCTCGATGGTCAGCGCGCCGAAGACGCCGCGTCCTTCCGGGACCATGGCGAGCCCGCGCTGCACGAGGCGGAACGCGGGCCTGCCCGTGACGTTCTTGCCTTCGTAGTGGATGCTGCCCGCCTTGACCGGCAGGAGACCGCAGATGCCCTTGAGCGTCGTGGTCTTGCCCGCGCCGTTGGCACCGATCAGGCAGACGAGCTCGCCTTGCCCGACGCTGAGGTCGATGCCTTTGACGGCCTGGATGCCGCCGTAAGCGACCTCGAGCTTGCGCAGGGCAAGGAGCGGTTCGCTCGTGTCGTCCGCCACGCCTAGGCTCCCTTCAAATTGAGCGACACTTCGCCGCCGAGGTAGGCGGCGATCACCTTCGGGTCGCTCTGCACCTCGCCCGCGCTGCCTTCGGCGATCTTCTTGCCATAGTCGAGCACGAGCACGCGGTCGCAGACGCTCATCACGAGCTTCATGTCGTGCTCGATCAGGAGGATGGTGATCCCGTCGCGCCGTATCTCGTCGAGCAGCCCCTTGAGCGCGGCGGTCTCGGTGGCGTTCATGCCGGCCGCGGGCTCGTCGAGCGCGAGCAGCTTGGGCTCCGTGGCGAGCGCGCGGGCGATCTCGAGCCTGCGCTGGTCCCCGTACGCGAGGTGCTTGGCGAGGCTGTTGGCGCGCTTGGCGACACCGACGTACTCCAGGAGCTCGTAGGCGCGCTTGTGGATCTCCTTCTCCTCCTTGCGTGTGGACCCGTTGCGCGAGATGGCGCCCCACACGCCCGCGCGCGTGCGGACGTGGCGGCCGATCATCACGTTCTCGAGCGCCGACAGGTTGCCGAACAGGCGGATGTTCTGGAACGTGCGGGCGATGCCTCGGCTCGCGACGTCGTTGGGCTTGAGGCCGGACAGTGTAGCGCCGTCGAACAGGAACTCGCCGCCGTCGGGAACGTAGATGCCGGTCAGCACGTTGAACAGCGACGTTTTGCCCGCACCGTTGGGTCCGATGAGGCCGTAGATCTCGCCGTGGTTGATCGTGAAGCCCACTTCGGACAGCGCCTGGACGCCGCCGAAGCGCTTGGTGATGCCCTTGGCGGACAGGAGGGTGTGGCCGTCGCTCATACGACCCCCACGCTCGCTGCACAACCGCTCGCTGCTCCCCGAGGGGGCGCAATTCGCGCTCGGGAGCGGCCCCTCGCGCTCATGGTCTCGCGTTTCATGTCCGCTGCGCCGTCTCGAGCTCGCGCTTGCGCACGGCGGAGGGAAGGATGCCGGCCGGCCGGAACAGCATCATGAGGACCAGCGCCAGGCCGAACAGCAGCATGCGGATGACCTCGGGCTCGATCAGCATGCGGCCGAAGAGCGCCATCTGGACGGGGCCCACCCATGCCCGCAGCAGCTCCGGCACGAACGACAGCAGGACGGCGCCGAC
The DNA here is from genome assembly GCA_035499955.1 of Casimicrobiaceae bacterium. Taxonomy (GTDB): domain Bacteria; phylum Pseudomonadota; class Gammaproteobacteria; order Burkholderiales; family Casimicrobiaceae; genus VBCG01. The sequence continues at coordinate 41,833 of DATJXV010000094.1, forward strand.
GATCACGCCCCATATGTTGCCCATGCCGCCCAGCACGACCATGGCGAGGATCATGACCGATTCGACGAGCACGAAGCTCTCGGGGCTGATGAAGCCCTGGATCGCGGAGAACATGCCGCCCGCGATTCCGCCGAAGGACGCGCCCATGGCGAACGCCAGGAGCTTGATGTTGCGCGTGTTGATGCCCATCGCGCGCGCCGCGATCTCGTCCTCGCGGATCGCCTCCCACGCGCGCCCGATGCGCGAGTCCTGCAGCCGCAGGTTGATGACGATCACGAGGGCCATCATCACGAGGAAGAAGTAGTAGTACTTGATCGGCCCGCTGAAATCGAGCCCCAGGATCACCTGCGGCTTGGCGAAGTTGAAGTCGCCGATGCGGAACGGGTCGATCATGTACAGCCCCTGGGGGCCGTTGGTGATGTTGACCGGCTGCGACAGGTTGTTGAGGAAGATGCGGATGATCTCGCCGAAGCCGAGGGTCACGATGGCGAGATAGTCGCCGCGCAGCTTGAGGGTGGGCGCGCCGAGCAGCACCCCGAAGAAGCAGGCAAACGCCGAGCCGATCGGCAGGATGATCCAAAACGGCAGGTGCAGGTTGAAGTGCGGGCTCGCGAGCAGGGCGTACACGTACGCGCCTACCGCGTAGAACGCGATGTAGCCGAGATCGAGCAGGCCCGCGAAGCCCACCACGATGTTGAGGCCGAGGGCGAGGAACACGTACAGGATCGCGGTGTTGGTGATGCGTACCCACGCCGTGCCGGCGGCGGCAAGGACGAAGGGCAGCGCCAGGAGCACGGCGATCACGACCGCGAAGCCCATCCACGCGAGCTGCGGGTTGCGGTTGACCTTGAAGAGGCTGCGCATGGGCGTTCCGGGGCGGTCGATGCTAAGGATATCAGCGCGCGGGCGGCGTCGTAGCGGATTGCGCTGCGATTCCGCGCAGGGCCTGGGCGATGTCGCGCGACATGCGCGCCACCGCCCGGCTGTGCGCCGCGGCAAGGGCCTCGTAGCTCTTGTCGGACGCCGCTTCGCGGACCGTGGCGCGGCCCAGCGTGGTGCGGCCGTCGGCGCTGCGGCGCACGCTGTAGACGGCATCGAGGAGCGCGTACGAGCCCTGTACGGACTCGAAGCGCTGCACCTCGATGGCCACGGCGAAGTCCGCGCCGCCGGTAGGCGCCTGCCCCAGGGTCGTGACGCGCGGCGCGTTGAGGTCGGCCGCGAGATTCTGCGCCGTCGCGATGGCGATGGCGTCGGCCAGCGGGGAGGCCCAGCGGTTGAACTCGTCGAACCAGACCTCGTTCTCGCCGACCGTCAGCGCGACCTCCGGACGGTCGACCACGCCGGGAACGGTCACCGGCCCGACGGCGACCACGAGCGCGGACGCGGCTGCGCGCGGCGCCTCGGGACCGCTGAGCGTGTAGAAGTGCGACGGCGGCGTGGCCGCGCACCCGGCCAGGAGGGCGAGGGCCGCGGCGGTCGCCGCGAAGCGAGCACGAGGGGTCACTTCGGGGGTGCCTCCGGCGTCTTGCCCCGGATGAGCGCATCCGGATGGCGTTCGAGGTAGTCGGCGAGCACGCGCAGGCTGCGCGCCGCGCGGGCCACCTCCTGCATGGCGTTGCGCAGGTCGACCTGGGCTGGCGCGCCCGGACCGACCAGGTTGGCCTCGGTGCTGGTCAGCATGCGCTCGGCGGAGCCCAGCGCGCTTCGCGCGTCGTCGAGCGTGGACTTGAGCCCTGGCACCACGTCGGCGTCGAAGTGGTTGATCACGCCGCGCGCGTCGCGCAGCGTCTCGTCCAGGCTGGCAAGGGTCTTTTTGAGGTCCTCGCTGATTCCCTCGAGCGGCACGCGCTCGAGCTTGTCCACGATGCGGCCGATCTTCTCCTCGAGCTCCGGCAGCGTGCTGATGATGGTCGGCAGCTCGGGCGTGGGCGCGCTCCAGTCCACCCGCGCCTTCGGCGCCTTCGGGAAGTAGCCGAGGGCCACGAAGCGCTGCCCGGTGACCAGGCTTCCCGTCGCGAGCTGCGCGCGCATGCCGCGCTGCTCGACCATCTTCTGCATGAAGCTGTGCCGCAGCTCGACGTCCCTGGCCATGGCCTGCGCCTTCGCCGTCTCGTCCGGCGGGAGCTCGGCGATCATGCGTTCCGGGAAGATCAAGACCTCCACCCGCGGCCGGATGTTGAGCGTCTTCGGGTTGAAGGTCAGGCCGACGTCCGTGACCTCGCCCACGGGCACGCCGAAGATGCTGACCGGCGCGCCGACCGACAGGCCGCGCACCGATTCCGAGAAATACATGACGTACTTCGACGCGATCGACTCGTCGAGCTTCATCGCGCCCACGCGGTCGCCGAACAGCGTGAACGCGGTGTCGGCGGCCGCCTCGGCGGTCGACATCGGGTGCGGCGGCTGCTCGAACGCGATGCCGCCCTCGAGCAGCGCCGCGAGCGACTGCGTGCGCACGTCGAGCCCGTTCGCCGAAAGCGACACGTCGATGCCGCTCGCGTTCCAGAACCTCGTGTCGCTCGTGACGAACTTGTCGTAGGGCGCGTTGACGAAGATGCGCAGCACGACCGACTTGCCGTCCAGCGCGAGGTCGAACGCGACCACCTGGCCGACCGGAAGACGCCGGAAGTAGACCGGGGAGCCGATGCCGAGCGATCCCAGATCGCTCGCGAGCAGGACGTACTCGCGCCCCGGAGATCCGCCGGTGATGATCGGTGGCACCTCGAGGCCGGTGAAATGCCGCGCCTTGTTCTTCGAGGTGCCCGCCTCGAAGCCGATGTAGTTGCCGGACAGCAGCGTGGACAGGCCGGACACGCCGGACAGGCTCACGCGCGGGCGCACGATCCAGAACTTGGCGTCCTCGACCACCAGGCTCGCCGCGGACTTGGCCATCTTCGCCGTGATCTCGACGCCCGTGGCGTCGTCGGACAGGCGCACGGCGGTCACCTGGCCGATGTTGACATCCTTGTACTTGACGAAGGATTTGCCGGCCTCGATGCCCTCGGCCGATTTGAACGTCATGGTGATGGTCGGTCCCTCGCTGAGGATGCGCTCGACGAAGATCCCGATCGCCACCAGCGCTGCGACGATCGGCACGATCCAGATCGGCGAGAAGCGCGCGCGCCGCGGCGCAACGGCGACGGCTTCGGGGAGGTCGTCGGCGTCAGGCTCGATGGCCATGGGGGGTCTTCAGTTCCGAAGGGCCGTCCCCTCGGGGGGCAGCGAGCGGAGCGAGCGTGGGGGCTGTTCCTGCGTCCCAAATCAGGCGCGGGTCGAACGACTGCGCCGCGAACATCGTGAGGATCACCACCGCCATGAAGTAGACGACGCCGGGACCCGGCTCGACCGACATGAGCGGCGACAGCTGTACGAGGGCGACGACGAAGGTGTCGACGAACACGTCGAGCATCGACCAGCGTCCGATGAACTCCACGATGCGGTAAAGCCGCGTGCGCTGCCGGTTGCTCACGGCCGAGCGCCGCTGCACCGAGACGAGCACATACGCGAGGGCGAGGATCTTGCCGAGCGGGATCATCACGCTCGCGACCAGCACGATGAGCGCGAGCGGCCACGACCCCGTGTCGTAGAGAAAGATCACGCCCGACATGATCGTGTCCGAGTCGGACGATACGAGCGTGTTCGTTGTGAGGACCGGCAGCAGGTTGGCGGGCGCGTACAGGATCATGGCGGCGATGAGCAGCGCCCAGGTGCGCTGGATCGCGTGCTCGTGCCGCCAGTGCAGCCGCTCGCCGCAGCGCGGGCAGTGGCCCGGCGCCTCGCGCGACGCCGGCCGTGCCAGCAGCCCGCACTCGTGGCACGAGATCACGCCCGCCGCGGCCGCGCTGTGCGGATCGAAGCTCACTGGATGACCCTTGGCGCGGACGTGCAAGGGGCAATTCGCGCTCGCGAGCGGCGCTTCGCGCTCATCGCCGCTCCCCGGCTGTCCACTCGATTTGCCGCCAAATGCCGTGAGGATCGAGCGAGCTCGCGAGCCACGGCAGCAGCAGCACGAGCGCGCCGACTGCGTACATGCCGATTCCCGGGATGACCGTGGCGAGCTCGGCGATCTTGGTGAGGGCGACGAGGATGCCGAGGAGGAGCACCTCGCTCATCGACCACGGCCGCAGGCGGTCGACCCAGCGCAGGAGCAGCCCCGCCCAGGGAGGCGCCGGTGCGCGCCTGACCGCGAGCAGGACTGCGACCATGAGGGCGACATACGCCGCTGGCGCCGCGACCGCGCAGAAGGCGACGATGACCGCCGTCACCTCGGCGCCTTGCAGCCACATCTCGTACGCACCGCCGGCGAGCGTGGTGGTGGCGGTGCGGCCCGCTGCCGACAGAGTCATGAGCGGCGTGAGGTTCGCGATGGCCACCGTCACCAGGGCCGCCACGGCGATCGCCAGGGAGTGGTCGATCCCGTACTTCGGGTGGACGGCGAGCACCTGCCGGCAGCGGCGGCAGCGCGCCTTGCCGCCGCGAGCCAGCGTGGGAATGCGCTGCAGCAGGTCACAGCCGTGGCAGGCGACGGTCGACACGGCCTTTACGCGAAAGACGGTTACGCGCGGTCCGCAACGCGCTCCCCGAGCAGACCGGACGGCCTGAAGATCAGCACCGCGATCAGCACGAGAAAGGCGAACACGTCCTGGTAATTGGAGCCGAACAGCGTGAGGTTCGAGTCCTCCGCGCAGCGCGTCGCGAGCGCGTCTGACCACCCCGACAGGTTGCACAGGTTCGTGAGGTCGCCGACGTAGCCCGCGCCGAGCGCCTCGATGATGCCCAGGAGCAGGCCTCCGAGCATCGCGCCCGCGAGGTTGCCGATGCCGCCCAGCACGGCGGCCGAGAACGCCTTCAGGCCGAGGATGAAGCCCATCTGGTAGTGCGCGATGCCGTAGTAGCTGCCGACCATCACGCCGGCCACCGCGCCGAGCGCCGCGCCGATGACGAAGGTGAACGAGATGACCTTGTTGATGTCGATGCCCATGAGCCCGGCCACCTGCTGGTTCTGCGCGGTGGCGCGCATCGCGATGCCGAGCTTGGTCTTGTAGACGAGGAGCAGGAGCAGCGCCATCATCGCGAACGAGCCCACGATGATCGCGATCTGCACGTTGGTGATGGTCGCGCCGCTCGCCGACGACGTGATGTGGTACGGGATGGTTTGGACGACCTGCGGGTACGGCAGCGGGCTGCGGCTCCAGATGATCATCGCGATGTGCTGCAGGATGATCGACAGCCCGATCGCGGTGATCAGCGGCGCGAGGCGCGGCGCGCGCCGCAGCGGCCGGTACGCGACGCGCTCGAGCGTGTAGCCGACGGCCATGCACACGGGAATCGCGGCGAGCAGCCCCGCCAGGACGATCATCACGGGCGGCAGACCGATGTTCGCCCGGAACAGCACGACGATGACGCTGTACGCGACCATCGCGCCGATCATCACGACCTCGCCGTGCGCGAAGTTGATGAGCTGGATGATGCCGTACACCATCGTGTAGCCCAGCGCCACGATCGCGTAGACGCTGCCGAGCGTGAGCCCGTTGATCATCTGCTGCAGGAAGGTGTCCAGGGGCTACTCCCGATGGCGGTCGCGGACGCTGGTGCGATTGTGGTCCCTTACCTCGAAGTCCGGCAAGCGCGCAAAAAAAACGGCGCCCGCAGGCGCCGTTCTTCCCAGCTCGTGCTTACTTCTTCGGAGCTTCGGCCGGAGCCGGCGGGGTCGCCGGCGCGGGGGCCATTGCCGGTGCCGCTGCTGGTGCCGCGGCCGGGGCCGCCGCCATCTTCATGTCCTTCATGAAGTCCTCGAAGGACTGCGCCTTGCCGGCCTTCACCACGCCGACCGGGACCACCTTGCCGTCCTTCATCGTGAAGATGGTGATCTCGGCGTTCTTGCGGTCGCCCTTGTCGTCGAACTCGATCTTGCCGGTGGCGCCGTCGTAGCTGATCTTCTGCAGCTCGGGCAGGTACTTCGCCGGGTCGGTCGAATCGGCCTTCTGCATCGCCGCGATCATCACGCCGACGGCGTCGTAGAAGAACGGCGCGTACTGCTTGACGTCGCCGTACTTCGCCTTGAAGGCGTCGTTGAACGCCTGGCTCGCCGCGGAGGCGGGCAGGCCGGCCTGCGAGCAGATCATCCCTTCGGCTGCCGCGCCCGCGAGCTTGGCCATTTCGTCCGTGCACGCGCCGTCGCCGAAGCTGAACACGCTCTTGATGCCGAGCTCGCGCGCCTGCTTGACCATCGGGCCGCCGGTGGCGTCCATGCCGCCGTAGAAGATCGCGTCCGGCCCCTTGCCCTTCATCTTGGTGAGGATCGCCTTGAAGTCGGTGGTCTTGTCGGTGGCCTTCTCGCGCGCCACGACCTGCACGCCGGCGGCCTTGAGCGTCTTCTCGACCTCGTTGGCGAGGCCTTCGCCGTAGGCGGTCGCGTCGTCGGCGATGGCGACCTTCTTGACCTTCATGCTCTCGAGATACTGCGCGATCGCCGGACCCTGCTGGTCGTCGCGGCCGACGGTGCGGAAGATGTTCTTGAAGCCTTGCTCGGTGAGCTTCGGGTTGGTCGCGGAGCCCGAGATCATCGGCACGCCACCCTGGTTGTAGACCGCGGAGGCGGGGATCGAAACGCCGGAGTTCAGGTGCCCAGCCACGCCGGCGACCTTGGCGTCGACGAACTTCTGGGCGATGGTGGGACCGAGCTTCGGATCGGCCTGGTCGTCCTCGCTCATCATCTCGAACTTGACGGTCTTACCGCCGATCTTGAGCTTCTTCGCGGTGGCTTCGTCGATGGCGAGGTGGGCGCCGTTCTCGTCGTCCTTGCCGAGGTGGGCGATGCCGCCGGTGAGCGGGCCCGCGACGCCGATCTTGACGGTGGCGACTTCCTCGGCGGGCGCTGCGGCCTTGGGCGCCTCGGCGGCCTTCTTCGGCTCTTCCTTACCGCAGCCGTACACGGTGATGAGCGCGGCCGCGACGATCGTAAGGCCGAGCTTGTGCGACATGGTCATGGGAATCCTCTCTTACTTGGGATTGGGCAAAACGGAAGTGTGAACGGGCAACAGAATATTATTGTCTGACCCCGCTGGGGTGTCAATCCGAGTTTGCGCCGGAACGGTGCGCGGGTGCCGCGCGCGATCCGGTTTCGACGGTTCGTCGCCGCCGCGGGCGGTTCGTCGCAGCCGGGTTGCCCGAACGCGCGTACGGCGGCGACAATGGCACACTTTTTCGCCGTTCCGGGACGGCACGACAATCCGAATACGAGGCACGCCGCATCCAAACAGGGTGGACCGGCGGGTAGCACGCGCCGCGAGGGCCGATCGGGCCGCTCGCCGGCGACGAGGGAGCGTACATGCGAGTGAGCATCACGAGGCGGCGCATCGTCGTCGCCCTGGTGGTCCTGTTGGCGGCGGGGTCGCTGGGCGGGGCCGTCGCGATCCGGGCGGTCAAGAAGGGCCAGGAGGGCCGCGAGAGCGACAAGGGCGCGCCCGTCACGCTCGAGTTCGCGCAGGCCGACCTGGCCGTCGTCGAGCCGAAGCCGCTATCGCGCTGGCTGCCGGTTTCGGGGACGCTGCAGCCCGTCCGCCAGGCCACCGTCAAGGCCAAGGTGTCGGGCGACGTGCGCGAGATCACCGTGCGCGACGGCGACCCCGTGACGGCCGGCCAGCTGCTGGTCCGGGTGGACACGGCGGACCTCGAGGCGAAGCTCATCGAACGGCAGGGGCAGCTCGAATCGGCGAGGGCCCAGCTCGCGCTCGCCCAGAAGACGCTGTCGACCAACCAGAAGCTGCTCAAGCAGAACTTCATCTCGCAGACGGCGTTCGACAGCTCCGAGTCGAACATGAACGTCACGCGCGGCAGCGTCATGTCGGCCGAGGCCAACGTGAAGCTCGCCCAGAACGCGATCAAGGACGCGCTCGCCACGGCGCCGCTCACCGGCATCGTCGCCAAGCGCCACGTTCAGCCGGGCGAGAAGGTGGCGTTCGACACGCCGCTCGTGACCGTCGTCGACCTCAAGGACATCGAGCTGCAGGCGATGGTGCCGGCGGTCGACATCCCCGAGCTCAAGCCCGGGATGAACGTGGATCTGACGGTCGACGGCTTCGGCGAGCGCAGGTTCACCGGACGAATCGAGCGCATCAACCCCGCCACCGAGCCCGGCACGCGGGCGATCCTCGTCTTCGTAGGCATCCCCAATCCCAACAGCGAGCTGCGCGGGGGCATGTTCGCCACCGGGCGCGTGGCGCTCGCCGCCAGCGCGCCGGTGCTGTCGCTGCCGGCTGCGGCCGTGCGCACGGAGGGCGGACAGACCTACGTTTGGGCCATCGAGGACGGCAAGCTCGGCAAGCGCATGGTCGTGGTCGGCCGCCGCGACGAGGAGACGGGACGCGTCGAGATCAAGACGGCGCTCCCGGCCGCACTGAAGGTGCTCGCCGCGCGATTCGACAACCTGAAGGAAGGGGCTCCGGCGCTCGTGAAGGCCGACGAGACCGTTCCGGCCAAGGGCAGCGATACCGCTACCCGTGACCGCCTGGGTCACGGCGCGTCGTAACGTTGCAGCGGCGATCGATTCGCCGCCACCGCAGACGCAGCTTCGTCTGTCCTCTGACCTCTGACTCCTGACGCCCGACGATGTGGATCACTAGGGTCTCGATCAACAACCCGGTCTTCGCGACCATGGTGATGGTCGCGCTGACGGTGCTGGGTGCGTTCTCGTACGCGCGCCTGCGCGTGGAGCAGATGCCCGACGTGACGCTCCCCTTCCTGATCGTGCAGACGCAGTATCCGGGCGCCTCCCCGGAAGCGGTCGAGATCGACGTCACGCGCCCGGTCGAGACGGCGGTCAACGGGGTGGCCGGCGTGCGCCTCGTGCGCTCGCTCACGCTCGAGGGCCAGAGCAACGTGTTCATCGAGTTCCGCCTCGACACCGATATGCTGCGCGCCATCGCCGACGTGCGCGACAAGGTGGCTCAGGTGCGGCCGACCTTCCCGAAGGACGTCAAGGACCCGCTCGTCGTGCGGGCCGACACCGAGAACCAGGATCCCGTCGTCTCGCTCGCGGTGATGAGCGGCGGCACCGGCCTGCGCGAGCTCACCTCGCTCACCGACCAGGTGATCGTCAAGGGCCTCGAGAACGTCCCGGGCGTGGCGCGGGTGGACGTCAACGGCCGCGTCACCCGCCAGATCCTCATCCAGATCAAGCCCAACGCCATGACTGCGATGGGCATCGGTCTCGACCAGGTGATGAACGCCATTCGCAACGCGAACCAGGACGTGCCCGCGGGGCGCCTGTCGCGCGGCCAGAGCGACCGCGTGGTGCGCGTGGAAGGCAAGATCAAGGACCCGGCGCAATTCGGCCGAATCATCGTCGCGCAGCAGGGCGGCGGCCCCGTCTATCTTTCTCAGGTCGCCGACGTCATCGACGGCGAGGCGGAGGTCGACTCGATCGCGCGCGTCAACGGCCGGCCGTCGATCAGCATCGACATCCAGAAGGCGCAGGATGCCAACATCGTCGAGACCGGGCGCGGCGTCGTCAAGGCGGTCGAGGAGCTTCGCAAGCGCATCCCGAAGGACGTCGAGCTCACGATCAGCTACAACTCCGCCGAGAGCGTGGAGAAGAGCGTCAACCGGGTGAAGAGCACGATCCTCGAGGGCGCGGCGCTCACCGTGCTGATCGTCTTCCTGTTCCTGCACAGCTGGCGCAGCACGATCATCACCGGCCTTACGCTGCCGATCGCGGTGATCACGACCTTCATCGCGCTCTACGCGTTCAATTTCTCGCTCAACTTCCTGACGCTGATGGCGCTGTCCCTGTGCATCGGCCTTTTGATCGACGACGCGATCGTGGTGCGTGAGAACATCGTGCGCCACCTCGCGATGGGCAAGGACCACAAGACCGCGGCGCGCGAGGGGACCGACGAGATCGGGCTCGCCGTCATGGCCACCACGTTCGCCATCGTCGCGGTGTTCGTGCCGATCGCCTTCATGAGCGGGATCATCGGCCGCTTCTTCTTCCAGTTCGGCGTCACGGTCGCGGTCGCGGTGTTGGTGTCGTTGTTCGTGAGCTTCACCCTCGACCCGATGCTGTCGTCGCTGTGGCACGACCCTCCGGGCTCGCGCTTCTCGCGGGTGCCGTGGCTCGCCCGCGTCATGGACCGCGTCGAGCAGGCGATCGAGTGGACGCACCGCGTGTACGGCGAGATCCTGGAGTGGGCGCTCAACCATCGCAAGACCGTGCTCGGCGTCTCGCTCGCCATGTTCGTCGGCAGCTTCGGGCTCGTGCCGCTCATCGGCACCGAGTTCGTGCCCGAGTCCGACCAGGGCTTCATCTCGCTGCGCCTCAATACCGCGGTGGGCTCCAGCCTCGAGTACACCGACAGCAAGATGCGCCAGGTCGAGGTGGTGCTGAAGCAGTTCCCCGAGATCGTGCTCGCGATGACCACGGTGGGCACCGACGAAGGCCGCAACTACGCGCGCATCAACTTGAAGCTCACCGACCGCTCCGAGCGCGCGGCGAGTCAGAAGGACCTCGAAAAGGCGATCCGAAAGGCGCTGAAGCCCATTCCCGGCATCGAGCTCACGCTCGGCTTCAACCGGCCGATCTTCATCAACATCCTGGGGCCCGACCCGGATACGCTGCTGAAGCTCGCCACCGACCTCAAGGCGAAGCTCGCGAGCGTCCCGGGCATCGCCGACCTCGAGCTGTCGGAGAAGGAAAATAACCCCGCGCTCTCCGTGCGCCTGAACAACGACGCCGCCGCCGACTTGGGCATCACGGTGCAGCAGGTGGGCGCGACGATCCGCCCGCTCATCGCCGGGGACACCGTGAGCTACTGGCTCGCGCCGGATGCGCAGAACTACGAGGTCAACGTGCGGCTGTCCAAGGACCGCCGCCGGCTGGCCACCGATCTGTCGAACCTCTACCTGACGACCAACAAGCGCGGCCCTGACGGCGAGCTTCGCATGGTGCCGCTGCGCCAGGTGGCGGAGATCGTCGAGTCGTCGAGCCCGCAGACCATCCGCCGCGAGGAGCTCGTGCGCCGGGTGGCGATCTTCGCCAGCGCCCAGGGACGGCCCACGGGCGACGTCGGCAAGGATGTGAACGAGATCATCAAAGAGACGACGCTGCCGCCGGGTTACCGCTTCTCGGTGCGCGGCCAGCAGGAGCAGATGCAGGACTCGTTCGCCGCCGCGATGGCCGCGCTCGGCCTCGCGGTGATCTTCATCTACCTCATCCTCGCCTCGCAGTTCGCGAGCTTCCTGCAGCCGGTGGCGATCATGGTCTCGCTGCCGTTCTCGCTCATCGGCGTGACGCTGGCGCTCATGTTCACGGGCACCACGCTCAACCTCTTCTCGATGATCGGCTTCATCATGCTGATGGGGCTCGTGACCAAGAACGCGATCCTGCTCGTCGACTTCGCCAACCGCGCGCGGCGCGGCGGGGCGAGCCTGCACGACGCGATGCTTCAGGCGGGGCAGGTACGGCTGCGGCCCATCCTCATGACAACGGCGGCGATGATCGGCGGCATGCTCCCGCTGGCGCTCGGCGTGGGCGAAGGCGGCGAGCAGCAGGCGCCGATGGGCCGCGCCATCATCGGCGGCGTCGTGACGTCGACCCTGCTCACGCTGGTCGTCGTGCCGGTGCTGTACACGTACCTCGACGGCTGGAGCGAGCGCCGCCGTGCCCGCCGCGCCGCGCGTGTTGCGGCGGCCGCCCCGGCGGCCGGCGTTGCGGCCGATTGACGTGAGATAATGCCGGACCGCATAATAACTGACCGTTGGTCAGTTAACAGGCTTTGAACCCTCCGATGCACGCTCGCGGCAGCCGTTGCCGGCGCCGGGAATACGTTTGACGGCGCGACGCCATGGACATCGAACAGGCACGCTTCAACATGGTCGAGCAACAGATCCGCACGTGGGACGTGCTCGATCCGGACGTGCTCGAGCTGCTGTTCAACGTGCATCGCGAGGACTACGTCCCGACCGCGTATCGCTCGCTCGCGTTTGCCGACCTCGAGCTGCCGCTGCCCGGCGGCGAGCGCATGTGGGCGCCCAAGGTGGAGGCGCGCGTGCTGCAGTCGCTCAAGCTCCGCCGCGGCGAGTCGGTACTGGAGATCGGGACGGGCAGCGGCTATTTCACTGCGCTGCTCGCGAGCAGCGCCGGCGAGGTGACGACCGTCGAGATCGACCCGGCGCTCGCCGCGAGCGCCAAGGCGCGCCTTGCGCGCCACGGCTTCTCGAACATTCGCTACGCGGTCGGCGACGGCGCCCGCGGCTGGGGCAACGAGCTCCTCGACGCGATCGTCCTCACCGGCTCCACACCGCTGCTGCCCGAGCACTTCTTCGCGCAGCTTAGGCCCAACGGCCGCGTGTTCGCCATCGTCGGCGATCCTCCGGCGATGACCGCGCGCCTCGTGGCGTGGACGGCGCCCGGCTCGCGCGTCACCACCGACCTATTCGAAACGGTCGTCGCGCCGCTCAAGAACGCGGCGGCGCCGTCGCGCTTCCGGTTTTGATCATGCAGCTTTCACCCGCCGATCTCGCCGCGTGGCGCGGCGACGCCGCGCGCGAGCCGCCGGCGCTCGTCGACGTGCGCGAGCCCTGGGAATTCGAGCGCTGCCGCATCGAAGGCTCCCGGCTCATCCCGCTCGGCGAGCTCACGCGGCGCCTTTCCGAGTTGCCCGCGGATCGCGACCTCGTGCTGGTGTGCCACCATGGCAGCCGCAGCCTCCAGGCGGCGGCATGGCTCGCGCAGAACGGCTTTCCGCGCGCGCACAACCTCGCGGGCGGCGTCGATGCCTGGGCGCGGCTCGTCGACCCGGCGATGCCCCGGTACTAGCTTCAACAAGAAAATCGTCATGACCGGAACACGCCTGCCTTCGATCACGCGCCGCTGCCTGCCCGCGGCGCTCGCGTTCGCCTGCCTCGCCACCGCCGCGCGCGGGGAGGATCTCCTGCAGATCTACCGCGAGGCGCAAAAGCAGGATCCCACGATCGCCTCCGCGCGCTCGCAGTGGGAAGCCACCCAGGAGAACGTGCCTCAGGCGCGCGCGAGTCTTCTGCCGCAGCTGTCGGCGCAGGGGCAGGCGAACGCCAACAACTACGACTCCACGCTCAACACGAATCCGAAGATCAACGTGTCCCAGCAGTACGGCTTCGGCAACCTCACGTTCTCCGCGTCGCAGCCTCTCTACCGCCCGCAGAACGTCATCGCACTCGACCAGGCGCGCGAACAGGTCGTGCAATCCGACTTCACCCTCGGGATCGCGCAGCAGGACCTCATCATCCGCACGGCCACCGCCTATTTCGACGTGCTGCTGGCTGAGTACAACGTCGAGCTCGCGCAGCAGCAAAAGAAAGCGGTGTCCGAGCAGCTCGCGCAGGCGAAGCGCAACTTCGAGGTCGGCACCGCGACGATCACCGACACGAACGAGGCGCAGGCCAAGTTCGACCAGATCACGGCCACCGAAATCCAGGCGCAGAACGATCTCGACAATCGCCGTACCGCACTCATGGCGATCATCGGCCGCATGCCGAAGAGCCTTAAGCGCGTCGGGCGCGGCTTCGAGCCGCCGCTGCCCGATCCCAACAACGTCGATTACTGGGTCAACCGTGCGCTCAAGGAGAACCTGTCGGTGCGCTCCGCACAGTCGAACTATGAGATCGCCTCGCTCGAGGTCGACCGTGCCCGAGCCGGCCACCTGCCCACGCTCGACGCGGTCGCGAGCGCCGGGTTGACGACGCAGAGTGCCTCGACCACCAGCGACCTGGGCGGTAACACCCGGCAGTCGCTACTCGGCATCGTGCTCAACGTTCCGATCTACACGGGCGGCTTCGTCAATTCGCGCGTGCGCCAGGCGATCTCGCTGCAGGACAAGGCGCGTGCCGACCTCGAGTTCGCGAAGCGCACCGCGGTCACCAATGCGCAGGACGGCTTCACCGGGGTGAAGAGCGCGGCGGCGAGCGTCAGGGCGTTCGAGCAGGCGGTCGCGTCCGCGGAGGTCGCGCTGCAATCGAACATCCTCGGCCAGGAGGTCGGCATTCGCACCAACCTCGACGTCCTCAACGTGCAGCAGGATGTCTATTCGACGCGGCGCGACCTCGCCAATGCGTACTTCACGTACCTCATTGCTGTCCTGCGCCTGAAGTCGGCGATCGGCGACCTCACCGAGCAGGACCTCGAGGCCATCAACCGCCGCCTGAACGGCTGACGCGGGGCGCGAGCCACGCCCACAGCCGGTCCGTCGCGCCGCGATGCGCGGCGTGGAACGCGAGCGCGGCCTCGCGCATGCGCCCGCGGCGAAGCGGGTCGCGAAGGAGCTCCCCGACTTCGCCCAGCAGGCCTTTCGCGTCCGCCACGCGCAGCGCCGCGTTCGCCGCGATCGCCTGCGCGGCCGCTTCGGAGAAGTTGTACGTGTACGGGCCGACGAGCGTCGGCGTGCCGACCGCGATCGACTCGATCAGGTTCTGTCCGCCGAGGGGCAACAGGCTGCCGCCGACGAAAGCGACGTCCGCGGCGGCGTAGTACGCGGAAAGCTCGCCCAGGGAATCGCCGAGCACGAGCGCGACGTCGTCGGGCACGCGCGTGTCCGCGCTGCGGCGGAGGAACGCGAGCTTGCGCGCATCGAGAAGCGCTGCCACGGCGTCGAATCGCTGCGGATGGCGCGGCACGATCACCGTGAGCGTTCCGGGCGGCAGCCTGGCCTGCGCGAGCGCATCGAGCAGAAGCGCTTCCTCGCCCTCGCGCGTGGAGGCCGCGACCCACACCGGGCGCTGCGTGCCGAAGGTCTCGCGCAATGCGGCGCCGCGCACACGCACCGCGTCGTCGACCGCGGCGTCGAACTTGAGGTTGCCGGTGACAACGACGTCCGCGGCGCCGGCCTCGCGCAGCCGCGCGGCATCGGCAGCGGTCTGCGCGGCGACACCCGCGAGCGAGGCGAACATCGGCGCGGTGACCGAGCCGAACCTTCGGTAGCCGCGAAGCGAGCGCTCGGACAGCCGCGCGTTGACGAGGAAGAGCGGAATGCGCGCGCTCGCGCACGCCGCGGTGAGATTGGGCCACACCTCGGTTTCCATGAGCATCCCGGCGCGCGGCGAGAAGCGGGCGAGAAAGGACGACAGCGCGAACGGCACGTCGTACGGCAGCCACGCCTGCACGACCCGATCGCCGAAGGACGCGCCCGCCTCGCGCCCGGTGGCCGTCATGTGCGTGAGCAGGACCGTGCTCGCCGGGAATTCGCGCAGGAGCCGCTTGACGAGCGGGGCCGCGGCGCGCGTCTCGCCGAGCGACACGGCATGGATCCATAGCACGTCGCGCGCGGCCGCGGATGCCGCGCCGTAACGGCCGAAGCGCTCGCCGATCTTTTCTCGGTAGCCGGGCTCGCGCCGGCCGCGCCACCAAAGGCGAAGCGGAAGCCACGGCAGCGCGGCCCACCATAACAGCGTGTAGAGCTTGCGCATTGGGCCTAGCAGCGGGGCGCGTCGCGCAGCACGCTCCCGGAGGCGGCGATCACGTCGTCGAGCGTCGGCACGCGGCCGTTGCCCCCGAGGTCGAGCGCGTGCGCGCCACTGCGCGCCACGCCCGCGAGCGCGGCATCCGTGGCGGTAAAGATCGCCACCGTCGGCGTGCCGAGGGCCGCGGCGAGATGCGTGAGCCCCGTGTCCACACCGACCACGATCGCAGCGCTTCTCGCGAGCGACGCGAGCTCGGGCAACGACTGCCGGGGCGGCACGATTGCGTTCTCCGCGGCGTGGGCCATCCGCTCGCTGCGCGCCTTCTCCGCGGCGCTGCCCCACGGCAGGAGCACGCGCAGCCCCGCCTGCGCGAAATGAGCGAGCAGGCCGACCCAGCGCTCCTCGGGCCACAGCTTGTCCTCGCGGCTGGTGGCGTGCAACGCGAGGGCGTACGGGTCGTTGGGCATCGCTGCGGCCATCGCGCGCGGCGCGAGCGACCAGCGCGGCGGCCCCTCGACCGCATAGCCAAGCGCCTTCGCCGCGAGCGCGCGCGCTTTGTCGATGAAATGCTGGCCGCGCTCGATGCGGTGATGGACATCGTCGAGCCAGGTCGCAAGCGGCTCGCGGATGTTGCGGCGGTCGAATCCGTGGCGCGTGCCTCGTGCCATGAAAGCCACGAGCGCGCCCTTCACCTGTTCCTGCAGGTCGAGTATCGCGGTGTAGGTCTCCGTGCGCAGCGCGCGGCGAAAGGCCGCGAACTCGCGCGCCGTCGCGGGCGCCAGCGCGGACTCGCGCCAGCGCCGGAAGGCG
>DATJXV010000095.1:0-16957 GCA_035499955.1 Casimicrobiaceae bacterium
GATGCCCGGGGCCGTCTGCGCGACGCTCATCGGGGGCCCCTCATGTCGCAGGCGGCCGCGCGAGCAGCCCGACCTTCTTCACGCCGTTGCGCTGCAGGAGGTCGAGGATCGACAGCACGTCCTCGTAGCGCGCGCTCTTGTCGGCGGCGATGACCACGGGCTGCTCCTGCTGCGCCTGCTTCTCGCGCACGCGCGCGATGAGCTCGTCGCGTGTGACCTTGACCGCGGGCGTCTGCGCGGCCTGGTCCCGCAGCCAGATCGTCGTGTCCGTGCGCAGCGTGACCTCGAGCGGCTGCACGGGCGTGGTGAGCTTGCTGCCGACCGAAGGCAGCTCGATCTCGCCGGGGCTGATCAGCGGCGCCGTCACCATGAAGATGATGAGCAGCACAAGCATCACGTCGATGTACGGCACGACGTTGATCTGGCTGATCGACTTGCGCGGTCTTCTCATCCTTGGCGCTGCAGGATATTGCTGAATTCCTCGATGAACGTCTCGTAGCGCGTGGCGAGCCGGTCGACGTCGTGCGTGTAGCGGTTGTAGCCGATGACTGCGGGAATCGCCGCGAACAGCCCGATGGCGGTCGCGATCAGAGCTTCGGCGATGCCGGGCGCGACGTTGGCGAGGGTGGCCTGGCTCACGTTGGCGAGGCCGCGGAACGCGTTCATGATGCCCCACACCGTCCCGAAGAGGCCGATATAGGGCGACACCGAGCCTACGGTGGCGAGCCCCGCGAGGTTGGCTTCCAGCGCGTCGATCTCGCGCTGGTAGGCGGCGCGCATCGCGCGCCGCGCGGAATCGAGCGTCACCATCGACGCGGTGCCCTGCTTGCGGTGCTTCGCATACTCACGGAAGCCGGCCGTGAAGATGTGCTCCATGCCGCCGCCGGTGCGCACCTGCGCCGTGCGCTGATAGAGCTCTGCGAGGTCCCCGCCCTTCCAGAAGTCGTCCTCGAAGCGGTCGGTGTCGCGCACGGCACGGCGCAGCTGGAACATCTTGAGGAAGATCTGCCACCACGACCACAGCGACAGGAGCCCCAGCATGGCCACGACCGCCTGCACGATGACGGACGCGTGCAGGACGAGCGTGACGAACGACAGGTCGGTGTGGACGTTCAAGCGGGGCTCTCCAGGCGTTGGGCAAGCGGCGCGGGGATTCGCACCGGGCGCCAGCGCGCCGCGTCGAGGCAGGCCAGCGTCACGCGGGCACGGGTTACCACGGCGTCCTCGCGACGGACTTCCTGACGGGCGACGAGACGGCTCGCGCCGCGATGCTCGACTTCGACCGTGACGGCGAGGTCGTCGTTCAATCGCGCGGGCAGGTGGAAGTCGATCTCGCAGCGATGGACCACGAATACGACTCCGTGCTCGCGCTCGAACGCCGCCAGCGGGAAGCCGATCGCCGCCAGCCACTCCGTGCGCGCCCGCTCCATGAACTTGAGATAGTTGGCGTAGTACACGACGCCGGCGGCGTCGGTGTCCTCGTAGTAAACGCGAACCGGGAAGCGGAAGGGTTGCCCGGCGGTCGTCATTCGGTGGGGAACAGATCGCTCACGCCGCTCGGCGGGGTCAGCCCGAAGTGGCGGAACGACAGCGCGGTGGCCACCCGGCCGCGCGACGTGCGCTGCAGGAAGCCCTGCTGGATAAGGTAGGGCTCGAGCACGTCCTCGATGGTGTCGCGCTCCTCGCCGATGGCGGCGGCGAGGTTGTCCACTCCCACGGGGCCGCCCGCGAACTTCGACAGCACGGTTTGGAGGAGCTTGCGGTCCATGACGTCGAGGCCGGAGGCGTCGACGTCGAGCATCGACAGCGCGGCGTCGGCCACGGCGCGGCTGACCGCGCCTTCGGCCTTGACCTCGGCGAAGTCGCGCACGCGTCGCAGCAGGCGATTGGCGATGCGCGGCGTGCCGCGCGCGCGCCGCGCGATCTCTCTCGCGCCATCGTCGTCGATCGCGATGCCGAGCAGCGCCGCGGAGCGCTGGATGATGCGCGTGAGCTCGTCGGCGTTGTAGAACTCGAGCCGGGCAACGATGCCGAAGCGGTCGCGCAGCGGGTTGGTCAGCATGCCGGCGCGCGTGGTGGCGCCGACGAGGGTGAACGGCGGAAGGTCGAGCTTGACGCTGCGCGCGGCCGGGCCTTCGCCGATCATGATGTCGATCTGGAAGTCCTCGAGCGCGGGATAGAGGATCTCCTCGACGATCGGCGACAGGCGGTGGATCTCGTCGATGAAGAGCACGTCGCGCGGCTCGAGGTTGGTGAGCAGCGCGGCGAGATCGCCCGGCCGCTCGAGCACCGGCCCGGAGGTCTGGCGCAGGTTGACGCCGAGCTCGTGCGCGAGGATGTGCGACAGCGTGGTCTTGCCGAGGCCCGGAGGACCGAACAGGAGCACGTGGTCGAGCGCCTCTCGTCGCTTCCTCGCCGCCGCGATGAAGATCGCGAGCTGCTCGCGGATCTTCTCCTGACCGATGTACTCGGAAAGGCCGCGCGGCCGCAGGGCGCGCTCGATGACCTCCTCCTGGACGCCGGCGACCTTGCCGCCTACGACCCGGTTGAGCTCGTCGTTCTCGATCAATGGGCCCCCACGCTCGCTGCCGACATTATGCCTTGGCGAGGAGCCTGAGCGCCTGGCGGATGCCGTCGGCGACCGCGAGACCTTCGGGCAGCTGCTTGACCGCCGCAACCGCTTCCTTGTCGCTGTAGCCGAGGGCCAGGAGCGCGTGCAGCACGTCGCTCGACGCGTGCGGCGGCCGGTGCACGCCGACGGCCGTGCCGAGGTCCGCGCCGAGCTTGTCCCTGAGCTCGAGCAGGAGCCGCTCGGCGGTCTTCTTGCCGATGCCCGGGATCTTGGTGAGGCGGCCCGGCTCCTGCAGGGTCACGGCCTGCGCGAGCTCGGCCACGGAAAGCCCGGACAGCACGGACAGCGCAGTGCGCGCGCCGATGCCGCTGATCTTCAAGAGCTGGCGAAACGCGCGTCGTTCGTTCTCGGTGCCGAAGCCGTACAGCAGGTGAGCATCTTCGCGCACGACCAGATGCGTATACAGCGCGATGCGTTCGCCCGAGGCGGGGAGGTTGTAGAACGTGCTCATCGGGACGTCGACCTCGTAGGCCACACCCTGCACGTCGAGCAGGATCTGCGGCGGGTTCTTTTCGAGCAGCGTGCCCGAGAGGCGGCCGATCATCGGGCGATTATCGCATTCAGCGCACGAAGCGTCCGTCGCGCCGCGTGTAGCCCGACGTGCGCAGCGCGCCGACTCCCACGCTGCCGTGCGCGTGGCAGATGGCGCACGCGAGCGCGTCCGCCGCATCGGGCGACGGCGCGCCCGGCAACTGCAGGAGGCGGCGCACCATCTCCTGCACCTGGGGCTTCAACGCGCGGCCGCGGCCCACGACCGCCTGCTTCACCTGGCCTGCGGTGTACTCGTGCACGGGCAGGCCGGCGAGCACGGCCGCCGCGATCGCGGCCCCGCGCGCCTGTCCGAGCAGGAGCGTGGAGTTCGGATTGACGTTGACGAAGACGCGCTCCACCGCGACCTCCGTCGGCCGCTCCTCGGCGATGACGTGGGCGATGTCGCGCGCGATGACGCCGAGCCGCGCGGGCAGGCTCTCCCCGCTCGCGCGGATGCAGCCGCTCGTGACGTAGACGAGCCTGCCGTCCTGCTCGACGAGCAGACCGAATCCGGTGACGCGCAGGCCTGGGTCGATGCCTAAGATCCTGCGCATGAACAATCTATCTAGGACTCGTTGAGCACCGCCGACGTGTAGACCTCCTGCACGTCGTCGAGCGATTCGAGCGCGTCTATGAGCTTGCGCATCTTCTCGGCGTCCTCGCCCGTCATCTCGACTTCGGTTGCGGGCTTCATCGTGACCTCGGCGAACTCGGGCGTGAAGCCGGTCTTGGCCAGCGCGTCCTTGACGCTCACGAAGTCGTACGGGCCGGTGACGACTTCGAAGCTGCCGTCGTCGTTGGCGATCACGTCGTCGGCGCCGGCATCGAGCGCCGCCTCCATGAGCTTTTCCTCGTCGGTGCCCGGCGCGAACACGAGCTGGCCGCAATGCCTGAAGAGAAACGCAACGGAGCCGTCCGTGCCGAGGTTGCCGCCGTGCTTCGAGAACGCATGCCGCACGTCGGCCACGGTGCGCGTGCGGTTGTCGGTCATGCAGTCGACGATCACCGCGGCGCCGTTGACGCCGTAGCCTTCGTACCGGATCTCCTCGTAGTTCACGCCTTCCAGGCCGCCGGCGCCGCGCTGGATGGCGCGCTGGATCGTGTCCTTCGGCATGTTCTGCGCGGTCGCCTTGTCCACGGCGAGGCGAAGCCGCGGGTTCATCGAGGCGTCTCCGCCGCCCAGCCGCGCCGCGACCGTGATCTCCTTGATGAGACGCGTGAAGATCTTGCCGCGCTTCGCGTCGGTCGCGGCCTTCTTGTGCTTGATATTCGCCCACTTGCTGTGGCCGGCCATGACTTTTCGCGTGGAACTCGGTTGCGTTGCGTCAAATTATACTCGTGGCATCTCGGGCGGCGGGAGGGTATGCCCGCCGCCGGCTCGAGCCCAGGGAGACATCGATGGCCCTCCGTCAGGCGCGCGACGCGCTGTCGCGCATGTTCTACCAGCGCTGCTTCTACCTGTTCGTGATGCTGCTCGTGCTGATCGCGGCTGCTCCGTTCTTCCCGGGGTCGGACAAGGGCCGGTTCATCACGAATGCGCTCAATGCCTTCGTCATCATCTCGACGGTTGCCGCCGTCGGGCGCTCGATGCTTTCGTTCGTGATCGTGCTGCTCCTCGCAGGGCCGTCGCTCCTGTTCCAGTGGATCGGTCTTACCTACGACGACGACTCATGGCTCGTACGCTCGTGGATGTTCGGCGGCGGCCTTTACTTGGTCAGCACCGTGTACCTGCTCCAATACGTCTTCCGGCCGCAGGTCATGACCGCCGACAAGCTGTTCGGCGCCGCCGCGAGCTACCTCATGCTGGGCGTGCTGTGGGGCTACGCGTACGCGATCTTCTGCCATTTCAATCCGAAGTCGTTCATGGTGCTGGGCCAGCCCGAAACGCTCGGTCTTTACGACTGCGTGTACTTCAGCATGACGGTGCTGACGAGCACGGGGTTCGGCGACATCACGCCGCTTGCCCGGCAGGCCCGCTCCATATGCGTGGTCGAGCAGGTGACGGGCGCGCTGTTCATCGCCATCCTCATCGCGCGTCTCGCCGGCGTGTACCCGCCGCAAGTGCGGGAAGCGGGCCCCGAGCCTTAGATGAGCCCTTGCTGAGACAGGAATTTCTGCAGGACCCGGAGCCGCACCTCGGGGTCGTTGATCTCGAGCATGCTCTGCTTGATCGACAAGGGTAGCGGCAAGAGCTCGGCGAGCCGGTAGCCTACCCACGAGGCGTCGCCGTATTTCCGCTCGGCCGGGAAGTTGCGGGGGCCGACGCGCGTGGCCATGAGCTCGAGCAGCCGCGCGAGCGGGCGGTATTCGTCGGTGAGCGGCCGTGCCGGCTCGGCGTCGAGCGGCAGCACATCCGCGACAACGAGGCCGTTCGGCTGTGTTGCGTGCTTGCGCACTTGGAAGCGGCTCTCGCCGACCGTCGCCACGTGCAGGATGCCGACCTGCGGCACGTCCCAGTCCGTAATCCGGGCGAGCGTGCCTATGCTCGCGATGTCGGGACCGGCGCCCGGTGCGGTCGCGACCTCCTCGCCCTGCACGATGAGGCATACGCCGAACGGCTTGCTCTCCTTGAGGCACGCCTTGGTCATGTCGACGTAGCGCTGCTCGAACACCTTGAGCGGGAGCAGGCCGCCGGGAAACAGCACGGCCTTCAGCGGGAACAACGGCAGCGCGTGAGCCTCGCGCGTTCCGCCGCCCGTGCCGAAGGGCCACATTACGCGCTCGTTCCGATGGGCGGACCGTCGCGATCGCCGGCCCAGCGCGGAACCAGCGAATGCGGCACCTGGAGCTGGTCGAGGATGCGCGCGACGACGAAGTCGACGAGATCGGCGATGCTCGAAGGATGCGTGTAGAAGCCCGGCGACGGCGGCAGGATCACCGCGCCGGCCTGGGCGAGCGCGAGCATGTTGGCAAGATGGATCGTCGAAAGCGGCGTCTCGCGCGGAACGAGGACCAGCGGGCGGCGCTCCTTGAGCATCACGTCGGCGGCACGCTCGATCAGGTTGTCGGCGAGGCCGTGCGCGATCGCGCCGAGGGTGCCCATGCTGCACGGACACACGACCATCGCGTCGGCCGGGTTCGAACCAGAGGCGACGGGCGCGTTCCAATCCTCGCGCGCGAAGACGCGGATCTGGCCTTCCGCCGCGCCGCTGCGCTCGCGGAACATCCGCTCCGCTTCGCGCGGCTGCGCGGGAATCGAAAGCGCGCATTCCTGCTTGGCGACGACCTGCGCGGCGGACGAGTAGACCAGATACACGCGGCACTGCGCGGCGACCAGGCAGTCGAGCAGCCGCAGCCCGAACGGCAGGCCGGAGGCGCCGGTGAAGGCCAGAGTGATCGTCTTCAAGCTCGGACTCTCATGAGCGCCGCCGGGCCGCCCCAAGGCGCTCATTGCGCCCCCTCGGGGGGCAGCGAAGCGGCGCAAGCCGCGAGCGTGGGGGTCGTTTCATTCCAGCTCACGGTGGCGCACCAGCACCTGGTAGCGCCCTTCGAACGCGCGGGCGAGCCGCTGCGCGAGGTAGACGGAGCGATGGCGGCCTCCGGTGCAGCCGATCGCAACCGTCAGATAGTTGCGGTTGTCGCGGGCGTAGTCCGGAAGCCAGCTCGCCACGAAGTGATAGATGTCGCCGTACATGCGCTCGACCTCCGGCAGCGCCTCGAGGAAGGCGACGACCGGGGCATCCGTGCCCGTCAGCGGCGCGAGGGCTTCTTCGTAATGAGGGTTGGGGAGGCAGCGCACGTCGAATACGAGGTCGGCATCGAGCGGCACGCCGTGCTTGAAGCCGAACGACTCGAAGAGCAGCGTGAGGCGCGACGGATCGACGGCGATGAAGTCCTTGATCCAGCCGCGCAGCGCGGCGGCGGAAAGCTCGCTCGTGTCGCACGCGACGCCCTCCTCGCGCAAGGGGGCGAGCAGCGCTCGCTCGTGCTCGATCGCCTCGGTGAGCGTGCGCCGCTCGCTGCTGAAGGGATGGCGGCGGCGCGTCTCTGAAAAGCGCTTGACGAGTTCGCCGGTCGTTGCGTCAAGGTACAGGAAGCGCACCGTCCAGCCGGCCTTGCGCGCCGCGGCGATCGACGCCGAGAGGCCCGGCAGGCCCGGGCCGCTCTTGACGTCGAGCGCGACAGCCGCGCGGTTCTGACCGCTTCGCGCGAGGGAGGCGAGCGTGTCGACCAGCATGGACGGCGGCAGGTTGCTGATCGCGTGGTAGCCCAAGTCCTCGAGCGCGGCGAGCGCGACGCTCTTGCCGGACCCCGACACGCCGCCGATGAGGAGTAGGTCCATGAGCGCGAATCGCTTGGGCTCTAGTTCCCGTCTTCCATCAGCTTCTGCTGGCGCTCGATGAATTCCTTCGTGCTGTCGATCCCGCGCTGGTTGAGCACGAAGTTGCGCACGGCGGCCTCCACCAGCACCGCGAGGTTGCGGCCTGCGGCGACCGGGATCGTGACCTTGCGTATCGGCACCGAAAGCACGTCCTGGTAGGTGGCGTTGACCTGCAGGCGGTCGAGGTCCGAAAAGGCCTCGTGCCCGTGGTCTTCGAGGTGCACGAGGAGCTTCAGGAGCTTGCGCGGCCGCACGGCGGTCTCGCCGAAGATCGTGCGGATGTTGAGGATGCCGATGCCGCGCACCTCGAGGAAGTCGCGCAGCACCGCCGGGCACCGCCCCTCGATCGTGTCGGGCGAGATGCGGAAGAGCTCGACGATGTCGTCGGCGACGAGGCCGTTGCCGCGCGAGATGAGCTCGAGCGCGAGCTCGCTCTTGCCGATCGCGGAGGCGCCCGTGATGAGCACGCCCATCTCGAGCACGTCGAGGAATACGCCGTGCAGCGTGGTCGATTCCGCCAGCACGCGCGCGAGGTACAGGCGGATCACGTCGACCACGTGAGGCGAAGGCTGCGGCGAGGTGAACAGCGCGACGTGATGCTTGTTGCATTGGTCGAGGAGATGCTGCGGCACTTCCTCGCCGTTGGCGACGAGGATCGCGATGAGCTCCCCGCTGAAGAGGCGGTCCACCGAGCGCTTGAGCTCGTCCTCCGCGAGGCCGCGCAGGTAATGGCCTTCGGCCGCGCCCAGGATCTGGATGCGGAACGGATGGATGAGGTTCATGTGGCCGACCTGGCCCACGGTTGGCTTGAGCGCGTTGTCGCCCGTCATGACGCGGTTGCCGCCCTGGCGCCCGCCCATCCAGTGCAGTCCGAGCCGGTCCCGGTTGTCGTCGAAGAGGCTTTGGACGCTGACTTGTCGCATAGCGCCGTCCCCTTACGGCGTCGGCTCCCACGCCCGGAACAGCGCGAGCAGATCGCCCTCGGAAGCGGCGGTCGCGAGCCTTTCGCGGAATGTCTTTTCGGAGAACATCTGCGCGAGCTCCGACAGCAGCTGCAGGTGCAGATCCGTCGCCTGCTCCGGCACGAGGAGCACGAAGACCTGCGACACCGGCTTGCCGTCCGGCGCCTCGAACGGCACTGCCTGGCGGAGGCGGGCGAACGCGCCCCGCGCCTCCTTCAAACCCTTGATGCGGCCGTGCGGGATCGCGATACCCTGGCCGAGACCCGTCGAGCCCAGCTTCTCGCGCGCGGCGAGGCTTGCCGCGATGGACGAAGCGTCGAGCCCGTTGACGGCGAAGATGCCGCCGACGGCCTCGAACAGGCGCGCCTTCGACGCGACGTCGAGGTCGAGCACGATGCTTTCGGGCGTCAGCAGTTCGGCGATCTGGTTCATCGGGGAGCATCCCCGGAAATGAAACGGCGGGCGGTCGCCTGACCTCCCGCCGACATGGGTGTTGTCGGAAAAGTATACGCCGGTCACTCGGCCGGCTGGCCAGGGGGGGGTGAGGCCGCCAGCTGCCGTTCGATCGCCTCGCGGTCGGCCCGGTGCGCCGACAGCTTTTCCTTGTACTTCAGCACCTGCCGGTTCAGCTTGTCGGCGAGGCAGTCGATGGCGGCGTACATGTCGGGCTCGATCGCCTCTGCGTGCAGGTCCTTGCCGCGCACGTGCACGTTCGCCTCGATCTTCTGCCGCAGCTTGTCCACCGACAGGACCACCGTCACGTCGATCACATGGTCGAAATGCCGATTCACGCGGTCGAGCTTGCTCACGACGTAGGCGCGAATGGCAGGGGTGATGTCCAAGTGAATGCCGGTGACGGTAAGGTTCATCAAGCTTTCCTCTCTGTTGGGTCCTGTGTCGGGATTCATCGCAAGAAGCATTCCAAGATGCCCGATCTACAGGGCCTTGCGCAGGTTGACGGGAGGGATCGACAGCGCCTCGCGGTACTTCGCGATGGTCCGCCGCGCGACGATGATGCCTTGCTCGCCGAGCAGCTCCGCGATGCGGCTGTCGGTGAGTGGAGACTGCTGATTCTCCGCGGCCACGAGCTGCTTTATGAGCGCACGGATGGCCGTAGCCGACGCCGCGCCGCCCGTGTCGGTGGCGACGTGGCTGCCGAAGAAGTACTTGAGCTCGAAAGTGCCGCGGGGCGTCAGCATGTACTTCTGCGTGGTGACCCGCGAAATGGTCGACTCGTGCAGGTCGAGCATGTCGGCGATCTCGCGCAGCACCATCGGGCGCATCGCGACTTCGCCGTGCTCGAAGAAGCGGCGCTGCCGCTCGACGATGGCCTGCGCGACGCGCAGGATCGTCTCGAAGCGCTGCTGAACGTTGCGGATCAGCCACTTCGCTTCCTGCAGCTGAGCGGCGAGCTGCTGGTTCGACGCGTCGCGGTTACGTGTGAGGATGTCGGCGTAGATGCGGTTCAGGCGGAGCTTCGGCATCGCCGCCTCGTTGAGCGAGGCGACCCATTGATTGCGCACCTTGCGTACGACAACGTCGGGGATGACGTAGTTCGCCTCGTCGCGCGTGAACGACGCGCCCGGCCTGGGATTCAAGCTGCGGATCAGCTCACGAACGCCCTTGACGCAGACTTCGTCGCAATGCAGCACGCGGCGAAGCTTCGTGAAATCGCGCGCGGCGAGCAGTGGCAGGTGACCGTCGACGACCTTGAGCGCCTCGTTGCGGTAGGGCGTGTCGGCCGGCAGCGCCTTCAGTTGCAGCGCAAGGCACTCCGCGGGGTTGCGCGCGCCCACGCCCGCGGGCTCGAAGCTCTGCAGGTACTTGAGGCCGATGGTGAGCTCTTCCGGCTCGAGCGCATCGTTTTCCGAGAAGAGCTCGGTGATCTCCTCGAGCGACGACGTGAGATAGCCGTCGTCGTCGAGCGCGTCGATCAGCGCGGCGACGATCTGGCGGTCGCGCAGCGGAAGATTCAGGAGCGCGAGCTGCTCCATGAGGTGGTCGCGCAGCGAGCTCGCCGCGACCTGCTGCGGCGCGAAGTCCTCGTCCTCGTTCGATCCGCCGCCGCCCCAGTCGCTGTCGGTGCCGCCTCCGCCGTAGTCGGAGAAGTCGGTGACGTCGGGAAGGTCGTCGCGCGTGGGTGCCGAGTCGACGCCGGTCATGCCGTCGGCATCGCCGTCGATCTCGTCGTCGCGCGTGGCGGTGCGCTCGCTCGTCGCCGGACCGGGGGCCGTGCCCGCAACCGGAAACTCCTGCGGCGGCGTCTCGTCCTCGCCCTCCTCGCGCTCGAGGAGCGGATTCTCCTGCAGCATGCGGTCCACCTCGGCATTGAGCTCGAGTGTGGACAGCTGCAGCAGGCGGATCGACTGCTGCAGCTGCGGCGTCAGCGTGAGGTGCTGCGTGAGCTTGAGCTGGAGCGTCTGCTTCATCGTCAAATTTGGCTGCGCAGCCCGATTGCTTTGGCGTGTCCTCGCTCGCCCCTCGCCGTGGGTCCATGTACTGTTTCGGGGCTCGCTGCGGGCCTTCGCGCACTCGGGCTGATCGCCCGAACTTGACCTGAGCCGCATTGAACGACCATCCGTCGCCTCAAAGCCTGAAGTGCTCGCCGAGGTACACCTTGCGGACGTGCTCATTATAAACAATATCCCCAGGCACGCCCGAGGCGAGCACGCGGCCCTCGTTGATGATGTACGCGCGATCGCAGATGCCCAGCGTCTCGCGCACGTTATGGTCGGTGATGAGCACGCCGATCCCGCGCTCCTTCAGGAACCCGATGATGCGCTGGATGTCGAGCACGGCGATGGGGTCGATGCCCGCGAACGGCTCGTCGAGCAGGATGAAGCGCGGCCGCGTGGCGAGCGCGCGCGCGATCTCGCAGCGGCGGCGCTCGCCGCCCGACAGCGAGACAGCGGGGGCATCGGCCAGGTGCGAGATGGACAGGTCCTCGAGCAGGGCATCGAGGCGGTTGGAGAGCGTGTCGGGATCGAGGTCCTGAAGCTCCAGGATCGCGCGCACGTTCTCCGAGACCGTGAGCTTGCGGAAGATCGACGCTTCCTGCGGCAAATACGAAAGTCCACGGCGCGCACGTTGATGAATCGCGAGGTGCGACAGGTTCTCGCCGTCGAGCCTGATGCTGCCGCCGTCGGCGGCCACCAACCCGACGATCATGTAAAAGCACGTCGTCTTGCCGGCGCCGTTCGGGCCCAGCAGACCGACCACTTCGCCGCTCGCTACGTCGAGCGACACGTCATGGACGACGGTACGCGCCTTGTAGCGTTTCTGCAAGCGCGCGGCGGACAGCTGGCTCATCGAGCCCCGTTCGGTTCGCGGGCGCGGGGGCTCATTTCGTCGCCGGCGCGATTTCGCCCGACGGGCTGAGCGGCAGAGGCGATGCGTTCGACTTCGCGGGCGGCGCCTTGCCCGGCAGCGTCCCTTCCTTGGGCTGGAACGTGCCGCGCACGCGGTCGCTGCGGCCGATTTCGCCGGCGACGGGCGTCGCCGACGGCCGGCCCTCCGCCTTGAACAGCTCGGTGGCGGAGTTGTACGAGATGTAGTTGCTGCGGATCTCGTCGTCGCCGCGCTTCAGGATTGCGTTGTCGAAGAGCTCGAGCTGCTCTTTCGTTCCGTCGTATTCCGCGCGCTGCGCCCAGCCCTCGTAGTAGCCTTCCGCGTCGTCGCGCTTCTGGCGGAACGCGAGCGGGTTGCCGAACGCGGTCGCCGACAGCGAGTTGTCGCCGTTCTGCTTGAAGTTGATGCGGTCGGCCTTGATGGTGAGCGTGCCCTGCGTGATGACGACGTTGCCGGTGAGCACGCCGCTCTTCTTCTCGTAGTTGACCTCGCCGCCGTCCGCCGTGAACGAGATCGGCTTCTCGCGGTCGGCCTTCTCCGCGCAGGCGAGGCACGCGAAGGCGAGCGCGGCGCACGCGACGGTCGAGCGGAGAAGAGGGACGGGTTTCACTTCGACTTCGGGAGCGCTTGCGCCGGTAGGGCTTGCGGTTGCAGGGTGCCGTTCACGCCGGAGCGCAGCTTGAGCGTCTTGGCCTTGTTGTCGAGCGTCAGTCCAACGGAATGGATTATTCCACGCGGCTCCTCGATCGTCACCGCCTTGTCGGTCTGCGCGAACTCCTTGTCGGGCACGACGTGCAGGAACTCTGTGGTCATCGTCACGGGTCCGGCGGGGCTTTCCCCGGGCACCGTCGGCCCCGCCTCGCGCACCGCGCGCACGTTGCCGGTGAAGGAGACTTCCTTGCGGTCGCCGGACAGGCGGCCCGACTTCGCCGTAATCCGAAACTCGGGCTTGCCCTCCTCGGTCTGCGACAGCAGCGGATCGGTGATCTCGGTTGTTTGGTCGTCGCCGAAATGGATCGCGCGCGTGCCGGCCACGGCCTGTCGAGGCCGGCCCTGCGGGTCGAGCTCGACCGCGCGGAACCCCTCGATGAATATGTCCGGATCGTGCCGTTCGGACCCGTCGTATCGCGGCGGCGGCGGCTGCACCTGCGAGTCGAGCCAGTACGTCAGCGCGGCGAGCCCGCCGAGCAGGAGCACCGGCGACCACGCGGTGGCGCGGTCGAGAAGCGTGCGCGTGGTCTTCTCGCGGGCCATGGCGACTCAGGCGGCGCGCGTGGGGCCGGCGTGCAACGTACGCCCCTGCGCCGTGAGGATGAGCTCGGCCAACTCGCGCACCGCACCCGCGCCGCCGTCTCGCGACGTGACGTAATGCGCGCTCTCGCGCACGGTCGCCGGCGCGTGCGGCACCGTGGCAGCGAAGCCGCAGGCGCGCATCACCGGTATGTCGGGCAGGTCGTCGCCGATGTGCGCGCAGCACTCGGGCGGTACGGCGAGCTGCGCGCGCAACGAGTCCCACGCCGCGAGCTTGTCGGCGACGTCCAGCACGACGTACTTCACATTCAGACGGCGAGCGCGATGCTCGACCGCGGGCGCGGGGCTTCCGGTGATCCACGCGACGGTGATGCCCGCGCGGCTCAGCATGTGCATGCCCACGCCGTCGAGCGCCGAGAACGCCTTCGTCTCGTGGCCGAGGTCGTCGACGTAGATCCTGCCGTCCGTCAGCACGCCGTCGACGTCGCAGGTGAGAAGCCGCACGGCGCGCGCACGTGAAAGGGCATCGGGGGTCATTGGGGCCTACACGATGCGCGCGCGGAAGAGGTCGTGCAGATGAAGCGCACCGACCAGTCGTCCGTCGTCGTCGACGACGAGCAGCTGCGAGACCTTGGGCGGCGTCTCCATCGCCTCAACGCAATCGATCGCGAGCGAGTCCGCGCGCACCGTGCGCGGCCGTGCCGTCATCATGTCGGCGACCTTCGCCGACGCGACGTCGCGCATGCCGGTCACGCAGCGCCGCAGGTCGCCGTCGGTGAAGATGCCGGCCACGCGGCGGTCGTCGTGCACGACCACGGTCATGCCCATGCCTTTGCGGCTCATCTCTGCGATCGCCTCGACCAGGGTCGCCGCGAACGGCGTGACGGGCAGGGCATCGCCCCGCCGCATCACCTCCGCGACCGGCACGAGGCGGCGGCCGAGCGCGCCCGCCGGATGCGAGCGCAGGAAGTCCTCGGCCGAGAAGCCTCGAGCATCGAGCAGCGCCAGCGCGAGAGCGTCACCCAGCGCCTGCGCTGCGGTAGTGCTCGCGGTCGGCGCGAGGCCGAGCGGGCATGCCTCGGCACGCACGCCGGCGTCGAGGTGGATGTGCGCGGCCTGCGCGAGCGCGCTCTGCTCGTCGCCGGTAAGGGCCACGACGGTGGCGCCCGCGCGCTTGACGTGCGGCAGGAGGCGGACGAGCTCGTCGGTCTCGCCGGAATTGGACAGCATGACGACGACGTCGTCGGCGGTGATCATGCCCAAGTCGCCGTGCATCGCTTCGGTGGCATGCACGAAAAAGGCCGGTGTGCCGGTCGAGGCGAGGGTGGCGGCGAGCTTGCGCCCGACGTGGCCGGATTTGCCGATGCCGCACACGACCACGCGGCCTCGGCAGTGCAGGATCCGCTCGACCGCTGCGACGAACGCATTGCCCAGGCGCGCGGACAGTTCGGCGATGGCCTGCGCCTCGATGGCGAGCACCCGGCGCGCGAGCTCGAGCGCCCGCGCACCATCGAGCGGCTGGCTCGCGGCGGCGCGCGTTACGGCATCGGAGGCCCGGCTGTTCACGCGGGAAAGTATAACCGTCGCTCGCATTTCCGCCTTGGCCGGCCGCGCGACGGGTGTCATATGATGCTTCTGGGGTCCTTGCTCGATCCCTCGACATTTCGGCCAAGAAGAATGCCCGACGCCCTGCTGCTCGTCCTCACGCTGCTCGCGGCGTCCGTCGTCGTGGTCGTCGTATGCCGCCTCGCGCACCTCCCGCCGATATTGGGCTACCTGGGCGTGGGCATAGCGATGGGGCCCAACGCGCTGGCGCTCGTGCCGCTCGACGAGACGACGCGCTACGCCGGCGAGTTCGGCGTGGTGTTCCTCATGTTCTCGATCGGACTCGAGTTCAGCCTCCCGCAGCTTCGCTCGATGCGGCGAAGCGTATTCGGTCTCGGCCTTGCGCAAGTCGTGATCACCACCGTCGCGGCGATGATCGTGCTGCACTTCCTGGGCTACGGCTGGCAGGCGGGCATGGTCTTGGGCGGCGCGCTCGCGATGAGCTCCACGGCGATCGTGTCGAAGATGCTCGCCGAGCGCATGGAGCTTTCGACGACGCACGGGCGCGACATCATGGGCATCCTGCTGTTCCAGGATCTCGCCGTGGTCGCGTTCCTCATCGTGATCCCGTCGCTCGGCCAGTCGGGACGCGAGCTTGCCACCTCGCTGTCGATCGCGGCGATCAAGGCCGCGGTCGCGCTCGCGGTGATCCTGTTCTTCGGGCAGCGGCCGATGCGCGCGTGGTTCCACCTGGTCGCACGCCAGCGCAGCTCCGAACTGTTCGTGCTGAACGTGCTCCTCGTCACGCTGGGGCTCGGGGCGGTCACCGAATGGCTCGGCCTCTCGCTCGCGCTGGGCGCGTTCCTGGCGGGCATGCTCATCGCCGAGACCGAGTATCGCTTTCAGGTCGAGGAGGACATCAAGCCGTTCCGCGACGTGCTGCTCGGCCTTTTCTTCATCGTCGTCGGCACGGCGCTCGACCCGTCCGTGGTGGTCGCCAAGTTCTGGTGGGTGCTCCTCCTGCTGACCGCGCCGATGCTCGCCAAGCTGCTCCTGACGGTCGCGCTCGCCCGTCTGTTCCGCGCGCCGCTCGCGACCGCGCTTCGCATCGGCTTCTACCTCGCGCACGTGGGCGAGCTCGCCCTCGTCATGCTGGCGCTGGCCGTGCGCAGCGACGTGCTTCCCCAGGCGCTCGTACAGCCGGTGCTCGCGGCGATGATCATCTCGATGTGCGGCGCGCCGATCGTGATCCACTTCGCCGAGCCGATCGTGCGCAGGCTCACCGCGAACGACTGGCTGGCCCGCGCGGCGCAGGTCACGCAGATCGCGGCGCGCAGCATGGCGCGCCAGGACCACATCATCGTGTGCGGCTACGGTCGCAGCGGGCAGAACCTGGCGCGCCTGCTCGAGGCGGAGGACATCCCCTACGTCGCGATGGAATCCGATCCGCAGCGCGTTCGCGAGGCGGCCGCCGACGGCAGCAACGTCGTATACGGCGACGCGAGTCGGCGCGAGGCGCTCGTGAGCGCGGGGCTCGCCAAGGCACGCGCCGTCGCCATCACGTTCGCCAACACCGCCATCGCGCTCAAGATCCTGCATCACGTGCACCAGCAACGCCCGGACCTGCCCGTTATCGTGCGCACCGTCGACGACAGCGAGATCGGCAAGCTGCTCGAGGCGGGCGCGACCGAGGTCGTGCCCGAGGTGCTCGAGGGCAGCCTCATGCTCGCGTCCCACTCGCTGCTCGTGCTCGGCGTCCCGCTCAATCGCGTGCTGAAGCGCATCCGTGCGATCCGCGAGGAGCGCTACGACCTCTTCCGCGGTTTCTTCCACGGCGCGACCGACGCGGCGGACGCCGCCGAGAACCTGCAGGCGCGCCTGCGCACGGTTGTGCTGACGGACCGCGCGTCGGCGGTCGGCCGTACGCTCGCCGACCTCCGCCTGAGCGAGGATGTCGAGGTGACCGGCGTGCGGCGCCGTGGCGCGCGCGCGCAGCGGCCGCCGCCGGACTGGCGTTTCGAGAGCGGCGACGTGGTGGTGCTGCTCGGCCGCCCCGAGGCGCTCATCGGAGCCGAGCAGAAACTGCTCAAGGTCTAACTGACTCCCGGTCATTGCGGCCGGCGAAGCGGTCCGGCTACAATCAGCCCTCTTTTCCCACACCTGTAATTCCCGTTGCCCGACGCCCTCCCGCCGCGGTCCGCAGCCGCGCCCGCCGATGCTGTCCCGAACGCGATCGAGATGGTCGGCGTCACCTTCGGCTACGACCCGCGGCGGCCCGTCTTGCGCGGCATCGACATGGCGATCCCGCGCGGCAAGGTCGTCGCGATCATGGGCGGCTCGGGCTGTGGCAAGACGACGATCCTGCGC
>DATJXV010000096.1:0-25253 GCA_035499955.1 Casimicrobiaceae bacterium
TATTCGACGCGGCTCGCGCCTAGTATTCGGGGCTATCTCGTCCGGAACGCGGCATCGAGGGGCTCGGCATCAGGCTGCTAGAGCAGCGCCTGCGTGTCGGCGTCGACCGGAAGCGCATGGCCGGAGATGTTCGCCCCGAGCGGGGAGGCAAGGAACACGATCGCGTTCGCGATGTCGTCGGCGCTGACGAAGCGGCGCAGCGACATCTTGGCAAGCATCTCGTCGCGCACGACGTCGGGCGCAACGTCGCGCAGCGCGGCCTTGCGCTCGATGACGTGCTCGATGCGGGCGCCCTCGACCGCGCCGGGGCAGATCGCGTTGACGCGGATGCCGAACGGGCCCAGCTCCATCGAGAGCGATTTCGAGAACCCGATCACACCCCACTTCGACGCGGCGTACGGCGTGCGGTTCGGGAAGCCGAAGCGTCCTGCGGCCGACGAGAGGTTCGCGATGCTGGCATTGGCGCTCGCCTTCAGGAGCGGGATCGCGTGCTGCGCGCAGACGAACTGTGCGGTCAGATTGACGGCGAGCGTGCGCTCCCAATCGGGCAGCGCGATGTCCGCGCACGGCGCCGTCGGGCCGGCGATGCCGGCGTTGTTCACGAGCGCATCGAGCCCGCCCAGCCTGCTCTTCACCTCGGCGAAGAGACGTGCCACCGCCGCCGGGTCGGCGACGTCGCACAGGCTGGTCGACGGCTCGCCGCCGAGCGCCGCCAGCGGCCCTTCGGCGATGTCGCAGACGTGCACCCGCGCCCCTTCGCGCGCGAAGGCGCGGGCGGTGGCGAGGCCGATGCCGGAGGCCCCGGCGGTGACGAGGACGCGCAAGCCGTGAAGGTGGAGGTCCATGCGCGCTATTCTAGCGGCGTTCAACGCGTGAAAGAGCGCCCATGTCCGAAGCACGCAAGGTCATCATCACCTGCGCCATCACGGGCTCGATCCACACCCCGTCGATGTCGCCGTACCTGCCGGTCACCCCGAAGCAGATTGCGGATGCCGCCGTCGGGGCGGCGGAGGCGGGGGCCGCCATCGTCCACCTGCACGCCCGCGACCCCGTCGACGGGCGGCCGACGCAGGACCCTAGGTACTTCCGCGAGTTCGCAGCGGAGATTCGGCGCCGCTCGAACGTCGTCGTCAACTTGACCACCGGCGGCGCGGCCACCATGAGCATCGAGGAGCGCCTGCAGCCGGCGCTTCAGCTCAAGCCCGAGGTGGCCTCGCTCAACATGGGCTCGATGAACTTCGGCCTCTATCCGATGCTCGAGCGCTTCAAGACGTTCAAGTTCGACTGGGAGCGCGAGTACCTGCAAAGCTCGGACTCGCGCATCTTCCGCAACACGTTCCGCGACATCGAGTACATCCTCACCTCCTGCGCCGACAACGGTACGCGCTTCGAGATCGAGTGCTACGACATCGGGCACCTCTACACCGCGCATCACTTCTTCCGCCGCGGCATCGTGAAGCCGCCGCTGTTCATCCAGAGCGTGTTCGGCATCCTGGGCGGCATCGGCCCGCACCCGGACGATGTGGCGCACATGAAGCGCACGGCGGACCGGCTGTTCGGGGATCAATGCCGCTGGAGCGTGCTCGGCGCGGGGCGCAATCAGCTGCCGATCGCGGCGATGTCGGCGGCGATGGGCGGCAACGTGCGCGTCGGCCTCGAGGACAGCCTGTGGATCGGCGCGGGAAAGCTCGCCGAATCGAACGCGGCGCAGGTGCGCGCCGTGCGCCAGGTCATCGAGGGATTGGGGCTCGCCGTCGCCACGCCCGACGAGGCGCGGGAGATCCTCGCCCTGAAGGGCGCTGCGAGCGTTGCTTTCTAGGGCAACGCTCCGAGGATCGCGGCGGTTGCCGACGCTCCGATGCGGTTGGCGCCCGCGGCGAGCATCGCCTGCGCGTCGGCGAGCGTGCGAATGCCGCCCGATGCCTTGACGCCGACGTCGGGCCCAACGACCTCACGCATCAGGCGCACGTCGGCCGCAGTGGCGCCGCCGCCGGGATGAAACCCGGTCGACGTCTTGACGAAGGCGGCGCCGGCGTCGACCGCGAGACGGCAGGCGAGGCGCTTCTGCGCGTCCGACAGCGCCGCCGTCTCCAGGATCACCTTCACCGGGATGCCTTGCGCCGCTCGCACGACCGCGGCGATGTCCGCCGCGGCAGCGATGGTGTCGCCGCTACGCAGCGCGCCGAAGCGCATCACGGTGTCGATCTCGCACGCGCCATCGGCGATGGCGAGCTCGGTCGCGCGCGCTTTGACGTCGGGCCGGTCGCAGCCGTGCGGAAAGCCCACCACGGAGATCACGAGGGCCTTCGTTCCCGCGAGCGAGGACGCCGCGAGCGGCACCCAGCACGGCTGTACGCAGTAGTAGCCGACGTTCCACGTGCGCACGACCTGTGCGCCGTCGACGATGTCCTCGGCGGTGACCTCGGGCTTGAGCACCGAGTGGTCGATGAGGCGCGCGAGCTCCCTGCGGTTCATTTCTTCGAACGAAGCATGCGCTCGATGAGATAGTTGTGCAGCATCTCGGAATCCGTGAACTCCGGCGCGGTGTCCGGCACGCCATGGTAGAACACGACGAGGGAAGGTGCGGCGGCACGCGCGTCGGGTTCGGAAGCGTAGAAGCGGAACTCGGTGTTCGGATAGTCGGCGAATTGGGCGCGTGGCAGCTGCACGTCGAGCACGTTGTCGACCTTCGTGGCCGCAAGCCGCGGCAGCTCGGCCTTGCTGAAGGGGTCGACTCCGACGACCGACATCCACGGGAAGATCGCAGGATCGGTCGCCACGCGCACGATTACGGTCGCCGCCGCCTCGCTCGCGCCGCGCTGGACCGCCCAGGCCAGGGCCACTCCCGGAGTCGCGAACCCGTCGCCGCTGCCGTGCATCTCCCGCGGCGGCTCGGCGGCGAGCGCGGCGGTGGCGAGCAGCAGGGCGAGCAGCGAGGCTTTCATCGCGACTCCGGCAGGACGGTGAGCGCGCCGTCGGCGAAGCGCAATCCCACCACGGCGCCTTCGGCGAGGTGCTCGGTCTCCGCGGTGCTGGGACGAACCGCGAGGAGGGTGGATTCGCCGCAGCGCAGGACGTACTCGAGCTTCTCGCCCAGGAACATGCGCGAGGCCACCTCGGCGTGCAACGGGGCGCCGGTGGCGGGCACGAGCTCGATCGCTTCCGGCCGCAGCACGAGCCGCACCGCAGTCCCCGTGACTGGCGTGCCGCGCGCTGCGCGGGCGCGCAGCATGGTGCCAAGCGCGGCGACGGTGGCCACGCTGCCGTCGATCGCGGTGATGCGCGCGGGCACGAGGTTCACGCGGCCGACGAACGTCGCGACGAACTCGTCCGCGGGGCGGTGGTAGAGGTCCTCGGCACTGCCTTCCTGCACGACGCCGCCCGCGTTCATCACGACGATGCGGTCGGACACCGCCATCGCCTCTTCCTGGTCGTGCGTCACGTACACGGTGGTGATCGCGAGCCGCCGCTGCAGGTCGCGGATCTCGGTGCGCATCGCCACGCGCAGCTTGGCGTCGAGGTTACTCAGCGGCTCGTCGAACAGGAGCACGCGCGGCCTGATGACGATGGCGCGGGCGAGGGCGACGCGCTGCTGCTCGCCGCCGGAAAGCTGGCTCGAGAACTGGTGCTCGTAGCCGGCGAGGCCGACGAGCTTCAGCACCTCGGCCACGCGTCTCGAGATTTCCGCCGCCGCGATCCCGCGCACGTGCAGGCCGTAGGCGACGTTGTCGGCGACCGACAAGTGCGGAAACAGCGCGTAGTTCTGGAACACGAAGCCGATGTTGCGCTGGTTGGCGGGGAGGTCGGTGACGTCCTGGCCGCCGAAGCGGATGCGGCCGGCGTCGGGCTTCTCGAAGCCGGCGATCATGCGAAGCGTGGTGGTCTTGCCGCAGCCGGACGGCCCGAGCAGCGTGAGGAACTCGCCGGGCGCGACCGACAGCCGCACGTCGCGCGCCGCGTAGACCTCCCCCTTCACGCGATGCGCGAAGCGCTTGCTGACGTTGTCGACGTCGACGCCGACGATGTCATCGGCCATCGCTAGCCTCCGAGCAAGCTGGTCATCGGCGCGGCGCCCGGCGCGCGGAACAGGCGCAGGAGGCGGCCGATGAGCGCGATCACCACGAACACGATCGCAACCACCAGCACCGAGTAGGCGGCCGCCGGCCCGAGCGAGAGCTCGGTCATGTTCTCGAGGATCTTCACCGTGATGAGCGTCCAGCCGATCGAGACCAGGAAGATCGTCGCGCTGATCGCGGTCATCGAGCGGATGAAGACGATGCCGAGGCCGGCGAAGAAGGCCGGCACGATGAGCGGCAGCGTCACCGTCACGAACGTCACGCGACTTCCGGCCCCCAGTCCTTGCGCGGCTTCCTCGAGGCTCTTGTCGATCTGCGCAAGCAGGGCGATCGTCGCGCGAATACCCGTGGGCCCGTAGCGGAAGACGTAGCAGGCGACGATGATGAGCGCGGTTCCGGTCAACACGAGCGGCGGGTCGTTGAACGCGATGAGATAGGCGATACCCACGATCGTGCCGGGCAGGGCGTAGTTGACCATCGAGACGAGCTCGAGCGTGCGGCGGCCGACGAACGCCTTGCGCGCCACGAGGTAGCCCATGAGGATGCCGTACAGGCCCCCGAGCGGCATTGCGAAGCCGGCGATGATCAGCGTGTCGCGGATCGCCTTCCAGCCGTCGGTGAAGATCGCCTTGTAGTGGACCAGCGTGAAGTTGTGGTTCGCGCCCAGCGCGACGACGAGCGAGGCGTACAGCAGCAGGGCGTAGAAGTACACGACGACGGCCGTCACGAGCCCGCAGGCGCAAAGCAGCGCGACGCGCACCCACGGCGCGACGCTGTCGAACGGCGTCTGGCCCGCGCCCTTGCCGGTCACCGTGACATAGAAGCGGCGGCTCACCCAGTAGCGCTGCAGCACGAAGACGAGGAGCGCGGGGAACAGCAGCACGAAGGAGAGCACGGCGCCGCCGCGCAGGTCGAAGAGCCCCGTGATCTGCAAGTACGCTTGCGTGGGGAGCACGGGGAACTGGTTGCCGGCGAGGATCAATGGGGTGGCGAAATCGGCGAGCGAGGCCGCGAACAGGAGCAGGAAGGCGTTGGCGATCCCGGGCACGGTGAGCGGCAGCGTGACCGTGCGGAAGACGCGCCAGCGCGACGCGCCCAGCGACAGCGCCATGCCCTCGACGTTGGAGTCGATCGCGGTCAGGAGCGGCCGAAGGGTGAGGTACGCAATCGGGAAATAGGTGAAGATCTCCGAGAACATCGTGCTGGTCAGACCGTAGACCGTCACGCCCTTGAGCCCCAGCAGCTCGTAGGTGATGAGACCGCGCGGCCCGAAGGAGAAGATCATCGCGATCGCGGTGGTGAAAGGCGGCGAAACGAGCGGAAGCAGCACCGACGCGTCGACCGCGGTCAGGAGCCAGCGCGGCAACCGCGCGCGCGCCGCCGTGAAGGCGAAGAGGTAGCCGAGCAGCGTGCCGCCGACGCCCACCAGCAACGCCAGCAGCAGGCTGTTCCAGAAGGCGCGAACCTGGTGGCGGTCGGTGAGGACCTTGGCGATGCCCGTGGTCGTGAGCGCGCCGTTCTCGAACAGCACGCGCCCGAGAAGCATTGCGAGCGGGTAGGCGACGAACAGCAACACGAGCGCCCACAGCACGAGCGCTGTGAGCGCGATCGCGGGATCGCGGCGAAGCGCGCGCGTCACGCCATCCCTACTCGTTCAACACCTCCGCCACCCAGCGGTCCACGATGCGCTTGCGGTTGGCGCCCGCGTACGCCGCATCGATGGGGAAGATGTTCGCGCCCTTGAGGATCGCGGCGAGGCTCGGCTCGAGCGTGACGTCCGGATGCGCGGGCACGAAGTTGATCTTGTACTTCGCGAAGTTGTTCTGCATCGCGGGCGACGTGGCCCAGTCGATCAGCTTCTTGCCGAGCTCGGGGTTCTTGGCGCCCTTGATGAGCGCGATCCCCTCCGCGGCGGTGCCGATGCCTTCCTTCGGGAAGCTGATCGTCACGTCGTAGCCTTTGGCCTTGGTGTCGAGCGCGTCGACGATGAAGAAGATGCCGCCGCCCGCCTGGCCGAGCCCGACCGGCAGCGTGCCGCCGCCGCCGCTTTTCGTGTAGAGCTGCACGTTCGGGCGCAGCCGCTTCATGTACGCGAACGCCTTGTTCTCGTCGCGGCCGTTGACCTCGAGGATGGAGAAGATGCGCGTAACGGCTGTGCCCGACGTGCGCGCGTCGGCCATCTGCAGCATGTTCTTGTACGCCGGCACCGTGAGGTCGTCCCACGAGGCCGGCGCCTTGAGGTTGTGCTCCTTGACGAACTTGTCGTTGGTCATGAACACGAGCGGGTCGTCGGCGATCGCCACCCATTGCCCGCTCGGCTCTTTCATGCGCGCCGGCAGCTTGTCGAAGGACGGCGGCTTGTACGGCTCGAACAGGCCCTCGTTCATGCCCGCGGCGAAGGTCTCGACCGGTCCGCCGAACAGCACGTCCACGCGCGGGTTGCCCTTCTCGGCCATCACGCGTGCGAGCGCCTCGCCCGAGCTGAAGCGCACGAAGTTGACCTTGATGCCGGTCGCCTTCTCGAATTCCTCGAACATCGGCCGCGCCCAGTTCTCGGGCCAGATCGAGTACACGTTGAGCGTGTCGGCGGCGAGCGCCGGCGTGGCCGCGGCGAGCGCGAGCACGGCGGCGGCGGCGTGCCGCCGCAGGCGTTGCATGGGCTTCATGAGGTGTCCTCCTTG
This sequence comes from Casimicrobiaceae bacterium, assembly GCA_035499955.1. Taxonomy (GTDB): domain Bacteria; phylum Pseudomonadota; class Gammaproteobacteria; order Burkholderiales; family Casimicrobiaceae; genus VBCG01. The sequence continues at coordinate 6,758 of DATJXV010000096.1, forward strand.
CGATGGGAATCGAGGCTGGCTTGTCGTGGGTATCGGTTACATCGGGCACTTGCCCGTGTAGCCTTCCGAGTCGGCCGTCTCCGCGGTCGCGGGCGCCACCCCCTGGCCGTCGAACACGATCGGTATCTGCGCCGGCGTGCCGAGCTTGCCGTCGGCGCGGCGCTTCTCGTTGATGAGGCGGAAGATGTTCCACTCGTCGTGCGCGCCGCGGCTCACCGTCGTCGACGCGCGCAGCGCGTAGTACTTGCGGAACGCCTCCTTGGTGAGCCCGTTCTGTACCGCCCTGGCGAAGTCGGCGTTCGTCGCGGCGCGATTGTCGAAATAGGCGTCGAGCTTGCCCATGTCGTTGTTGCCGTCGAACTTGAAATAGCGGGCGAAGTCGCCGGGGCCCGCGAAGAATGCGGCGTCGAACGCGCCCAGCCCGTCCTGACCTTCCAGCAGCGCGGTCCACATCACCATGTACTCGGCGCCCCCGGCGCCGCGCGGCAGGTCAACCAGCGGGCTGAACGCGTAGACATAGTCGGCGCCGAAACGCTTCTCGACGGCAGCCTTGATCGACGCGGCGACTTCCTTGTTGACGTCGAAGTTGCCGCCGCCGCCCGAGGTGAGCGGCACCGACAGGTAGATCACCGCCTTGCCGGCCTTGCGCTGGTCGGCGAGCAACTGGCGGAACTTCTCGACGTTGGCGTCGATGGCGGGCTTGTGATCGTCGTTGATGCAGTAGCACACGCCGACCTTGGCGCAGTCGGTGACCTTGGCGGCGTGGACGGCGGACGCGGACGCCGCGAGGACGATGGCGGCGAGAGCGGTCGACAGCGATGGGCGAGCCATGGCGTAGGGTCTCCTGGCGGTGTTGGGGGCGGGGGCGGCATGACGGTACCGAGTCGGCCCGCGCGCGTCAAATCGGAGTCAAGCGCTTGACGCCCCGCCTTGTGAGGAGGCTCAATACCGGGCATTGGCGGGAGGAGGTGTGGCGATGCCGATTCGCTCACTGCGCACCATCGTCGCGAAGCAGGCGCCCGTGACGGCGCCGAAGTCCGTGACCGTGCTGGACGCGGCGCGGTCGATGAAGCAGCACAACGTCGGGGCCCTGCTCGTGGTCGACGGCACGCGCCTCGTCGGCATCTTCACCGAGCGCGACGCGCTGTTCCGGGTGCTGGCGGAAGGGCGCAACCCGCAGACGACGCGCCTTGCCGACGTCATGACGTCGCAGCCGCAGACCATCCACCCCGACGAGCCGTTCCTCAACGCCCTTCGCATCATGCACAAGGGTCGCTTCCGGCACCTGCCGGTCGTCGAGTTCGACCGCCCGCTCGGCATGGTGTCGGTTCGCGACGCGCTGGACGACGACCTCGTGGATCTGCGCTTCGCGCTGCAGCAGCAGGAGGACTCGCTGGAGTAGGGCGGGCGGCAAGGCCGCGCTTGCGGCGCGAGCCGTTAGAATGCGGCGATGAAATCGAAGACGCTGCCGGGAACCGAGCTCACGGTTTCCGAGGTATGCCTCGGCACCATGACCTGGGGCGAGCAGAACACCGAAGCGCAGGCGCACGAGCAGCTCGACTACGCCGTCGCGCAGGGTGTGAACTTCATCGACACGGCCGAGATGTACCCGGTGCCGCCGAACGGCCGCACGCAGGGGCAAACCGAGTCGATCCTCGGCCGCTGGCTCGCGCGGCAGCCGCGGGACAAGCTCGTCGTCGCGAGCAAGGTGGCGGGGCCCGGCCGGCGCGACTGGATCCGCAGCGGACGCACGGATTTGACGCGCGATGTGATCGCCGAGGCCTGCGGCACGAGCCTCGCGCGCCTTCGCACCGACTACATCGACCTCTTCCAGATCCACTGGCCGCAGCGCAACGTGCCTACGTTCGGCGCAACCGAGTTCGAGCCGGCCAAGGAGCGCGAGGGGCCGTCGATCCGCGAGCAGGTCGAAGGCATGGCGGCGCTCGTCAAGGCCGGCAAGATCCGCTACTACGGCCTGTCCAACGAGACGACGTGGGGCGTGTGCGAGTTTCACCGCGTGGCGAAGGAGCTCGGCGTTCCCGGGCCGGCGACCCTGCAGAACGCCTACAGCCTCGTGTCGCGCAACGTCGACAACGATCTCGCCGAGGCCCTCTACCGCGAGAAGATGTCGCTGCTCGCGTACAGCCCGCTCGCGATGGGCGCGCTCACGGGCAAGTACGCGAACGGCGCGAAGCCGCCGGGGGCGCGCTTCACGCTGTTCGACGGCATCGGCGTGCGCTTCCGCAAGCCGATCGTGTTCGAGGCGGTCGATGCGTACGCCAAGCTCGCCGACCGGCGCGGGCTCACCCTCGTCGAGCTCGCGCTCGGCTATGTCAGGAGCCGCTGGTACGTGGGCGCTACGATCATCGGCGCCACCGCGATGGCGCAGCTCGCGCAGGACATCAAGGCCGCGCAGGTGGACCTCGACGCGCAGACGCTCTCCGAGATCGCCGCGATCCAGGCGTACTTCCCCAATCCCGCGAACTAGGGCCGCCCACGTGGTCACCGTCGACGACCTGCGCAGCATCCCCCTGTTCTCCACGCTCCCCGACGGCGAAGCGGTCACGGTCGCCTCGCGCTTGGCCGACGTGCGCCTGCGCACCGGCGACTGGCTGATCCACGAGGGCGAGCAGCCGTCGTTCTTCCTGCTCCTCGAAGGGTCGCTCGAGCTCTTCAAGATCGTCCACGGCGTCACGCGCCGCCTCGACGAGTACCAGCCGGGGGTCTACTTCGGCGAAGTGCCGCTGCTCCTGGGCTCGCCCGCCATCGCGAGCCTGCGCGCCAAGGGGCCTGCGCGCGTGGCGCAGCTCGAGCCGTCCGATTTCCGCGCCATGTTCTCCGAATGCAGCACCTTCAAGTCGGAGCTCATGGGCACGGTGACGCGGCGGCTGGCGAGGCTGACGGCGCTCGCCGAGAGCTCGCCGCCGCCGCCGGCCGCGACGATCGTGGGCCATCGCTTCGACCTCGCATGCCACCACGTCCGCGACTTCCTCGCGCGCAATCATGTGGAGTTCCGCTGGGACGACCCGACCAAGCCCGACGCGCGGCGCAAGCCGCGCGAGGGCGACCGCTACCCGATCGTCGTGCTGCCCGGCGGACGCGAGCTCGCCACGCCGACGCTGCGCGAGCTTGCTGATGCGCTCGGCCTGCCGACGCGGCCGCGCGCGGCGTCGTACGACGTCGCGATCATCGGCGCCGGTCCCGCCGGACTGGCCGCGGCCGTGTACGGCGCCTCTGAAGGCCTCTCCACGCTGCTGCTCGAGCGCGAGGCGCCCGGCGGACAGGCCGGCACGTCGTCGAAGATCGAGAACTACCTGGGCTTTCCCACGGGCCTGTCCGGCGACGATCTTGCCGGCAAGGCGCTGTCGCAGGCGCGCCGCTTCGGCGCCGAGCTCCTGGTCGCCCGCTGCGTGGAGTCGCTGCTCCCCGGCGACGACGGCGGCGGCCATTCGATTGCGCTCGACGGTGGCGAGCGCGTCCACGCGCGAGCGCTGATTCTCGCCAACGGCGTCGCGTGGCGCGAGCTCGACGTCCCGGGCGCCGAGCGCCTGGTCGGCCGCGGCATCTACTACGGCGCGGCGCGCACCGAGGCCCTGAACTGCAGCGGCAGACCGGTGTTCCTCGTCGGCGGCGGCAATTCGGCCGGGCAGGCTGCGATGTTCTTCGCCGACTACGCGAGCAAGGTGACGCTGCTCGTGCGCGGCCGCTCGCTCGCCGACAGCATGTCGCACTACCTCATCGAGAAGCTCGCCACGAAGCAGAACATCGAAGTACGCACGCGGTGCCGCATCGTGCAGGTGGATGGCGAGCACCACCTGGGCTCGATCGCGATCGAGGATCGCGCGAAGAGTGTCATCACGACCGAGCCCGCGGAGGCGGTGTTCGCCTTCATCGGCGCCGACGCGCGCACCGAGTGGCTTCCGGCAGCGCTCATCCGCGACGAAAAGGGCTTCGTGTGCACCGGACGCGACGTGATGGACCTCGTGGCGGCGCGGCAGGGCAGCTGGCCGCTCTCCCGCGATCCGTTCCTGCTGGAGACGAGCGTGCCCGGCATCTTCGCTGCGGGCGACGTGCGACACGGATCGGTCAAGCGCGTCGCCGCGGGCGTGGGCGAGGGCAGCATGGCGATCGCGTTCGTGCATCAGTTCCTGGCGGGGACGGCATGAAGCGCGGGCACGACCCGAATGGCGGGCCGCGGCCGATCAAACTCGACGCGCCGCGAATCATTCAGGCTGTCGCGGTGCAGCGGGCGTTGCGTGCGACCTTGAGCTGTTTCGCGCCCAGCGACTCGAGCACTTCCTGCGCGGCGCGCTGTCCGGTCTCGACCGCGCCGTTGAGATAGCCCTGCCACTCGATCGACGTGTGCTCGCCGGCGAAGTACGCCTGGCCGTCGCGCTCGGCTTCCACGCCGTAGAAGGTCGTGTACTGCCCCGGCTTGATGAGCGCGTAGGAGCCGAGCGACCACGGGTTGCGGTCCCAGGCGTTGCGGATGGCGCGGCCGTTCCACGGCGCCTCGCCGTCGGGGACGTAGCGGCCAAGCTCGCGAAGCGACAAGCGCGCCTGCGACTCGATGTCACCGTTGCCCGCGGCGAGCGCGGCGGAGCCGCCGGAGAAGAAGTTGAGGATGCCCGCTCTCCCGGCCTGCGCGCGCGTGACGTCCCAGGTAGTCTGGAACGACCCGCGCAGGCGGTACTCGCCGTTGCCTTTGCCGTAGAGCCAGAAGCGGCGGTAGAACTGCAGCTGCAGCTTCGTGTTGCGCCCCATGCCGAGCTCGTCGATCGACTTGCGCTTGCGCGCCCCGAAACCGGCAGCGCGCAGGTCGACCGCGCGAAGGAGGGTGAAAGGCAGTGCGAGGATCACGCGGTCGGCGATCTCCTCGCGCTCGGCGCCGTCGCGCAGCACCACGACGCTGTAGCGACCGTCCGGACGGCGGGCGAGCGCGACGAGCCTCGTGCGCGTCTCGATCTGGCCGCTCACCTTGTCCGCGAGATGCGTGACGAGCTGGTCGTTTCCGCCGCGGATGTGATAGCGCTGGTCCGATTCCTCGTACGGCGAGAAGCGATCGGCCGGCGACGCGGCGAGGAGCGAGACCACGGTCACCGCGCTGATCTCGTCCGGATCGCCGCCCAGCTCTTCGGCGTAGGCATTGACGAGGAGCTGCCCCAGGCGCGACCCCTGGCCGCCCGGCACGCGCGAGTCGATCCATTGCCCCGCCGTCATGCGGTCGAGCAGCCGTTGCGCGGGCGTGAATGCGCGGTACGTCGGCAGGCGCTCGCCGAGCACTTCCGCGTCGCGCCCGAGGGCCGGGCGCACGGCCGCGAAATCGCGCAGCACGTCGGTCGCGGTGTACGGTCCGCCGTCGAAAAAGTAGAGGGGCTCGCTGCCCAGAGGCTCCGTCGCCCTGAGATCGTCGAGCGCGAGGTCAAATTCGTCGGCGAGGGCACGGATCGCCGCGTGCGTCGTGTCGATCAGCTCGCCGCCGCGCTCGGCCACCTGGCCCTCGGCAAACGCCTCGCGCTCGCTCCAGCAGCGGCCGCCGATGCGCGCCGAGCCTTCGAATATCGTCGCGCGCACGCCGGCCTTGGCGAGCGTGTGGGCCGCGGTGAGGCCCGCCAACCCCGCACCGACGATGACGACCCGGCGCCGCTCGGCGCCTGAGGCCACGGGAGACCACAGGGGAAGGGCGCTCGCCGCGAGCGCGGCGCCCCGCTTGACGAACTCGCGCCGCGACGACGACGGCGGATCGCGCTCGCCGGCGGCCGCCTCGCGCGAGATGCGCTGCAAGAATTGCATGAGGGGCGTGCGGGCCATCGGCGCGCATGGTACCGCATCGAGCGCAGCCGGCGGGATGCGCTCGCCCGCATGGCATAATGCGCCACCCTCCTCTCGCTCGCCAATCCCTCGCATGTCGCTGCGCCGCAAGCTTCTGCTCGTCATCCCGCTCGCCCTCGCGCTGCTCGCCGCGGGGTGCAAGGTCAACACGATCAACTATTTCCCGCCGCATCCGGCGACGGTGCGCGTGCTGAACCTCATGGTGGACGCGCCGGGTGTGGACGTTTCGGTGAACGGCAGCCCCGCGTTTTCGAACGTCGCGTTCCAGTCCGCGACAGCCTACCAGAGCTTCAACAACACTCAGACAACGTTTACCGCGACGTTGAGCGGCACTACGACGACGCTCGGCAGCTTCAGCATACCGCTCGCCGGCGAACAGCCGTACACCCTTCTCGTGCTCGGCACGACGTCGTACCCGCAGGTGACGCTGGTGTCGGAAGTGGCGCAAGCGCCGACCAACGGCAACATCCAGCTCGCGGTCTACAACGCCGCCGTGAACAACTCGCTGGTCGACATCTACGTCACCACGCCGGGAACGGACATCACCACCGTCGGGCCGAACTACTCGGCGGTGTCCTATGGCGGCACCACGTACAACCTGGCGTTCCCGCCCGGAACGTACCAGGTGCAGGTGACGACCCAGGGCACGAAGACCGTCATTTACGATTCGGGGGGCACGGTCCTCACGCCGAACGTCGCCCTGACGCTGTTCCTTTTCAGCGAGGGCAGCGGCACGCTGGTCGACGGGATGGTGCTGCAGAGCGAGGGCCCGGTCGCGCCGCTCAACAGCATCTTCGCGCGCATGAAGGCGGCCAACGGGGCGCCCGTCGTCGGCCCGGTGAACCAGCTCATCTCGTCGTTGCAGGTGAACCTCAACGTCAACTTCGGCTCGGCGTCGACCTACTCGCAGATCCCGCGGGGCCCGACCGTCATCAACTACGAAGCGAGCGCGAACCCGGGCGCGACGATCGCCTCCACCAACGTGACCGTGCCGACCGCGGTGGACACATCCTCGTTCATCGTCGGCAATCCGGGATCGCAGCAGGCCTACATGCTCGTCGACCTCAACATCCCGCCCGTCGCCGGCAACGCGCGCGTCCGCTTCGTCAACGCTTCACCGGGCGCCAATCCGGTGAACGCGGCCATGAACGGAACGCAGCTCGCGTCGAACGTCGCGTTTCCGATGGCGTCGCCCTACGCCCAGCTCGCCGCGACGACCGTGACCGTCGACTTCACGGATGCGGTGACCGGCGCCGTGCTTGCCGAGCAGACCGGCGTCGTGCTGACCGCGAACACGACGGGGACCATCTATCTGATCGGGCCGCCGGGCGCGCAAGGTTTGATCATCACGCAGGACAACCCCTGACGGATCACCGCGTCGGTCCTGCCACGCGGTTAAAGCTCGATCGCAAAAATAATCAGCAAGCGCCCATTTTGTAGGACAGTTTCGGTTGCGTGCCGAACGCGGTCGGTCAATAATGACGGCGTCATGGCCGCGCGTCAGCGCAAGGAGGCGACATGCTGAATCTCAATCGCCGCGACCGCCTCGCGGATCCGGCGCGGAACGCCAACACCGTGTTGAAGCCCGCGGTCTACGATCCGCCCGGCAGCGCCAACACGGGCGGCAGCTCGCGCGCGGCCTCCGTGCAGCACGGCGCGGACGCGCCGGGCGCGCCGCGCCCGCCGTCGCAACCGCAGGCGCCCGCCGCTTCGAGCGCCGCGGCGAAGGCCGCCTCCGATGCGCCCGAGAGCAAGCTCTTCGTCGGCGTCAACATCAAGCTCAAGGGGGTCGAGATCACCGACTGCGATACGCTCGTCATCGAAGGCCAGGTGGAGGCGACCGTGCACAGCAAGGCAATGGAGATCGCCAGGCCGGGGACGCTCAAGGGCAACGCGCAGATCGACGTCGCGGAGATCCACGGCGAGTTCGTGGGCGAGCTCACGGCGCGCACCCGCCTCGTCGTGCACGGCACGGGCCGGGTGACCGGCACGATCCGCTACGGCAAACTGGTCATCGCCGAAGGCGGCGAGATCACCGGCGACGTGAAGCGCCTCGAGGCCGCAGAGGGTGTGCACGCGCCGGGAAGCCCCGCGCTGGCCGGCAGCGCGCTGCCGCAAGCCGCGCGCCCGTCGCTGTCGCCGTCCGCGGAGCGCTGGTCGAACTGACTCACGGCCCGCGTCATTCGCCGCGCTTGCGCGAAAGCGGGCGTGTCCCTATCGTTGGCGGATCCATGGGCGCGTTGCGCACCTTGCTGCCGGTTCTCTTCGCGTTTCCGCTGCTCGCGGCCGCGGCGGAGCCGTCGTTTGCCGTCGTCGAGGTGTTTTCCAACGCGGACGGCACGGTGCAGTTCGTGCAGCTGCGCGAGACGAGCGGACAGAACGGCCAGCAGGGACTCGCCGGCAAGACGCTGACCGTCACGCGCAACGGGGTCACGAACACGTTCACGTTCCCGACCGACCTGCCGACACCCAACACGGCCAACCGCAGCGTGCTCGTCGTCACCCAGGGTTACACGACGGTGCCCGGGCGATTCACGGAGTTCAAGACGCTCCTCCCGGATTACATCGCGCCGAACGAGCTGCTCCCGGCCGAAGGCGGCACCATCGATTTCGACGGCGTCGACGCGTGGACATTCGACGCATTGCCGCGCGACGGCTTCTCGGCCGTATACCGAACCGGCAGCTCCGTGCGCGACAACAACGCGACCAACTACGGCGGCGTGAGCCTGACCCTGCCGGTCGTGCCGGTGACGGCGTTCGAGTTCTACAACGGCGCGCTCGATCACTACTTCGTGAGCGACCTCGCCCCCGACATCGTCGCGCTCGATTCGGGGCGCATCGCGGGCTGGGCCCGCACTGGCAAGTCGTTCAGCGTATGGCCGATCTCGATGGGCTTTCTGAACGACGTCTGCCGCTATTACATTCCGCCGGAGCACGGCAATTCGCACTTCTTCTCGGCGTCCAAGGCCGAGTGCAACACCATCGCGGGCCTCGTGGGCACCGATCCCAACTACAGCGGCTACGTGCTCGAGACCGACGCGGCGTTCTCGGTCGCGCTGCCCGACGCCACCGGAACGTGTCCCAACAACTGGATCCCGATCTACCGCCTTTGGAACAACCGGGCGGATTCCAATCACCGCTACACCACCGACCCCGCCGTCAAAGCCCAGATGATCGCGAGGGGCTACATTCCCGAAGGCTACGGCGCCGACGCGGTCAGCATGTGCTCGCCGCTGTGACGGACACCCCATGGCGCCCGCCACGCCGCTGACGGGCGTCCATCCCATCGCCCCGACGCCGTTTGCCGCGTCGGGCGATATCGACCTCGCGGGCATGCGGCGCGTGCTCGACTGCATGGTCGACCAAGGCGTCGACGGCATCTGCATCCTGGCCAATTATTCCGAGCAGTTCCTGCTCACCGACGCCGAGCGCGGGACGCTGCTCGACGTCTGCCTCGCGCACGTCGCGGGGCGCGTGCCGATCATCGTCACCTGCAGCCATTTCAGCACCCGCATCGCGGGCGAGCGCGCGAAGGCTGCAGCGCAGGCCGGCGCGGCGATGGTGATGCTGATGCCGCCCTATCACGGCGCGAGCCTGCGCGCCGAGGAGGCGCAGATCGTCGCGCACTTCGCGCACGTGGCCGAGGCCTGCGGACTGCCGATCATGGTGCAGGATGCGCCGCTGTCCGGGGTTTCGCTGTCCGTGCCGTTCCTCGTGCGGCTCGCGCGCGAAGTGCCGTCCGTGGGCTACTTCAAGATCGAGGTTGCGGGCGCGGCGGCGAAGCTGCGATCGCTCCTCGCGGCCGGGGGCGCGTCGGTCATGGGACCCTTCGACGGCGAGGAGTCGATCACGCTGATGGCCGACCTCGACGCCGGCGCGACCGGCACGATGCCGAGCGCGCTGCTGCCGGACCTCATCCGGCCGGTCGTGACCGCCCATCGCGAGGGGCGGCGCACCGACGCGGCCGACGCCTACGCCCGCATCCTTCCCCTGATCAACTACGAAAACCGGCAGTGCGGGCTGCGGGCCACCAAGGCCGTGATGATGGAAGGCGGCGTGATCGGGAGCGACGCCGTCCGCCACCCGCTCGAGGCGCTGCACCCCGCGACCCGGGCCGGCCTGCTCGAGCTCGCCCGGCCGCTTTCGCCCCTGGCGCTGCGCTGGGGGCGCTGACCGACGGCCGGCAACTCCCCGAGGCAGGGAGGTTGACATCTCGTCTTCGCCGGTTATACTGCCTCTTGTGCGGCGCAACATGGCCCCACGCATGCTAAGGGCTTTCTTGCGCTATTTGTGGTAAACTGCTGATCCCGTTGATTTCGTAGAGTAACCCATCCGGTATGCCGTACCAGGGAGGCAAGCTGCTGGAGTCCTGATTAGGCCGATGCTCGCATCGGGTCGGCCACGGATGCGAGGTGGTCGGCGCCGTAAGGTCGATCGCCGGAAAGGAGTACTCCAATGACGTCGATTCGACCTACGAACCCGCCGGCATCGCGCCACCGATGCCGACGGCGATCACAATCTGGCCCCGCTTTCTACCTCACGCTGGCGGGCTTTTTGACCGTGGCGCTCATGGCCACGGCGGCATCCTCCTACCGGATGCCCACCGCGACGGCCGAAGCCGCCGCGCTCCGGATGGCCCCCGAGCCCGCTCCGGCGATCACCCGAAACGTCCTCATCCGCCAGCCGGAGGCGCCGTCGCGCGCCGAGGTGCTGGCCGCCGTCGTGGCGCGTCGCTACCGGGTGGCGGAGGGCGCCGCCGGCGAGGTCGTGCGCGCGGCATTCCGCGAGGGCCATCGCCACGGCCTCGACCCGATGCTCATCCTCGCGGTGATCGCCGTCGAGTCCCGCTTCAACCCATTCGCGGCAAGCGAGCAGGGCGCTGTCGGCCTGATGCAGATCGTGCCGCGCTTCCACATGGACAAGATCGGCGCCGAGGGCGCCCCGTCCGTGCTCGCGCCGGACACCAACATCGCCGTCGGCGCGCGCATCCTCAAGGACTCGATCCAGCGCGGCGGCAGCGACGCCGCCGGTCTGCAGCTGTACAACGGCTCGTTCGACGACGAGACTCGCGCGTACGCCAACCGCGTGCTGACCGAGCGCCGCCGCCTCGAGGAAGCGCTCCCGCGCCCGCACGCTTAGGCGAGCCCCGCGCCGGCCAACGCCGGCTGCCACTTCTGACGTGCGATCCTGGTGAAGCCCGCGGCCTTGGGGTGGAGTTCGTTTGCCCAGTCGGACGCCGACAGCGTCCCGCGGCTGTCGACGAATACGACGCGGCCCGCATAAGACGCCGTGAGATCCGCGAGCCGCGCCGAGAACTGGTCGATGAGATAACGCACGCACGCCGCGCGCAGTCCGGCCGGCACGTTCGCCGCCACAAGAGCCGGCTTGAGCCAGGCCCTCGACCCGATCACGGCCTGCCCGCTCGGGATCGCGTAGTCGTAGTTGTGCACGAAGATGCGCGCCGCGGCGGGGATCTGCGCGGCCACACCGTCGATCAGCTCGACATAGTTGCGGCGCACGCGGTCGAAGAGCGCCTCGACGCATCCCGGCGAGGTCCCGTGGTTGAAGCAGGCGTCCGCGCTGGCGCATGCGCCGCAGTCCACGCCGAGCAGCGGGCGCAGGTCGTTGAATCCCGCGAAATCGTTGCCGCCGCCGGACACGAACACTCCGGACAGGGTCGTCCCGTAGCGGCGGAGCGCGCTGTCGACCATCGTCGCGTAGACGCCCTCGAGATAGTCGTACGCCTCCGCGCCGTTGTTGCCGAAGACGAGCAGCGTGTGCCGGTTGGACGCGACCAGCTTGGCGAGGCTCGCGGCGAGCGACCCGCCGGGCAGCGGATACCAGAACCACGAGTCGCCGATCGCGATGATCGACGGCGCCGCGCCATCCTGCAGCATCGACGGCTCGTGCCAGTAGATGTTGTCGGCCACCGAACTACCTCCGCGCTACTCCCTGGAGGTTACGCTGGCGCGAGGGCCACGCGGAACGCGAATATTCACCATCCGACCGCGGCGGCGCACGGCAGCTCGCGCGCGACGAGGACCGAGTCGCCGAACTCGTGCGTGCGGTACTGGCCGGCGTCGAGCGCGTCGCTCATGGCGCGCAGCGTTTGCTCGTTGACGAACGCGCCCAGGAGCCCGTAATGGCTGGTGCCCGCTTCGTGCGTTCCGGTGAGAAGGAGGTCCACCACGCGAAGCGGCGTGGCGGGGCCGATGCACTGGTCCGCCACACCGCTTCCGGCGCGCAGCGCCCGGCGCGACGCGGCGTGCTCGAGGGCGCGCACGACCGTCGTGCCGATCGCGATCACGCGGCCGCCGCAGGCGCGCGCACGCGCCACGGCGCGCACGGTGGCGGCGGGGATTTCATAAGGTTCGGGCAGCGGCAGGCGGGCGTCGAGCGCGTCGTCGCCGGTGGCGGACAATCCCGCGGCGTGAGTCAGCGTGGCCCACGACACGCCGCGAGCGCGCAGCGTCGACCGGGTGCGCCAGTCGAGCGCGAATCCCGCGGATGGCGGCTCGAATGCGGCAGGTGGTGCGGCGAGCGGCGTCCACACGTCCCACAGGTCGAGCGGCTGCGGCACGTGCGCATACTGGATCGGTCGGCCGTGCGCCGCCAGGCCGGCCCACACCGAGGCCGAGCCGCCGTCGAAGTCGAGGGCGACCAGGCGCGGCGGCGTGAGAATGTCGACGACGGTGGCGCGAAGTGGGCCGAGGCGCAGCCGATCGCCCGCTCGCAGAACGGGCGCCGCGGGACGCTGCTCCGTGCGCGTGCGGTAATCGCCTTCGCCGAAGACGACCGCGAGGCAGCCCTCGAAGTCACCGATGCGCGAGCGCCAGCCGGCGAGGCGGACCTCGACGGTCGCGCCCGTGCGCTCGTGCTCGCCCGCGAGGCTTGCCGGAATCGTGGCGGCGTCGTTGGCGACCACGACGTCGCCGCCTCTCAAGTACGCGGCGAGGCCGGCGCGCGTCGCGTGCGAGAGGCCGCCGTCCGCGGCGAGCACGAGCAGCTTCGCGTCCGCCGGGCGCTGCGCAGGTGCGCTTGCCGGGATCACGCCGCCGCCGCCTCGTGCGCGACCGATGCTTCGACGATCGCGCAGATCGCGCGCGCGGCATCGTCGGGGCGCGCGAGCGCGGCGCGGTCCGCGTCGGGAAGCGCGAGGGCGTGCATCGGCGTGTCCATGTCGCCCGGATCGATGCACGTCATGCGTATGCCGTGCTCCTCGACTTCCGCGTCCCAGATGCGCGTCATGTGCGCGAGCGCCGCCTTGCTGGCTCCATAAGCGCCCCAATTCGCGTACGCCGCGATGCCGGCGTCGCTGCCGATGTTGACGACGAGTCCGCGCCCCGCGAGCGCACCCAGCAGCGCCTTGGTCAGGCGAAACGGTCCGACGAGATTCGCGGCGAGCACCCGCTCGAAGTCTTCGCAATCGGTGTCCGCGAGCGGACGCAGAGGCACCGGCCCCAGGCTCGACGCGTTGTTGACGAGCACGTCGAGCCCACCGAGCAAGCCCAGGACCTGCAGGGCGATGCGGTGGATGTCGGATTTGGCGGCGACGTCGCCGACGATGCCGTGCGCACCCGTGCGCGCGGCTGTTTCGCGCACTCGGTCCGCGCTGCGCGCGACGAAGGCGACCCGGGCGCCGCGTGCCGTGAGCGCATCCACCAACGCCAGCCCAAGGCCGGACGTGCCGCCGGTGATCGCCACACGCAGACCGCGAAAGGGATCGGGGCGGGAGAGTCTCGGTTCCATCGTTCTTGCTCCGTGTCGGACGATGGAACGATGGTAGGCGCGCCGCGGCCGTTTCCAACCGCGCTGTCCAACGCGCTGGCAGGCCGTCGCGCGGCTGGACAATCTACCCTCCCCGCGATGCGGGAGAGGGTAGGGGTTGGGGGTGTCAGCCGCCGTACTTGAACGACAGCATGATGCGCGCGCGATAGGCGACGATCTTGCCGCCTTCGACCTTCATGTCGAGCTTCGAGATCTCGGCGATGCGCAAATCGCGCAGCGTCTTCGCTGCGGTCGCCACCGCGTTCTTCGCCGCATCCTCCCAGGACACCGAGCTGCTTCCGATCACCTCCGTTACGCGATAAACACCATCGGTCGCCGGTTTCTTAGCCATGCTGTGGTCTCCGTTGATTTGTTCACCTGAGCCCGCGAACGAAATCGCCCGCGTGACGCGACTCATGATACGCCCGACGCGAGGAGCAGTGCACGCGCGTATATTGGTCGAACCATGGCGGCCGCCGACCTTCCCGAGCACGCAGCGTCGCACCTCGCCCGCAACCTCGCGAGCCTGCGTCATGCTCGCGCGATCACGCAGGCGACGCTCGCCAGGTCGGCCGGCGTCCCGCGCTCGACCATCGCGAACCTCGAATCGGGCGGCGGCAATCCGTCGCTCGTCGTGCTCGTCAAGGTGGCGCATGCGCTCGGGGTGCCGATCGACGAGCTCCTCGCGCCGCCGCGAGCGAAGGTGCGCAAGTGGGCGGCGCACGACATCGCCACGTCGAGCAAGGGTCGGGGTGTGACCCTGCGCTCGCTGGTGCCGGAGCCGGTGCCGGAGGAAATGCTGACTGTCATGTACTTTGCGCCGGGCGGCGCCATGCGCGGCACGCCCCACCTTCCGGGAACGCGGGAGTTCTTCACTTGCCTATCGGGCCGCGTGACGATCTTCGTGACCGGCGAGCGGCACGAGCTTTCCGAAGGCGAGGTCCTCGCGTTCCCCGGCAACGTCGCGCATTCCTACCAGAACCCGGACGGCGAGCGCCCGGCGCATGGCGTGTCGGTCGTAATATTGGCCAAAGCTGGAGTCTGAATGCAAAGACGGGCCGCCGCGCGTCCCGTATCCATCAGAAGTTTACTGGCAAATGCAGTCCGGGTTGCCCCTGTCGAACACGATGCGCCAAACGCCCGGCGCCTCTTGCCGCCAGATCGAGCTGAAGGTGGCGAAGCGCTTGCCCGACGGGTCGAAGACCGGCCCGGAGCTCAGCGCGAGCGTGCCCGACTCGAGCACCTCGACCGTTTCGGGCGACCACGAAAAGGGCGCCTTCGGTCCCTCGTAGAAGCGCTTCCACGCCGCAGCGACCTCGGCCTTGCCGTGCAGGGGCTTGGGCACGGTGAAGAAGATCGTCTCCTCCGACAGGAACGACGTGAAAGCGGCATGATCGCGATCCGCCATCGTCTTGGCGAAGGCGCGCTCGGTATCGGCCACCTGCTTTTGCAGGTCCGCGTTGGACGGCTTCGGGGGCACGCTCGTGCAAGCGACGAGCGTGGACAGGGCGACGGCGGCGGCCTTGCGGAGCATGAGCGACATCATTGCACAAGGCGCGCGCCTGCGGCGAATCCCGATCGGCTACCATCGTCGCTTTGCGGACGAGGTTCGAGCGAAGCGATGGCCAATCCTTTCGTGCACGTCGTGCTGCACACCGGCGACCTTGCCAAGGCAAAGGCGTTCTACGGCGGGCTGTTCGGCTGGAGCCTCCAGGACCTGCCCACGCCGAAAGGCACGTTCACCCTCATCAAGGTGGGCGAGGGCACCGGCGGCGGGATGATGATCAACCCCGAGCCGGGGGCGCCGCCGCACTGGCTCGCGTACGTCGGCGTGGACGATATCGAGGCGTCCTCCGCGCGCGCGGTCGAGCTCGGCGGCACGCTCGTCCATCCGATCACGAAGATCGGCTTCCTGGGGTCCATGTGCGTGATCAAGGACCCGACGGGCGCGCACCTCGCGCTGTGGCAAGGCAAGGCCGGGTTCTGGTGAAGGAACTCTACGACTACATCGTCGTCGGGGCCGGCACCGCGGGGTGCGTGCTGGCCAACCGGCTGTCCGCCGACCCGGATGCGCGCGTCCTGCTGGTCGAGGCCGGCGGGCCGGACAACTACCATTGGATCCATATCCCGATCGGTTACCTGTACTGCATCGGCAACCCGCGCACCGATTGGCGCTACACGACGCGCAGCGAGCCGGGGCTCAACGGCCGCTGCGTGCTCTATCCGCGTGGCCGCGTGCTGGGCGGCAGCTCGTCGATCAACGGCATGATCTACATGCGCGGCCAGCGCGAGGACTACGACGCATGGGCGGCGCTCGCGGGCGACGCGAGCTGGCGCTGGGACGCGGTGCTGCCGATCTTCAAGCGCAGCGAGGATCATTACCGCGGCGCGAACGCTTTCCACGGTGCCGGCGGCGAGTGGCGCGTCGAGCCGCAGCGGCTGCGCTGGGAGATTCTCGAAGCCTTCATCGCGGCGTGCGCGGAGGTCGGCATCCCGCGCACCTTCGACTTCAACGCGGGCGACAACGAAGGCGTCGACTACTTCGAGGTCAACCAGCGCCGCGGCATCCGCTGGAACGCATCGAAGGCCTTCCTGCGACCGGTCGCGGGCCGCGCCAACCTTCGCGTGCTGACCGGCGGGCACGTCGAGCGGCTCACGCTCGCCGAGGGCCGTTGCACGGGCATCGCCTATCGCCTCGGCGGCGAATCGCACGCCGCGCTGGCGAGCGAGGAGGTCGTGCTCGCGGCCGGCGCGGTCAACGCGCCGCAGCTGCTCGAGCTCTCCGGCATCGGTGCGCCTCGCGTGCTCGCCGACCGCGGGATCGCCGTGGCGCACGCGCTGCCGGGTGTGGGCGAGAACCTGCAGGACCATCTGCAGCTTCGCTCCGTGTACAAAGTGCGCCACACGCGCACGCTCAACACGCGCGTGCACAGCGTGCTCGGCAAGCTCCTGATCGGCGCGGAGTATGCGCTGCGCCGAAGCGGGCCGATGAGCATGTCGCCGTCGCAGCTCGGCGCGTTCGCACGAAGCTCGCCCGAGGTCGAACGGCCCGACGTCGAGTATCACGTGCAGCCGCTGTCGCTTCCCAAGTTCGGCGACCCGCTGCATACGTTCGACGCCTTCACGGCCAGCGTGTGCAACCTGCGCCCGACCTCGCGCGGCACGATCCACGTCGCAAGCGCCGATCCCCGCGCTGCCCCCGTCATCGCGCCGAACTATCTCGCCACCGAGGAGGACCGGCGGGTGGCCGCGGCTTCGCTGCGCCTCACCCGCCGCATCGTCGGTGCGCGGGCGCTCGCCCGCTTCGAGCCGCAGGAGCTGCTGCCCGGTCCCGCCCTCACGAGCGACGACGAGCTCGCGCATGCCGCGGGGGACATCGGCACGACGATCTTCCATCCCGTGGGCACGTGCCGGATGGGGCCGAAGGACGACGCGGGAGCGGTGGTGGATGCGCGCCTTCGCGTACACGGCATCGCGGGTCTGCGCGTAGCGGACGCCTCGATCATGCCGCTCATCACATCGGGCAACACCAACGCCCCGACGCTGATGATCGCCGAGAAAGCGTGCGACATGATTCGCGAGGACCGCGCCGCGCGCCGCAGCGGCACGGCGTCCGGGGGCGCCACTGAGCCGCACGAGGCGATGCTGGGCGACTGATTTCTCAGTCGCAATCGGAATGGGCGGCGCCCCGCCGCCGTTACCGGCGACACGATCGCGCACCGGCTGCGCGTCGGCGTCAACGTCAGCGGACTTGCGATCAACGCGGTGGCCGCGCATATCCGCTGCTGCGTGTCGCCACGTGGGCGTGGCCACGACGATGCCGGCCTTCGTGGCGTGTTCGGACCGGGGGTAGCGGCCGCGCAACTCGAGCCTCGCGTCGCTCGGCCGTGGGGGTAGTATCGCCCTGTGGCCGCTAACCTCGCCATCGATTCCGGCCTGACTCGGATCGCCGCCGACACCGCCGGGCGCGGCGCACCCGTCGTGTTCCTTCACGCAGGCGTCGCCGACCGCCGCATGTGGGGCGCGCAGCTGCCCGCCGTTGCCGACCTCGGCTTTCTCGCGGTGGCCTACGACCGGCGCGGCTTCGGCGAAACGCTGCACGCCGACGAGCGCTACTCGCAGGTCGGCGATCTTTGCGCGGTCCTCGATGCGGTTGCGCCCCGGGAGCCCGCCGTGCTCGTCGGCTGCTCGCAGGGCGGCCGCATCGCCGTCGACGCCGCGCTTGCGGTGCCCCATCGCGTCCGCGCGCTCGTGCTCGTCGCGCCCGCAGTCGGCGGCGCACCTGAGGTAACCGACTTCCCGCCCGCGATCAGGCGGTGGATCGAGCGCATGGAGGCCGCCGACGCCGCGGCGGACGTGGACGCCGTCAACGCACTCGAGGCACACGCGTGGCTCGACGGCCCGCTCAGCGCGGAAAACCGCGTGAGTGGCCACCCGCGCGACCTGTTCCTCGAGATGAACGAGCTCGCGCTGCGCGCGGAGCTGCGAGGCACGGAAGACGCGCCGCCGCCCGCGTATGCGCGCCTACCCGAGATCGTCGCCCCGGCGCTGGTGGTTTGGGGCGACCTCGACTTTCCGAATATCGGCGCCGCCTGCGAGCACCTTGCCGCAGCCCTGCCGCGGGCGCGCGCGCTTCGCCTGCCGAACGTGGCGCATCTTCCGAGCCTCGAGGCGCCCGCCGCGTTCAACGCCGCGCTGCTGGATTTTCTCCGCAATCTCTAGGGCCTGTCGACCGGCCCTAATGCAGCGTTTCGGCACTGCGAAGCGGCATGTCGAGATCGACGTGCAGCACGCGCGCGCCGAGCACGGTGACGCTGCCGCGGCGGCGGTTGTCGCCGTTGTCGCTGTAGTCGAAGCGATACACCCGCTCGATCGCGATGCGCCCTTCGCCGTCTCG
>DATJXV010000097.1:0-2162 GCA_035499955.1 Casimicrobiaceae bacterium
CGATGATGATGCCGATCGTGACGAGCCCCCACAGAGCATCGACGGTGATCTTCACCGCCTCGCGCAGCGGGACGGCCTCGCCTCTCGGGTGCCCGTCGCGGTAGGCGATGAACAGGCACAGGATGATGAGCGCGAGGCCAAGGAGAAGGCCGGGCACGACTCCGGCCATGAACAGGCTCGTAATCGAGATCACGCCGCCGGTCGCGAGCGAGTAGATCACCGCGTTGTGCGACGGCGGTACGAGGATGGCCTGCACCGAGGCGCTGATCGTTACATTGGTCGCGAACACGCGCGGGAAGCCCACCTTCTCCATCTGCGGAATCATCACCGAGCCGATGGCGGAGGTGTCCGCGACCGAGGAGCCGGAGATGCCGGAGAGAAACGTCGTGGCAATGATGTTCACCGCGGAGAGACCGCCACGGACGCGGACCACGCCGACGAGCACGTTCGCGAAGGCGACGAGACGTCGCGCCATCCCGCCCTCGGACATGATCGCGCCCGCCAATACGAAGAAGGGGATCGTCAGCATCGCGACCTTGGACACGCCGTCCGAGATCTTCAGCATCACCGCTTCCAGTGGCACGCCTATCCAGGCCGCACCCGCGATCGCCGCGAGGCCGAGCGAATACGCGATCGGCACGCCCAGCGCGAAGCAAACGAACAGGCAGCCGAGCAGCACCGCGATGTCCATGGAGGGGCGCCGGCGGTCTACTCGAACGCGGCGGGGGGCGCGTGCGCGCCGCCGCCGGTGTCCTTCGGCCGCCCGAGCGTCAGGTGCTCGATCACAAAGAGGAACAGGATCGCGCCCCCGACGGGAATCGGCAGATAGGTCACGCCGGTCGACAGGAACGGAAAGTCGGCGATGGTGTTGCCCCACGTCGCCTCGACCAGCCGTGCGCCCCATACGACCATGAACACAGCGATCAGCGCCATCAGCAGCTCGATGAGCACCTCGCTCGCGCGTCGCGCCGGCGCGGGAAGCGCGCCGACGACGAGCGACACGTTCATGTGCAGCCCGAGCCGGTAGCAGGCCGCCGCGCCGAAGAACGTGAGCACGATGGTGAGAAGCACCGCCGTGGGCTCGGGCCAGGACGCCGCGCTGTTCAGCACGTAGCGTGTGAACACCGCCCACGGGATCACCGCAGAGATCAGCACCAGGGCCACGCCCGCCACGAACACGCAGGCGAGGTAGAGCGCATTCATCGCCCTGCGATAGGCAGCCGCCATCACCCCTCCCGAGGGACTGGAGTAAGGATTCGTTCCGGCGCGGCGGCTACTGTACTGCCTGGATGCGCTTGATCATGTCGGCGTACTTGGGTCCGTACTTGTCCCACACCGGCTTGACCGCGTCCTGGAACGGCTTCTTGTCGGCGATCGGGATGATCGTGGTGCCCGCGGCCCTCGCCTTGTCCATCGCGTCCTTCTCGTACTTCAACCAGAGGGTGCGCTCCTCCTGCTGGGCCTCGCGCGCGAACTTGGCGATCAGTGCCTGATCCTCCTTCGACAGCGTGTCCCAGATCTTCTTCGAGAACACCATGATCTCCGGCACGATGAGGTGCTCGTCGAGCGTGTAGAACTTGGCCACCGTGTAGTGGTTGTCGAAGACGAAGCTCGGCGGATTGTTCTCGGCCCCGTCGACCACGCCGGTCTGCAGCGCGTTGAACACCTGGTCATATCCCATCGCCACGCCGTTGCCGCCGAGGGCATTCATCATGTCGACGAACATCGGGTTGCCCATGACGCGGAATTTCATGCCCTTGAGGTCCTCGATCTTGTACACGGCCTTCTTGGTCGCGTAGAGGCTGCGCGCGCCGGCGTCCATCCAGCACAGGCCCACGAGCCCCGCCTTCGGGTTTTTCGTGACGTCGTCGAGCAGCTCCTGCCCGATGGGACCGTCGATGACCTTGTTCATCTGCGCGGTGCTGCGAAACAGGTAGGGCATGTTGAACACGTTGAGCTCGTCGACTACCGGTCCGAGGGCGCCGACACTCACGCGCGCAATCGCGAGCGCGCCGACCTGCGCCTGCTCGATCGCCTCCTTCTCGCCGCCGAGCTGCATCGAAGGGTACATCTGGATGCTCAGCCGGCCGTTGGTCGCGGCGGAGAGCTTCTTGCCCATGCTCTCGATCGCAGCCACCGTCGGATATCCCTCCGGGTGGACG
>DATJXV010000098.1:0-48152 GCA_035499955.1 Casimicrobiaceae bacterium
ATCGTGGAGCGGCGGCGCCCGCAGGACGGACGCATCAAGACGCTCTCGCCTGACGGCGACGAGGTCGAGCTGCGCATCTCGACGATGCCCACGGCGTTCGGCGAGAAGCTGGTCATGCGCATCTTCACGCCGGAAGTGCTCGTGCGCGAATACGCCGAGCTCGGCTTCACGCAGGACGACAGGGACCGCTGGGAGCAGATGATCAAGCAGCCGAACGGGGTCATCCTGGTGACGGGGCCCACCGGCTCGGGCAAGACGACGACGCTGTACTCCTCGATGAAGCAGCTCGCCACGCCGGAGGTCAACGTCTGTACGATCGAGGACCCGATCGAGATGATCGAGCCCCTGTTCAACCAGATGCAGGTGCAGCCGGTGATCGGCGTCGATTTTGCGACGGGTGTGCGCACGCTTATGCGGCAGGACCCCGACATCATCATGGTCGGCGAAATCCGCGACAACGACACCGCGGACATGGCGGTGCAGGCGGCGCTCACCGGCCACCTCGTGCTGTCCACGCTGCACACCAACGACGCGCCGACGGCGGTGACGCGGCTGCTCGACCTCAAGGTGCCGCCGTACCTGCTTTCGTCCACGCTGCTCGGCGTGATGGCGCAGCGCCTCGTCCGTACGCTGTGCCCGCATTGCAAGAAGCCGGTCGACCCGCCGGAC
Organism: Casimicrobiaceae bacterium; assembly: GCA_035499955.1. Classification (GTDB taxonomy): domain Bacteria; phylum Pseudomonadota; class Gammaproteobacteria; order Burkholderiales; family Casimicrobiaceae; genus VBCG01. Next base: position 670 of record DATJXV010000098.1, read on the forward strand.
GACGAGTCGTGGCGGATGATGACGGCGCCGTGGCGCGCCGACAAGCCGACCAGCGTGATGGGGGCGGAGGGCTGCCTCGAATGCAGGATGACGGGCTATCTGGGCCGCATCGGGCTCTACGAGATCATGGTCCTTACGCCGGCACTTCGCCGGCTCATCCACCACGACGCCGACGACCGCGCGTTGCGCGAGCAGGCGTACAAGGACGGGATGAAGCCGCTTCGCATCTCGGGCGCGATGAAGGTCGCCGCGGGGGTCACCACCCCGGAAGAGGTGATGAAGGTGGCGCCGCTCGCGTGACCGCTACGCGCGCCGAGGCCGGCCGCGTGCGCGAGGACGTCGATGCCTGCCGGCCTACGCCGGCACGAACTTCAGCGCCACCCCGTTGTTGCAATAGCGCAAGCCCGTCGGCTTGGGTCCGTCGTCGAACACGTGGCCCTGATGGCCGCCGCAGCGGCGGCAATGGTACTCAGTGCGGGCCATGATGAGCTTGTAATCCACCTTGGTCAGCAAGGCGCCCGGGATCGGCGCGTAGAAGCTCGGCCAGCCGGTGCCGCTGTCGTACTTGGTCTCCGACTTGAAGAGCGCCAGGTCGCAGCCAGCGCACACGAACGTGCCCTTGCGCTTCTCCTTGTTGAGCGGGCTCGTGAACGGGCGCTCGGTGCCTTCCTCGCGCAGGACGTAGAACTGCTCGGCGGTGAGGACCTTGCGCCATTCCTCGGGTGTCTTCTCGACGCGGTCGGCATCGGGGGACTGGGCTACCGTGGGCAGGGCGGTGGCGCCGGCGAGGACGGCGGTGCCCTGGAGCAGGAAGGTTCGGCGGTTCATGGCGATATCCGTGTCCGGAGTGCGGGTTGTGATGGCAACAGTCGCGCCCGTTAGGGTAATCCTTACGGCGCCCGCGTAGGATGGGTAGCGATGACCATGAAGGGGCAAAGCGCCGGCATCCTCGCGTACCGCCTGCGCGGCGGCGCGCTCGAGGTGCTTCTCGTACATCCGGGCGGGCCGTTCTGGAAGAACAAGGATGCCGGCGCGTGGTCGATTCCCAAGGGCGAGTTCGAGCCGGGTGAGGACGCGCTTGCGGCGGCGCGCCGCGAGTTCGAGGAGGAGACGGGCCTGCGGGTCGGGGGCGAGTTCGTGCCGTTGACGCCGCGGCGCCAGAAGGGCGGCAAGCTCGTGCACGCGTGGGCGGTGCCGGCGGACTTCGACGTCGGCGGCATGCACAGCAACACGTTTACGCTCGAATGGCCGCCGAAGTCGGGGCGCCTCCAGGCCTTCCCGGAAGTCGACCGCTACGCGTGGCTCGCGCTGCCGCAGGCGGCGGCCAAGATGAACGAAGGCCAGCGTCCCTGGCTCGACGAGCTGGCGGCGATCGTGTTGGGCTAGCTTCTCACGACCACGCGAACGCCCGCCTCGCGGTAGTCGCGGAATCCCATTCGCGCGTACAGCGCGCGGGCGTTCAGGTTATCGCTCATGACGTGCAGGAAGGGCGTCTCGCCCCGCCTGGTCTGCCGGAAGAGGAGCTTGCGCACGAGACGGCGCGCGAGGCCTCGCCCCTGGAAGTCGGGATGCGTGCATACGCCGCTGATCTCGCGCAGCGGGCCGGCGCGCATGCGCTCGCCGGCCATGGCGACGAGGCGCTCGCCGTCGAAGCAGCCGAAGTATTCCCCTAGCTCGATCGTGCGCGCGCCGAACGGGCCGGGGCGGGTGAGCGTCGCGAGCTGCAGCGCCTGCGCGGCATGCTGCGCGCGCAGCGGGATCGCGTCGGGCGCCTCGTCGAGTTGCGGCGCGTCGCCCTCCCACACCATCTTGAACATCGTCGTGTCGGCTTCGATGCGCCACCCCGTGGGCACGTCGCCCGCGGCCGCCTCGTAGTAGAGATGCTCGCCCGGCGCGCAATAGGGCGCCAGCGCCGCGAAGTCCGGCCGCGACGGATTCGCGAAGCCGGCGATCGGCGAGAAGCCCGGCGCGTAGCGCCGGGCGCGTTCGGTGCCGACGGAGAAGCGCTCGTGCGGACCGGCGAGCGTGTTCCACACGATGTTGTCGAGCAGGTGCTCCATGCCCGCATTCATACACGAACGGCGGGCGGGCCGGAAGCCGTGGGCGCGATCGGCGGCGCTGATGAAGGGCATCGAAAATCGCGATTGGACCCCGGACGACGCGGCTCCTATTGTGAGCATCAGGGAGGCAACCACCTGGGTGGTCTTGGCGCCGCCGAGAGGAATGCCGTGAACGGCTACGAAACTTCGGACTGGAAGCGTTACGATCTCCTCGCCATCGAGCGGGATGCGCGGGCGATGCGCGATGCGCACGTCGCCGATCTCTGCCGTCGCGCGTGGAAGCGCATCAAGGCAGAGCTGGCGCGCGCTGGCGCGCAGCCGAGCAAGCCGCAACGGGCGGACGCGGCAAACGCGTAGGCGATTCGGCGCTCAGAACACGCTGCCGCGCGTGAACGAATCCTCTTCCGCCGGCAGCCGCGGGTCGCCGTAGACCAAGCCCCCGTTGTACTCAAACACGCGCGGTTCTTCGCCCGGCGCGCGCCGGTCGCGCCTGTACGCCGATGCCGACGAGTAGTGCGCGACGAGCGACAGCCGCGTCAGCGAGGGATTCCTGACCGCGCCCCCGCGATGCGCGAGCGCGCCGTGCCAGAACAGCACGTCGCCTTTCCTCGGCACGAAGCTTCGCGGCGCGATGCCGCGCTTCGCGCATTCCGCCTCGAGGTGGTCGCGGAAGTCCGATTCGCTGCGCGACGACTCGGTCGTGGCGAACATCCCGTTGCCCCAGTCGAACTTCGGGGACAGCCGGTGCGAGCCCGGGAAGTACTCGAGCGGTCCGGCGTCGGCGTCGACGTCCTCGAGCGCGATCCACGTCGCGCAGAGGTGGCTCGGGATTTCCGAGACGACGTAGGCGTAATCCTTGTGCGTCTTCTGCTCGCTGCCGCGCCAGAACGCGATCGTCTGCATCGCCACGACCTTGTCGCGGAAGACGTGCTCCGCGAACTCGACGATCCCCGGGTGCAGGATGATCTTCTTCGCGGCCACCGATTGGTTGTGGAAGTCGGTCACCCGTGCGTGCTTGTGGCGCAGTTGCTCGAGCGTGGTCTCGCTGATCGGCTTGATGCCGTGCACCTCGAGCAGCACGCGCGTGCCGTGGCGGGCGCGGTCCTCGACCAGCTCGTCGAGGTCGGCCCGGAAGGCATCGATCAGCGCGTGCGGGATGAGCTGCGGAAAGGCGACGATGCCCTCGTCGTGCCACTGCGCGAGCTTCGCGCGCAGATCGTAGCCGGGCTTGCGGCGCAACGAAGCCACGTAGCCCGCGATGTCGGGCGCGTCGCGGTCGATCCAGGGCAGCGTGACGGGGTCGAATTCGAGCGGGTTCGGTGCAGCCTGTTGCGCGTTCGTCGGCTGCGGGCCTCGAAGCCATCCGGCGAGCTTACGGAGCATCGGCACGTTCCCTGGTCGGAAAGGATAACAAACGGGGTTAGCGCTTAGGCGGTGACGCTTGAATCCTTCTGCGAGGCCCGGCACCTGGCTCGCCGCGCTCGGCAGCGATCACCGGCTCGGCGATTCACGTTCACGGCGGCACGTTCATGCTGGGTTAAGGCGCGACGCTGCGTCGGGACGCGACGTGATCCGGCGGAACGCGCGAGACGCCGGCGAGCGCTGCGCCGTGGCGGCGATTCACCGGCTCGCCACCACGAAGAGTCTGGGGAAAGGCAGCAGCACGGTCCCGGTCGCCAGCGCGGGATAGGCACGCGAGATCGCGTGCAGATAGCGTTCCAGGAAGTCCGCTTTTTGTTGCTCGTCCAGCGGACCGAGATAGGGACGAAGAGCCGACCCCTTGAACCACTCGACGACCGCACTCGGGCCGCCCGCGAGCGGGTGGAAGTAGGTCGTTCTCCAGACGTCGACCGCCCGGCACAGCGGTCGTAGCAGGTCGTAGTAGAACCCCGCGTCGTGCCGTGGAGGGTGCGAAATGCCAGCCAACAGGTCGCGCCAAGGTCCGGTCGAGGCGACTTCCCGTGCGAGCCGGTGCGCCGGCTCCTCGAGGTTGTCGGGCGTTTGCACCGCAAGGCTCCCCCCTGCCCGCAGCAGGCGCAGCAAGCGAGGGTACAGCAACGCGTGGTCCGGGAGCCATTGCAGCGACGCATTGGCCAGGATGACATCGAAGCGCTCCGCCGGGTTCCAGTGCGCGATGTCCGCGAGGTCGAAACGTATCGCCGGCAGGCGCGCGCGTGCCGCGTCGATCATCTCCGGGGATGTGTCGATGCCGGAGACGGTCGCGTCGGGGTAGCGCTCCGCGAGTACTTCTGTGGAATTGCCGGGCCCGCAACCGATGTCAATGGCATTGCGGACCTCGAGTGACGGTATCGCCGCCACGAGGTCTCGGACGGGGCGGGTGCGCTCCTGCTCGAAGGCGGAATACTGCTTTGCCGACCAGGTCATGGTGAGTCTTCCGGACTGTGGGGGCGGGTTGGCGGTTTGCCCCGTTCGGAAGCTATCATGAGTCTACAGTTGGCTGTTGGACCGGCCGACCGGGAAGTTGCTGGCCAATGCGCCGCCATTTGTCTCCGTCCCTCCGGGCGACGGGCCGCGTCATTTCGCATTTCACCCCGGCGGCGCACTCTTGTACTCGCTGCAGGAGGAAGCCTCCACATTGCTGGCCTATCGCTACGACGCGACAACCGGCTCGCTGACTCCGCAACGGATGCTGTCTACGCTGCCGACCGGATTCGTCGGCACGAGCTTTGCCTCCGAGATTGGCGTTTCGCCTGACGGAAGTCTGGTGTTCGCCGCCAACCGCCTGCACGACACCGTTGCCATTTTCGGGGTCGACCGGTTCGGCATGCTGAGCCCACTCGGGGAGTTCTGGACCCAGGGCGATTATCCGCGAAGCTTCACCGTCGATCCGTCCGGGACCTTCATGGTCGTATGCAGCCACCGAAGCGACTCCCTCACCACCTACAGGATCACGGAAGGTGCACGCGGTTTCGGCTCCCCGACGGGGTATTACGCGCCGGTGGGCAGCCCGGCAAGCGTTGTCTTTTTAACCTGAGGAGTCGTCCAGTCCGCTCCGCCTTAGGCCCTCGTCCTTAGCGTTCCCCGGCGCCTCTACGTTGGAAAGGCCAGGCGGTCGAACCGCCGATGCCCTCACGCGCGCGTGAGCGGCAGCCAGCTCACATCCACCGTGGGCCGCGCCACGGCACTAGCTCCCTAAGCTATTTGCGCATCACGTCCGCGATGGTGCGCACGGCTGGGTCGATCAACTCGATATCTTCCGGTGTCATGTGGACCCGCATCGCGTAATCGACGACGACCGGCTGCCCATTGAGGTACCCCCAATCGCCGACCTTATTTTCGTACAGTTCCGGGTCAGGGATATGGTCGGGCTTCTTGCCGCTCGCTTCGAACTGGTCCAGTTCCGCGCGCGTCATGATGCGCGCCGCCAACATCACGAGCACGATTCCGAACGGCAAACATGCGACGACGGGGCACAACTCCGGATAACGGCGCTGCCAGCCCTCTCGCCAGATGCGTGCCTCTTCCAGGTTCGCCCGTGCGCCTTGGCGCAAACGGTGCATGCGCGGAACCTTGATGGCGTACCGGCCGCACACGATGACTCGCCGTTGACTGCCGCGCGCCAGTCGAATCATGGGTGATTCTAGATCGCCTGGATGAACTGGCGGCAGCGCGAGGGGCAGAAGCAGCTTCGGCGTGCGGTCTCCTCCCGCCTAGACATGGCGCAGTGCCTCCGAACGTCCTGCCGAGCCCCGTGGACGCCCGTGCCGTGCTCGATCAGAGTACGATCGACGCGTTGCTTGATGCAGATCATTGCAGGTCACGCGCTCCCGGCGCATCGTGGACAACGTTCGGGAGGTCGATATGTCTGGGCTGCTTTGGTTCGTCGTTGGTTTGTTCGTGGGCGTCTATTTGGGATTCGCGCTCTTTTGTGCCTTGCAGGTATCGCGGAAGGTGGATCGCAACGAAGTCCTCATCGACGACGATGTGGACATCGCCGAGCACTTTGCGGCAAGCGAGCTGCGCAAGATTGCGGCTAAGTCCGCTCGGGTTTGAACGACGTCTACCAAGCAGCGAGTCGCCAAACGTCGCGAGCTCTTGAGGAAGCTGGCGACATCCTGTCTTGGCGGAGGCGGTGAGATTCGAACTCACGGAAGGGTTGCCCCTTCGCGGGTTTTCAAGACCCGTGCCTTAAACCTCTCGGCCACGCCTCCGGGGCCTGCGCGTCGCGATCCCTTGAACTTTGCGCAGGCGGCGGCATATTAGCAGTCTGGCTAAAGCCGGCCGGATCGCATCCGGCCCATTGAACCCCCTGGGATTTCTGCTAGTCTAAGGCACTGTCGGTCCCCTTGAAGGGGCTTTTCGGAGGCACTATGGACAAGTTCGAACCGGTGATGCCGGGTCGCCAATCGCAGTTACCGCCGCTGCCTGCGGCCACGCCGCGCGCCGCCGGTAACGAAGCAGTGTTGCCGGTCGCGCAGGATACGGTCCTGCGCAACACCTACTGGCTGCTCGCCCTCTCGCTGTTGCCGTGCATTGGCGGCGCCTACGTGGGCATGCAGCTCGGGCTCGGCGCGTGGTTCCGCGCGTCGCCCATCATGGCGCCGCTCGTGATGCTAGGCGCGATGATCGGCTCGCTGTTCATCGTAACGCTCCTGCGCAACAGTGCGTGGGGCGTCGTGGCGCTGTTCGGCTTCACGTTCGTTGCGGGCGTGACGCTGACGCCCACCTTGACGTTCGCCGCGGGCCTCGCCAACGGCTGGCAGCTCGTCGGGCTCGCCGCCGGCATGACGGCCGCCATCTTCTTCGCGCTCGCCGCCATTGCGACGGTGACGAAGAAGGACTTCTCCTTCATGGGGCAGTTCCTGTACGCCGGCGCAATCCTGCTTCTGGTCGCGTTCCTCATCGCGCTGTTCTTCCCGGTGCCCGCGATGATCGTGACGCTGTCGGCCATCGCGGTGCTGATCTTCTCGGCGTTCATCCTGTACGACATCTCGCGCATCATCCACGGCGGCGAGACGAACTACATCATGGCGACGATGGCGCTGTTCCTCGATCTGTTCAACGTCTTCATCAACCTGCTCAACCTGCTGCTCGCGTTCTCGGGACAGCGCGATTGACGGCTCGGCTTCGATGAACGGGGCGCCGCGGCGCCCCGTTTTTCATTCGAACACCGCAATCGACTCCACGTGCGCGGTGTGCGGGAACATGTTGACCACACCCGCCGCCGCGAGCCGGTAACCGCGGTCGTGGACGAGCACTGAGGCGTCGCGCGCGAGCGTGCCCGGCGCGCAGCTCACGTAAACCAGCCGTTGCAATGCGCCTGGCGCGTCCTTCGCGGGCAGCGCCTTGACGAGCTCGACCGCGCCCTCGCGCGGTGGATCGACCAGCGCCCGGTCGATGCCGCCCAGATCCTTCAGCGTTCGCTCGGTGTCCGCGAACAGGTTGGCCACGACGAAGCGCGTGCGCTCGGCGAGCCCGTTGGCGGCCGCATTCTCCGTCGCGCGCGCGACGAGCGCCGCGCTGCCTTCGATGCCGATCGCCTGCGAGCAAAGCCTGGCGAGCGGCAGCGTGAAATTGCCGAGGCCGCAGAAGAAATCGGCCACGCGCTCGCCCGGCTGCGGTGCGAGCAGGGCCATCGCGCGGCGCACGAGCACGCGGTTGATCGCGTAGTTCACCTGCGTGAACTCGGTGGGTGCGAACGGCAGGCGGACGCCGAACTCCGGCAATGCATACGCGAGCGGCGTTGCGTCCGCGAGCAGCGGCACGACCGTCGCCGCGCCGCCGGTCTGCAGCCAGAACTCCACACCCTGTTCGCGGCCGAACGCCGCAAGGCGCATCTCGTCCTCGCACGTGAGCGGCGCGAGAATGCGCAGCACGAGCGCGTAGACGAGGCCGTCGCCCGTTTCGCCGACGGCGACCTCGATCTGGGGCAGGCGGTCGCGCACGGACAGGTCGGCGACGAGCGCGCGCAGCGCGGGCAGGAGGTCGGAGAGCTTGCGCGGCAGGACGTGGCACTCGGTCATGTCGGCCACGAAGCTCGACTTGCGCTCGTGGAAGCCGATCAGGACGCCGCCCTTCTTCACGACATGGCGCACGGACAGCCGCGCGCGATAGCGGTAGTGCCACGCGGGCCCTTCGATCGGAGGCAGCACGACCTCGGGACGCACGCGGCCGATCCGCGCGAGCGCCTCCTCGAGCGCGCGCTGCTTGGCGGCGACCTGCAGCGAAGGGTGCGCGTGCTGCAGCGTGCAGCCGCCGCACACGCCGAAGTGGGGGCAGCGCGCCGCCACGCGCGAGGCGTTGGCCTTGCGCACGACCTCCGCGCGGGCGAGCGTGAAGGTCGGCTTGTCCTTGACCACGGCGACGTCGACGCGCTCGCCGGGCAGCGCGCCCTCGACGAACATCGCCTTGCCGCCGACGTGCGCGACGCCGCGGCCTTCCTGGTCGAGCGATTCGATAAAGACGTCGGAGACAGCCACGCCGGTCATTCTACGAGGGCGGGCCTCGCGTGCCTGCGTGGTCCGGTAAACTTCATGTCATGAACCTGCTCGCGTTCGACACGTCCACACGCTGGCTTTCCGTCGCCTGTGCGACGCACGGCAGGTGGGTGACGCGCGACGAACCCGCGGGGCAGGCGCACTCGGAGCGCCTGCTGCCCCTCGTCGACGCGGTGCTGACGGAGGCGGGCGTCGCGCTCGCGGATCTGACGGCGATCGCCTTCGGCGCGGGCCCGGGCTCGTTCACAGGCGTGCGCATCGCGTGCGGCGTGGCGCAGGGGTTGGCGCTCGGCGCCGGGCTGCGCCTCGTGCCCGTGGCAACGCTCGAAGCGCTCGCTCAGGCCGCGGCGCGCACGCATGGCGCCACGCGCGTGCTCGCCTGCCTCGACGCACGCATGCGCGAGGTCTACGTTGCCGCGTATCGCCGCGAAGCGGACGCCTGGCTCGTGCAGTCCGGCCCCGCCGTGCTGCATCCTGCCGACGTCGCGGCGCCGCCGGGCGCAAATGCGTGGTTCGGCGCCGGCGATGGCTTCGCGTCCTACCCCGATCTTGCCGCCAGGCTCGGGCTCGCCGCATGCGACGCGGCGCTCATCCCGGATGCGCGCTCGATCGCCGAGCTTGCGATGCCGCGCGTGGCCAAAGGCGAGACCGTCGCCGCCGCCGATGCGCTGCCGCTCTACGTCCGCCATCGTGTCGCGCTCACGACGGCCGAGCGCGATGCCGGAGTCCGACTCTGATGGCGACCGTACCGAAGCCTCGCGTCGTGGCGCCCATGGCGTGGCGGCCGCTCAGGTTGTCGGACGTCACGTACGTGGCCGCGCTCGAAGCGCAGATCCACGCCGCGCCGTGGACCGCCGGCAATTTCCGCGACGCGCTCGCCGCGGGCTACAGCGCGCTCGTCGGAGAGCGCGAAGGACGCATCGTCGTCTTCGGCGTGATGATGATCGCGCCGGGCGAGGCGCAGCTTCTCAACCTTTCGGTCGTACCCGACAGTCGCCGGCAAGGGCTCGGGCGCGAGCTCCTGTCGCGCTTTGTCGCGATCGCGGCGCGCCTCGGTGCGCGCCAGGTCTTTCTGGAAGTGCGCGTGGGCAACCTTCCGGCCATCGCGTTGTACGAGCGCGAGGGCTTCGTGCGCGTTGCGCGCCGCGCAAGCTACTACCCGGCAGGTCCCGACGGCGTGCGAGAGGACGCGCTCGTCATGCGCCGCGATATCGCTTGAGATGGCCACGCGCGAGGATGTCCTGTCCGAGCTCGGCCTGCTGCCGCGCTGGCGGCTGCGCGCGTCGCTTCGCGCCGATGCGGCGGCGCCGGTCGACCGACTGGCCCGCATCGCCGCGCTGACGTGGTCGGCGTTCGCCGCCGACGTCGACGCCTGCGAGGCATGCGAGTTGTGCCGCACGCGCAACAAGTCGGTGCCCGGCGTGGGCGACCAGGCGGCGGAGTTGCTCTTCGTGGGCGAAGCGCCCGGCGCCGAGGAAGACGCGCGCGGCGAGCCGTTCGTGGGGCAAGCCGGACGCCTGCTCGACAACATGCTCGCGGCGCTGGGCCTCGCGCGCGACCGCAACGTGTACATCGCCAACGTGCTCAAGTGCCGGCCGCCGAACAACCGCACGCCCGAGCCGCGCGAAGTCGATGCCTGCCGCCCGTACCTCGAGCGGCAGATCGCGCTCCTGTCGCCTAAGCTCATCGTCGCGCTGGGCCGCAGCGCGGCGTCGTTGCTGCTCGACACCGACGCCACGATCGCAAGCCTGCGCGGGCGCGTGCATCGCTACCGCGGCGTCCCGCTCATCGTGACCTACCACCCGGCGTACCTGCTGCGAAACCTGCCCGACAAGTCGAAGGCGTGGGAGGACTTGCTGCTCGCCCGCGCCACCCTGGCGCAGTTCGCGGCGCTGTGACGGGCGCTCGTCCCGGAAAAGCTTGCGCTGCCGCGCCGCGCGCCCCATATTTCGCGCTGCGGGAAGCCCGCTCGCGCCCGGAGGACTGAAATGTTGAGAACGATTGCCGGATTGATCGCCGCCGTCGCCGTGATGTCGCTGACCGGCTGCGGCTACAACGACTTGCAGCGTCAGGACGAATCCATCAAGGCCGCCTGGTCCGAGGTGGTGAACCAGTACCAGCGCCGCGCCGATCTCGTGCCCAACCTCGTCAACACGGTGAAGGGCTACGCCGCGCAGGAAGCCGACGTCCTGACGGCGGTCACCAACGCGCGCGCGAACGTGGGCTCGATCAAGGTCACGCCCGAGCTCCTGAACGATCCGGCCGCGTTCGCCAAGTTCCAGGCGGCGCAAGGCCAGTTGACGAGCGCGCTGTCGCGCCTGCTCGTGGTTGCGGAGAACTATCCGAACCTCAAGTCCGACCAGCTCTTCCGGGACCTGCAATCGCAGCTCGAGGGCACCGAGAACCGCATCACCGTGGCGCGCAAGCGCTACATCGACGCCGTGCAGACCTACAACTCGACGGTGCGCTCGTTCCCGACCAACCTCACGGCCATGCTGTTCAAGATGGAGGTCAAGCCGAACTTCACCGTCGAGAACGAGGCCGCGATCAGCGCGCCGCCCAAGGTCGACTTCAGCAAGACGCCGGCTGCGCCGCCGGCCACGCCGCCCGCCACGCCCAAGAGCTGACGTTTAAGGAGCTCGCGTGGTGCGCCTGATCGCCGCGCTGGCGCTTGCGGCCTGCCTGCCCCTCGCGCACGCGGCGTGGGAGCCGGGCAGCGACGGCCTTGCGCCGATCCCGCCGCTTCGCGAGCGCGTGACCGATCTCACCGGCACGCTCACGCCCTCGGAAACGCAGTCGCTCGTCGCCAAGCTCGCGGCGTGGGAGAGCAAGACCGGCAACCAGCTCGCGGTGCTGATCGTGCCCTCCACGCAGCCGGAGCCCATCGAGGCGTACTCGATCCGCGTGGCCGACGCGTGGAAGATCGGCCGCAAGGGGCAGGACAACGGCGCGATCCTGGTCGTGGCGAAGAACGACCGCAAGATGCGCATCGAGGTGGGCTACGGGCTCGAAGGCGCGCTCACCGACGTCACGTCGCGCAGGATCATCGGCGACACGATCGCGCCGAAGTTCCGCGACAACCAGTTCGCGCAGGGCATCGACGCCGGCGTCGATCAGATCATGGCGGTCGTCGACAAAGGCGAACCCCTTGCGGCGAAGCCGCCGCCCCCTCAGGGCGGGGGCCTGTGGCCGGCGCGCCACTTCTCGTTCGAGACGCTGCTGATCTTCGTGTTCATCGTCGTGCCCGTGCTGGGCTCGATCCTGCGCCGCATCTTCGGCACGGCGCTGGGCTCGACCGTGGGCGCCGGCATCATCGGCGCCGGGGCCTGGGTGGTCGCCGGCTCGCTCCTGATCGCGATCGGCGCGGGCGTGGTCGCGCTGGTGCTGCTGCTTTTCACCGGCGGCATGGTCGGCAACGGCATTGCGCGCCGAGGCGGGGGGGTCTGGATCCCGACCGGCGGCGGTGGCTGGGGTGGCGGGGGCGGAGGCGGCGGGGGATTTTCAGGCGGCGGCGGCGGCTTCGGCGGCGGCGGCGCCTCGGGCGGGTGGTAGGCGCATGAGACGAGGCTCCCGGCTCGACCGCCTTTGGCGGCACCTGGTCACCGACCGCCGCCACGTGCATCGCACGTTGCCGCCGGGCGAGCTCGCGCGCGTGGAGAAGGCGATCGCCGAGGGCGAGCGGCGTCATTCGGGGCAGGTCTGCTTCGCGGTCGAGGCCGCGCTGCCGCTCTCCCGCGTGTGGCACGGCGTCTCGCCGCGCGAGCGTGCGCTCGAAGTCTTCGGCCTGCTGCGCGTGTGGGACACCGAGCGCAACGACGGCGTGCTGGTGTACGTCCTGCTGGCCGACCGCGACGTCGAGATCGTCGCCGACCGCGGCATTCACGCGCGCGTGGGCGACGAGGGGTGGCGCGCGGTGTGCCGCAGGATGGAGACGGCCTTTCGCGAGGGCAGGTACACCGAGGGTGTCGAGCAGGGCCTGGCCGCCGTCGCCGACCTTCTCGCCACGCATTCGCCGCGGACCGGCGGGCAGAGCAACGAGCTGTCCGACAAGCCGGTGATTCTGTAGCCGGGGCGCCGGTCCGGGGCGCTAGTGAAGGCTCAAACCACTAAGCAGCAATTGGGGAATGAGCTTCCCCCGTTACAGTCCACTCTAGTGTTGCTGCTCTTCGCCGATCAGCCGTAGCGAGTCCAGCTTCGTCTGGTTGTACATGTGCCGCCAGAGCACGAGCAGCATGGCCGCCGACATGAACACCCCGAAGACCACGATCGCGCGGTTGACCGACGCGCCGGTGTAGCGCAGGTAAGCGTACAGGCCGACCATCACGAGGATGCCGATGTTCTCGTTGAAGTTCTGCACGGCGATCGAGTGGCCGGCGCCCATCAGCACGTGGCCGCGGTGCTGCAGGAGCGCGTTCATGGGCACCACGAAGAAGCCCGCGCAGGCGCCGATGATGATCATCAGCACGATCGCCACGTAGAGGTTGGTCACGAAGATCATCGTGATGACGACCAGGCCCATCGCCACGCCGATCGGCAGCACGTTGACCGATTGCCGCAGCGACACGGTGCGCGCGGCGATCACCGCGCCGACGGCGATGCCCACGGCGACCACGCCCTGCATGTAGGAGGCCTGCGACAGGTCGAAGCCGAGCGCCTTGTTGGCCCACGCGAGCACGATGAACTGAAGCGTTGCGCCGGCGCCCCAGAACAGCGTCGTCGTCGCGAGCGAAATCTGGCCGAGCTTGTCGCGCCAGAGCAGCGTCACGCAGTGCGAGAACTCGCGGATGAGGTACATCGGGTTCTTGCTCGGGACGCGCCGGTCGACGCCGGTGTCGGGAATGAACCAGTTGAAGATCGCAGCGATCACGTAGATGAAGGCGATGACGCAGATTGCCGCCTCGGGAGGCGTGGAAATGCCCGTGTCGATCATCGGCAGGTCGAAGCCCAGGAGCACGGTCGACACCCGGCTGCTGATGAGCAGTCCGCCCAGCAGCACGCCCAGCACGATCGAGCCGACGGTCGTTCCTTCGATCCAGCCGTTGGCGGCGACGAGCTGGCGGGCCGGCAGGAGCTCGGTGAGGATGCCGTACTTGGCGGGCGAATAGGCCGCCGCGCCAAATCCGACCACGGCATAGGCGATGAGCGGGTGCACGCTGAACAGCATGATCATGCAGCCCAGCACCTTGATCGCATTGGTGATGAGCATGACACGGCCCTTGGGCATCGAGTCCGCGAACGCGCCGACGAGCGGCGCGAGCACCACGTAGGAAACGACGAAGCTCTGCTTGAGCGCCGGGGTCATCCACTCCGGCGCTTCGAGCTCGTGCAGCATCCTGATGGCGGCGATCAGGAGGGCGTTGTCGGCCAGCGACGAGAAAAACTGCGCCGCCATGATCGTGTAGAAGCCGGCCTTCATAGTCCTCGAAGTCGTTGCATGCTGCGCGCGCGGGGATCCTTTTCGTTTCCCCGCCGCCTCCCCGGGAGCGACCTTGTCGGATGCGCCGGCGTGCGTGGTTATAATGGCTGTCGTCGCGCGGCCCGGGCTTTATACCATGATTACGCGCAACGCCTGAAAGCGGACGCGGGCGCGATTGCCGTCGCCGCGTCCGCCCCAGGCCTATGCGCCCCGGACTGCGCCGCCTCCTTTCCACGCATGGCTCGCCCCCTGTACGCCCAGATCAACCTCGCGGCGCTGCGCGGCAATCTCGCGCGCGTTCGCGAAAAGGCCCCGGGCGCGCAGGTGCTCGCGGTGGTCAAGGCGAACGCGTACGGCCACGGGCTCATGCGGGTGCTTCCCGCGCTCGAGGAGGCCGACGGCCTGGCCCTCGTCGAGCCGGATGCGGCGTACGAGTTGCGAGAGCGCCGCTACTCGCGACGCATCCTGCTGCTCGAGGGCTTCTTCAGCGAGACCGAGCTGCCGGAGCTCGCACAGCGCCGGCTTGCGACGGTTGTGCACGACATGGAGCAGGTTCGCATGCTCGAGAAGGCGGTGCTCGCGCGGCCGCTCGAGGTGTTCGTGAAGGTCAACGTCGGCATGAACCGGCTCGGGTTTCGCCCCGCGGACGTCGCCGGAGTCTGCCAGCGGCTTTCGTCGTCGCCCTCCGTCGCGGCTTTGCGGCTCATGATGCATTTCGCGCGCGCCGACGAGGACGACGGCCTCAAGGAGCCGCTCGCGAGTTTCGAAGCGGCCTGCAAAGGTCTTACGTACCCGCGCTCGATGGCGAACTCGGCCGGCGTCATCCGCTATCCCGAGGTCGGCGGCGACATCGTCCGTCCGGGCATCATGCTCTATGGCGCCACACCCTTCGCGTACGACACCGCCGATATGCTGGGCCTCCTGCCGGTGATGACGCTGCGCTCGGCGCTGATCGCGGTGCAGGACCTGAAAGCCAACGAGAGCGTGGGCTACGGCGCGACGTATACGGCGTCGCGACCGCATCGCATCGGCGTCATCGCATGCGGCTACGCCGACGGCTACCCGCGGCACGCGCCGAACGGCACGCCCGCGCTGGTCTGCGGCAAGAAGGTGCGGCTCGCGGGAAGGCCGTCGATGGACATGCTGACGGTCGACTTGACCGAGGTGCCGGAGGCGCGCGTCGGCAGCCCGGTCGTGCTGTGGGGCGAGGGGCTGCCGGTCGACGACGTCGCCAACGCGGCGTCGACCGTCGGCTACGAGCTTCTGTGCGCCGTCGCGCCGCGCGTGCCGTACGTCACGAGCGAAGTCGGCGGCATCGATCTCGAGCTATAGGAGGAACGAGCGCGTGTACACCGTCGTCACCGGCGCGGCCGGCTTCGTGGGCGCCAACCTCGTGCGCGGCCTGAACGCGCGCGGCAACACCGACATCATCGCGGTCGACAATCTCACGCGCGCCGACAAGTTCCGCAACTTGGCCGACTGCGAGATCGCGGACTACCTCGACAAGGCCGAGTTTCTCGAGCGGCTGGCGGCCGGCGACTTCGAGGACGATATCGCGGCGATCCTGCACCAGGGCGCGTGCTCCGACACGATGGAGACCGACGGCCGCTACATGATGCGCAACAACTACCGCTACTCGGTGAGCCTGCTCGACCACTGCCAGAACAACGACATCCCGCTCCTGTACGCGTCGAGCGCGTCGGTCTACGGCGCGGGCACGACGTTCGTCGAGAAGCGCGCGCACGAGGCGCCGCTCAACGTGTACGGCTACTCGAAGTTCCTGTTCGACCAGTACGTGCGGCGCGTGCTGCCGGAGCGCACGGCGCAGATCGTCGGCTTTCGCTATTTCAACGTGTACGGCCCGCGCGAGCAGCACAAGGGGCGCATGGCATCGGTCGCCTTCCATTTCTTCAACCAGTACCGCGCGAACGGCGTCGTGCGCCTGTTCGAAGGCTCGGGCGGCTACGCCGCCGGCGAGCAGCGGCGCGACTTCGTGGACGTCGCCGACGTCGTGGCGGCCAACCTCGACTTCCTCGACCAGGGCGAGCGCTCGGGCATCTTCAACCTGGGATCGGGCCGCGCCGGGACGTTCAACGATGTGGCGGTTGCCGTGATCAACGCGTGCCGCAAGGCGGCGGGCGAGGCGCCGTCGTCGCTGACGGACCTCGTGCGGGCCGGCGCGATCGAATACGTGCAGTTTCCGCCGCAGCTGGTCGGGAAGTACCAGAGCTTCACGCAGGCCGATCTGACCGCGCTGCGCGGCGCCGGCTACAGGGCGGCCATGACGGAGCTGGCAACCGGCGTCGCGGGCTACGTCGAATGGCTGATGGCGCATCAATCCTCGCCGCCCGTAACGTGAGCGGACGTCGCCCCCAGTGAAGCCGCGCCGATTGGCGCGCGGGGGCGACGCATCCCAAATCACGAACGGAGGTCACATCATGAGAAGTTTGATCGCAGCGCTCGTGCTGGCGCTCGCGGCGGGACTCGCGCTGCCCGCCATGGCGGTCGTCAACATCAACACCGCCACCAAGGACGAGCTCGTCGGCCTGCCGGGCATCGGTCCCGCCAAGGCGCAGGCGATCGTCGACTACCGCAAGCTCAACGGCAACTTCAAGTCGGTGGACGATCTTCGCAACGTCAAGGGGATCGGCGCCAAGCGCCTCGAGAAGCTGCGTCCGGAGGTCACGGTTGCGCCGGTGCAGGCCAAGGTCGCGGCGGCCGCGCCCAAGGCGGACCCTCGCGGCCGGCCGTCGTCGGCCAAGGGCGAGGTGCGCGCGGGGGCGGAGGCCAAGCCCTAGGCAGCCGCCCTTCCCCCAAGCGGGCCGAAGGCGGCTTTGATCCCGGTCAACCCGAACTTGCCGCGGCGCGTTATGGACCCGCCGCAATCGCCTAGAATTGCGGCGGTTTTTTCCATAACACACCCGCGCCCACTTCGGAGAACCCATGATCAAACGCCTGCTGTTCGCCCTCGCGGCCTTGCTGTTCGCGAGCCTTTCGCTTGCCGCCGTCAACATCAACACGGCCACCAAGGAGGAGCTCGACGCCCTTCCCGGCATAGGCCCCGTGAAGGCGCAAGCCATCATCGACTACCGCAACGCCAACGGTCCGTTCAAGACGCCCGAAGACATCATGAAGGTCAAGGGCATCAAGGAAGGCGAATTCGGCAAGATCAAGGATCAGATCGGCGTGAGCGGAGCGTCGTCCGCGCCTGCCAAGGCGGCCCCGGCGCCGGCAGCCCCCGCCAAGACGGCGGCTCCCGCCGCGGCTCCGGCGGCTCCTGCCGCGCCTGCCGCCAAGGAAGACGCCGCGGCCAAAGCGAAGGCGGACAAAGACGCCAAGGCGAAGGCCGATAAGGACGCCAAAGCCAAGGCGAAGGAAGAAAAGGAGGCCAAGGCCAAGGCCGACAAGGAGGCCAAGGCCAAGGCGAAGGCCGACAAGGAGGCCAAGGCCAAGGCCGACAAGGACGCCAAGGCGGCGGCCAAGGACGCCAAGTCGAAGGACGCGAAGTCGGCCGATACGAAGTCCGGCGATGCCAAGTCCACCGACACCAAGGGGGCCAGCACGACAACGACGAAGGCCACCGACGCCAAGTCGACCGACGCGACCAAGAAGTAGCTCGCGCAAGGGGACGTACACGCCCCGCCTGCGGCCGGTCCGGTTGGGATTGGCGGCCGGCGGGGCGTTTCGTTTGCGCGGTTACAATGAATCTTTGAATTCCAAAAGCGCAGGCGATGTACCCCACGCTCGAATCGACGATCGGCAACACGCCGCTCGTCCGGCTGCTGCGCATGCCCGGCGACACGACCAATGTCGTGCTCGCCAAGCTCGAAGGCAACAATCCGGCAGGGTCGGTCAAGGACCGTCCCGCGTTCTCGATGATTTCCGAGGCGGAGAAGCGCGGCGACATCAAGCGGGGCGACACGCTGATCGAAGCCACGTCGGGCAACACGGGCATCGCCCTCGCGATGGTGGCGGCAATGAAGGGCTACCGGATGATCCTGATCATGCCGGACAACCTGTCGCTCGAGCGCCGGCAGTCGATGACGGCCTACGGCGCGGAGCTGATCCTAGTCACCAAGGAGCAGGGGATGGAGGGGGCGCGCGACCTCGCCGACAAGATGCGCCGCGAAGGCACGGGCATCGTCCTCGACCAGTTCGCGAACCCGGACAACCCGCTTTCGCATTACCGCACCACGGGCCCCGAGCTGTGGCGCGACACGGAAGGCCGCATCACGCACTTCGTCTCGGCGATGGGCACGACGGGGACGATCATGGGCGTGTCGCGCTTCCTCAAGGAGAAGAAGCCCGGGGTGGTGATCGTCGGCGCCCAGCCCGCCGAAGGCGCCAGCATTCCGGGCATTCGCAAATGGCCGCCGGAATACCTGCCCAAGATCTTCGACGCGAAACGCGTCGACCGCGTCGAGCCCGTCGAGCAGAAGGAGGCCGAGGACACGATGCGCAGGCTTGCGCGCGAGGAGGGCATCTTCGGCGGCGTGTCGTCCGGGGGCGCGTGCGCGGTGGCGTTGCGCGTGTCGCGCGAGGTGCGCGACGCGACGATCGTGTTCGTCGCCTGCGACCGCGGCGACCGCTACCTGTCGACGGGCGTGTTCACTTAGATGGCGACGCCGATCCTCGCCTTCGACATCGAGACGGTTCCCGATGTCGCGGGCATCCGGCGCATTTCCGACCTGCCGGCCGGCCTCGACGACGCTGCGGTCTGCGAGTGGTACGCCCAGAAGCGGCGCAGCGCGTCGGGGAGCGATTTTGCGCCGCATTACCTGCAGCGTGTGGTGGCCATTGGGTGCGCGCTGCGCAACGAGTCAGGCTTTCGCGTGTGGTCGATCGGGGAGATCGACGATCCCGAGCCGGAGCTGATCCGGCGCTTTTTCGACGGCATCGAGAAGCTCACGCCGCAGCTCGTGTCGTGGAACGGCGGCGGCTTCGACCTGCCGGTGCTGCAGCATCGCGCGCTCATCTTCGGCGTGGCCGGCGAGCGCTATTGGGACTGGGGCGACCAGGACAAGGATTTCCGCTACAACAGCTATCTCGGGCGTTATCACACGCGACATCTCGACCTCATGGACGTGCTAGCGATGTACCAGCCGCGCGCCGGCGCGCCGCTCGACGCGATCGCGAGGCTGTGCGGCTTCCCGGGCAAGATCGGCATGGACGGCAGCGAGGTCGCCGCTGCGGTCGCGCGCGGCGACCTGCGCGACGTGCGTAACTACTGCGAGGCCGACGTCGTCAACACGATGCTCGTGTACCAGCGGTTCCGCCTCATGCGCGGCGAGCTCTCCGCCGGCGAGTACGCGACGGAGGTCGCGCTCGTGCGCGACAAGCTCGCGACCTCCGACGCGCCGCACTGGAAGGCGTTCGTCGCCGCGTGGGACGCGGCCTAGGCAGCCAAGAAAGGTATCGCCGCGAACTTTCCGCCGAGCGCGTTGCGCGAATCGACGTTCCACCAGCGGTCGAGCACCGTGGCATAGACACTGCGGAAATCGATCGCGTGCGCCGGATTGCCGTCGGTGGACAGCCGCGTGAGGTCCGGCGCGGCGCCGTAGAAGCCCCCCGCCACACGGCCGCCCATCGCGAAGTGGACGTTGGCGGTGCCGTGGTCGGTGCCGTTGTTCTGGTTCTCCTTGGGACGCCGTCCGAACTCCGCGTAGGTGACGACGAGGGCGTCGTCCCACTTGCCGAGCTCGACCAGACCGGACTGCAGCGCCACGAGGCCATTCGCGACCTCCCCCAGCAGCCGCCCCTGCGTGCCCGGCTGGTTCGCGTGGGTGTCGAATCCCGAGAGCGTGACGCGCACGACTGCAACGCCGGACGGATTGGCGATGATCTGGCAAGCCGTGCGCACCGCGTTGCCGAACGCGCCGGCGGGAAACTCCGTGGCGAAATCCGTGCGGCCCGACAAATGCGAGGCCGCCTGCACGATGTCGCCTTGCACCTTGAGGATGTGGGCGAGCGCCTTGTTGCCGGCGATCTCGCCGGGCTGGGCGAGGCGCGCACGGCGCAGGAACTGGGCGGTATCGGCGAGCGCGATGGCGCGCGTCCCGCCGCCGGCGAGCGGGCCGAGCTCGCTCGACCCGATGATCACGCCGTCCGCGGCGAACGACGACGGTATCGGATCGGCGGCGAAGGCGCGCGTGAGCCAACCGTCGGTAAGGTAAGTCTCGCTCTTGCTCGCCGTGTCCCAGATCTCGATCGAGCGGAAGTGGGAAAGGTTGGGATCGGGATAGCCGACACTCTGCAGGAGGGCGAGCTTGCCGTTCTTCCACAGCGGCAGAAGCGGCGCGAGCGACGGATGCAGCCCGAAGCGGTCGGACAGCTGCACCACGCCGTCGCGCGCGATCGCGATCTTCGGCCGCAGCGCGTAATAAGCGGCATCGGTGTACGGCACGAGGGTGTTGAGGCCGTCGTTGCCGCCCTTCAACTCGACGAGCACGAGGAGCTTGCGATAGTCGCCATGTGCCGGAACAGCGGCGACGGTTGCGTGGCTGAACGTGGCCAGCGGCGCCGCCGCCGTGGTGGCGGCGATGCGAAGAAACGAGCGGCGATCCATGTCGGTGGCTTTACTTGAGCTGATAGGTCGGGTCGAGCAGCGTGGCTCGCACGAACGCGAGCGCGTCCGTGTCCGCGTGCGGCGCGTCGGCGACGACAGGCTCGAGCGGCAGGAGCAGCGCCTGCGCGGATTGCATCTTCGCCTCCGGCGTGTCGCCGGAGCGGCGCGCGACCCAGCGCGCGGCGTCGAACTGCACGTTGCGCGCGCCACGGTCCATCGCCTGCGCGAATCGCTGCGCACGCAGCTTGTCGTCGTCGGCCACGCCCTGCGCCGCGACGGCCGCGCGCGGCACGCGCGCCTGCGCGAGCATCGGCTCGCCGCTTGCGGCGCGGTCGACGCGCTCGTCGGTTGCGGCGGCCATCATCGCCGCGGGGGCGTCGTCCGCGCGCGCGAGGCGGTCGAGGAACTGCTTGCGCGCCAGGAGCGTGTTGCTGTTGATCCATTGCTCGCCGCCCGGCCAACCCTTCACGTTGGGCGGCGAGAACAGGTTCTGTCCCATGCCCGCCGCCACGACGGCGAACGGCATGTCGGCGCCCGGCGCGACCTCGAGCTGGCGCAACGTGCCGACGACGAGCTCGACCGGGCTTTTCACGAGCGTGCCGCGGTTGCTCGCGGCCCAGAACGCGTCGGTCAGCAGAAGCGCGCGCAACGCCGCCTTGATGTCGTAGTCCCGCCCGCGAAAGATCTGCGCGATGCGCGTGACCTCGCGCGGATCGGGGTCGGGCGACACGAACTCGCGCCACAGCTTCGCCGTGATGAACTCGGACGTCTGCGGCTTCGACAAGATGACGTCGAGCACCGCGTCGCCGTCGAACTGACCGGTGCGGCCGAGCACGGTCTTCGTGCCGAAGTCGTGGATGCCGGGGCGAAAGAGGTAGCGGCCCGTCTCGCGGTCGAGGCTCCAGCCGGTGAAGGCGCGCGCGGCTTCCTTGATGTCGGTCTCGGTGTAGTGGCCCTCGCCCAGCGTGAAGAGCTCCATCACTTCGCGCGCGAAATTCTCGTTGGGCTGCCCCTTGCGGCTTTGCGCGGTGTCGAGATAGATCAGCATCGCGGGATCCTTCGACGCTGCGTGCAGCAGCGTGGCGAAGCTGCCGAGCGCGTTGGCGCGCAGGGTGGCGTTCTGCTGATACATGAGGCGCGCGAAGCGCACCTTCTGCTGGCTCGACACGAAGTGGTTGTGCCAGAACAGCGTCATCCGCTCGGTGATCGGCGACGGCGTGACCAGGAGCTCGTGAATCCACCAAGCGCGAAGCTCGAGCCCCTGGCGGACCTGTTGCTGCTGGAACGCACGGCGCTCTTCGGGTGTCGCGTTCTCCGGGCGCGGGTAGCGCAAGGGGCTCGTGTCGGCCGCGAACGCCGGAGGCGGCGTCACCGCCTCGCTGCGGACATCGCGCAGGACGAGGTTGACCCCTTGCTCGCGGGTGAGCGCTGCGTACGCCCGGACCTCGGCATCGGTCGGACCGAAGCCGGTGCGCGCCAGAAGGTGGCGCGCGTCCTCGTAGCCCATCGCGCCGGTGGCGGCCGCCGCGCCGCCGGCCGCGAGCGCGAGGAATGCGAAAGCGACTCCCGAAGCCCGCATGGCTTCTCCTGTCCGTGATCCTCCAGCCTTCAACGCGGCAGTTTGCGCGCTTGTTGACGGCGCCGCGAAGGCAAGCTGTAACCGGCTGTAAAAATGGGGTCAGACCCCATTACAAGGCCTGGCCCCTTTTCACTACAGGCTGATCGTGCCCCGCCCGATCTCGATCACCCGTCCCGAGACCCGGATCTCGCGCGACGAGGTGACTTCGAGGCCCAGCCGGCATGGCCGGCCGACCGCCTCGCCCTGGTCCACCGACACGCGCTGCGGCAGCGGCGCCGCGGTGGCGAGCAGCCAGCCGCCCAGGTTGGCGCAGGCCGAGCCCGTGCCGGGGTCTTCGACGAGCGACCCGTACTTCAGGAAGAAGAAGCGCGCGAGCACGCGGTCGCCCTCGCGCGCGAAGATGTAGGCCAACGCGCGCTGGCCGTTGCTCGCATGCGTCAACATGGCAGCCGCGCTCGGCGCGGCGCGGCGCACGGCGTCGAAGCTTGCGAGCGGGATGACGAGCTGTTCGGAGCCCGTGTCCATCCACAGCGGCGGGCTGCCGAGGTCGCTCGCCGCGATCCCGAGCATCGACGCGAAATCGGACGGCTGCGCGGCGGGCGCACGATGCCTGGGCGCGTTGGCCGACAGCGTCCAGACGTTGCCGTCCGCGCTGACCGGAATCGTGCCCGCCTTCATCTCGAGCGTGACGCGGTCTTTCGCGCCGCGCAGCTCGCCCACGACGTATGCGGTTCCCAGCGTCGGATGCCCGGCGAACGGCATCTCGAACGTCGGCGTGAAGATGCGCACGCGCGCACTGGCGTCGCCTGAAGCGGGCAGCACGAACGTCGTTTCCGACAGGTTGAACTGCAGGGCGAGCGCCTGCATCGTCGCGTCGTCCAGCCCGCGGCCGTCCTCGAACACGCACAGCGGATTGCCGGCGAGCGGGCTCTCGGCAAAAACGTTGACGATGCGGAATGCGTGGGTTCTCATGTCGCGGGCTCCTCCACGGCTTCGCCCACGGCGGCCACGACCTGCCGCGCGAGCGCGCGCAGCGCGACGGGCGAAACCGCGGTGGGCGTCACGGTGATCGCGGTCGCGCTTGCCGAAAAGTTGTACTCGATCGAGCGCGCATACGTCGGATCGTAATGCCGCGCGAGGAGCTCGTCGACCAGGATGTCGAACTCGCCGGCGCGCGCGGCGTCGTTCCAGCGCTCGATGGTCTTGCGCCCGTGCATCGCGACCAGGCGCGAGAGTCTGTCGGCGAGCGCCTGCGGGTCGGCGAGGAAGTGCGCGTAATCTTCCTTCAAAAGCGCAACCCGCAGCGGCCGCGGCGTGTCGAGGCGCACGCAGCGTGCGGCCCGCATGGAGACGAGCAGCGCGTCGCCGAGCTGCACCGTGCCGATCTTGCGGCTCTCCGATTCGACGAAGACGGGGCGCGAGGGATCGAAGCGCGAAAGCGCGGCAAGCACGCCGCTGTCGAACGCTTTCTGCGACGGCTGGGGATCGTCGGGACGATCGCCCAGCAGCGAGCCGCGATGCTTCGCGAGCGTCTCGAGGTCGAGCACCTGCGCGCCCACCTCGTCGAGGGCGCGCAGGAGCCTGCTTTTTCCCGAGCCGGTGAGGCCGCAGACCGCGACGAAGCGCAACCGCGGCGGCAGCGACGCCATTTGCGCCACGACGTAGCGGCGGTATGTCTGGTAGCCGCCCGCAAGCTGCACCGCGCGCCAGCCCACCTCCTTCAGCACGTGCGCCAGCGAGGCGCTGCGCTTGCCGCCGCGCCAGCAGTACACGAGCGGCGCCCACTCGCGCGGCTTGTCGCGGCAATGCTCTTCGAGGATGCGCGCGACGTTGCGGGCGACGATCGACGCGCCATAGCGCTTGGCGGCGAATCCGGACTCGCGCGCGTGAATGACGCCGACCTGCGCGCGCTCGGCGTCGTTGAGCACGGGCAGGTTGACGGCCCCGGGGATGCGGTCGATCGCGAACTCCGACGGGCTGCGCACGTCGATGCGGTCGGGATGCTCGGGCAGCGCCTCGATGCCGACCTTGGGCGCGGACGAGGAAGGCGGCGGCAGCGTCATTTCGGGCGCAGGAGCGGGGACAGCACCGGCCACACGTTGGCGAGCAGGCGCGACTGCGACTCCGCGGTCGGGTGGATGCGATCGGCCTGGAACATCGAAAGGTCCTCGCCGAAGCCCGCGAAGAACGACGGCACGAGCGGCACCTTGCGCTCCTTCGCGACACTCGCGAAAAGATCGCGGAATTCGCGGGCGTACGCGGGTCCGTAATTGGGCGGCACCTCCATGCCGACGATCAGCACCTTCGCCCCGGCGGCTTGCGAGGCCGCGACCATGGCGTCGAGATTGTCGCGCGTGGTCGCGAGCTTGCCGCCGCGCAGCGCGTCGTTCCCGCCGAGCTCGATCAAGACGACCGCCGGCTTGTGCTGGGTCAGAAGCGCGGGCAGCCGCGCGCGCCCGCCGGCGGTCGTGTCGCCGCTGATCGACGCATTGACCACACGGTAGCGCAGGCCGTCGGCGGCGATCTTCTTGGACAGGAGATCGACCCAGCCTTGCCCGTTGGACAGTCCGTAGCCCGCGGAAACCGAGTCGCCTACGACGAGCAGCACGGCAGCCTTGTCCTGCGCCGCGGCGAGCGCGGACGCGAGCATGACGACGAGCGCTGCGACGAGGGAACGAAACGGTGTCATGTGGGCTGAATTCTAGCCTGCGGGCCGTGGCGCCCCCACGGCTCGCCGCGACGGGCCACGTTACAATGCGACGGGCGGTCGCCGCCCGGGCGCGAGCCGAGCTTGCAATCCGGCCGGCGGACCCTCACGTGCCGAGCTGTATGACCGAATCGATCATCCGCGCCGAAGCGCTCACCAAGGTCGTCAAGAGCGGCGACGATCCATTGACCATCCTCGACGACGTTTCGTTCGCGGTGGAGTCGGGCGCCACCATCGCGATCGTCGGTGCCTCCGGCTCGGGCAAAACCACGCTCCTGGGCCTGCTCGCCGGGCTCGACAGGCCCACGTCCGGCGAGATCCACATCGACGGCCGGGCGCTTTCCGCGCTCGACGAGGACGCGCGCGCCGCGATGCGGCAGCGGCTCCTGGGCTTCGTGTTTCAATCGTTCCAGCTCCTGCCGGCGCTGACGGCGCTCGAGAACGTCATGCTGCCGCTCGAGCTCGCCGGCGCCGACGACGCCGAGGCGCGTGCGTTGGTGTGGCTCGACCGCGTAGGACTTTCGAAGCGCACGTCGCATTATCCGCGACACCTCTCGGGCGGCGAGCAGCAGCGCGTGGCCATCGCGCGTGCGTTCGCCGGCGAGCCGAAGCTCCTCATGGCCGATGAGCCCACGGGCAACCTCGACGGCGCAACGGGTGTGGAAGTCGCCGACCTCATGTTCCGCCTCAATCGCGAGCACGGAACCACGTTGCTGCTCGTCACGCACGACGTCGCGCTCGCTTCGCGCTGCGCCCGGCGTCTGTCGCTTTCGCAGGGACGCCTGGTCGGCGACGAACGGGCCGCTGCATGAAGCTGGTGCGCCTGGGGCTGCGCCTGCTGCGCCGCGACTGGCGCGCGGGCGAGCTGCGAGTGCTGATCGCGGGCCTGGTGCTCGCCGTAGGCAGCGTGGGCACCGTGGGCTTCTTCGCCGATCGCGTGAAGGGCGCCCTCACGACGCAGGCGAACCTCCTGCTCGGCGCCGATCTCATGATCTCCGGCGACCGTCCGCTGCCCCCGGCGTATGCGGACGCGGCCGTCAAGCGCGGCCTGATCACGGCGTCGGTGATCCGTTTCAACAGCATGGTGCCGCCGCCGCCCACGGCGCCTGCCGACGCCTCGGCGGTCCTGTCGGACGTCAAGGCGGTGAGCGCGGGCTATCCGTTGCGCGGCACGATCCTCCTCGCCGACTCCGCGCATCCCGAGGGTGCCGTCACGCACGATATCCCGGGTCGCGGCGAAGCGTGGCCGGATGTCCGCCTCGCGCAGCGCCTTGGCGTTGTGATCGGCGACCGCATCTCCGTCGGCGAGGCGACGCTCAAGGTGACCGCGATCGTGCAGCAGGAGCCGGAGGTCGCGGGCGTGGTCTTCGCGCTCGGGCCCAAGCTTCTGGTCAATCTCGAAGACGTCCCCGCGACGAACCTGCTGCAGCCGGGCAATCGCGCGACCTACCGGCTCCTCGTCGCCGACCGCACGAACCGTGGGGCGATCGAGGCCTACCGAACCTATCTCGGCGACGAGTTGAAGCCGGGACAGCGTGTGG
The DNA here is from genome assembly GCA_035499955.1 of Casimicrobiaceae bacterium. Lineage (GTDB taxonomy): Bacteria > Pseudomonadota > Gammaproteobacteria > Burkholderiales > Casimicrobiaceae > VBCG01. Next base: position 26,996 of record DATJXV010000098.1, read on the forward strand.
AGACCGTGCGCGACTTGCGGCCCGAGGTGCGGCAGATGCTCGAGCGCGCCGAGAAATTCGTGGGCCTCGCTTCGCTGGTCGCCGTGCTGCTCGCCGCGGTGGCCATCGCGCTCGCGTCCTCGCGCTACCTGCGCCGCCATCTCGACGCCGCCGCGATGTTCCGCTGCTTCGGCGCGCGCGTGAGCCAGACCCTCGCGCTCTTCTTCGTGCAGTTCTTCGTGCTCGGCGTAGTGTCGTGCACGCTCGGCGTGCTGGTCGCGCTCGCGGGGCAGCAGCTGCTCATTTCGCTGCTCGGCGCGATCCTGGCGGCCGACCTGCCGCCACCGACGTGGATGCCGGGCGTCACGGCGTTCGCGACCGGCGTGCTGCTCCTGCTCGGCTTCGCGCTGCCGCCGCTGATCGCGCTCGCCAAGGTGCCGCCGCTTCGTGTGCTGCGGCGCGACCTGCCGACGCCTCGAGCCGGGGGTCTTCTCGCCTACGGCGTGGGCGCGGCGACCATTGCATTGCTGATCGCGTGGCAAGCGCGCGAGGCGCAAGCCGGGCTCATCATGGTCGGCGGCGTCGCGGGGCTGCTGCTCGCGGCGGCGCTGTGCGCGTGGGGGCTCATCCAGGTCTTGAAGCGGTTGCCGCAGCGCGGCATCACGTGGCGCTTCGGACTCGCGAACCTGCGTCGCCGCGCGCTCGCGTCCAGCCTGCAGATCGGTGCGCTCGCGCTCGGGCTCATGGCGCTGATTCTCCTGACGGTCGTGCGCGGCGATCTCGTGCGCAACTGGCGCGCGAGCCTGCCGCCCGACGCGCCGAACCAGTTCCTGATCAACGTGCTGCCCGAGCAGGTGACCGACGCGAAGGCGCAATTGCAGCGCGCGGTGGGCGCCGACGTCGTCTTCCGCCCAATGGTGCGCGGGCGGCTGGTCGAGGTGAACGGCACCGAGATGGATACGACCAAGTTCAAGGACACGCGCGCGCGCCGGCTTGCCGAGCGCGAGTTCAACCTGTCTTGGACCGACGAGATGCCGAAGGGCAACCGCGTGTCGAGCGGCACGTTCTGGACGGCGCGCACACCGCCCGCGGAGGCCGGCATGTCGCTCGAGGACGGCATCGCCGAGACGCTGGGCGTGAAGCTCGGCGACGTGCTCACCTTCGACGTAGCGGGCAGCAAGGTGTCGGCGCGCGTGACGAGCCTGCGCAAGGTGGACTGGGACAGCTTTCGGGTCAACTTCTTCGCCGTGTTTCCGCCCGGACCGCTCGACGGCATGCCCGCGACCTACATCGCCGCGTTCCGCGCGCCCGAGACCAACACGACATGGCTGCCGGCGCTCGTGCAGAAATACCCGAACATCCTCGCGATCGACGTGGGCGAGATCCTGCGCCAGATTCAGGGCATCATGGACAGCGTCTCGCGCGCCGTGGAGTTCGTGTTCCTCTTCACCCTGGCCGGCGGCCTGCTCGTGCTGCAGGCGGCGATCGCGGCCACACAGGACGAGCGCAAGTTCGACGCCGCCATCCTGCGCACGCTGGGCGCGTCGCGCAGGCAGCTCGCTGCCGCGCAGATCGCCGAGTTCCTCTTGCTCGGCGCACTGGCCGGCACCGTCGCGGCGGCCGGCGCGACCGCAACGGGGTGGGCGCTCGCCGACCGCGTGTTCAAGATCCCGTTCGAGCCGAACCCGATGGTATGGGTCTACGGCCTCCTCGGGGGCGCGCTCGCCGTCGCGCTGGCGGGATGGCTCGGCACGCGCGCAACGACGCGGCAGCCGCCGCTGGCGGTGATAAGGCAGCTCACGTAATGGTGCGCAAACGCCTCCTGATCGCCGGCATGATCGTGCTGGGCGCAGCGGCGTGCGCTACGCGCGTGACGGCGCAGCCTTCCGTCAAGCTTCATCGGATCGGCGTTCTCACCGTCGGCGACATCGCTCCGTTGCGGCGGAGCCTGGCGGAGCTCGGATACGTCGAGGGCCGCAACGTGGCCTTCGAGGTTCGCAACACGGAAGGAAAGGAGGATCGGCTGGACGCGATCGCAGCCGATCTCGCGCGGTCGGACGTCAGCGTGATCGTCGCTGCCTATCCTGCGGTCGCCATCGCGGCCAAGCGGGCGACCGCGAAGATCCCGATCGTGATGGTGAACACGCCCGACCCCGTTCAGCTCGGCCTCGTCGCGAGTCTCGCGAGCCCAGGCGGCAACATTACCGGCACGACATCGCTGAGCATCGACGTGAGCCTCAAGCAGCTCGAGATCCTGAAGGAGGCGGTTACGGGCGCATCGCGGATCGCCGTGCTCTGGAACCCCGACAATCCCTGGCACGCCTCCGTCGTTCGGGCGCTGACCAGCGAGAACCGCCTGCCCGGCGTCAGGCTTCAGGTCGTGCCGGCTCGAAGCCTTACCGAGTTCGAGAGCGCGTTCGGGGCTATGGCACAAGAGCACGCCGACGCGGTCCTCGTGCTCGCCGATCCGGTATTGAGCGGGTCGAGCAATCGCTTCCGCGTCGCGCAGCTTGCACTGGCACGTCGGCTGCCTTCCATGGGCGGCCTGCGATCCTTCACCGAGGCGGGCGGCATGATGTCCTATTGGGCGAACGAGGACGAGCTGTACGCGCGCGTCGCGAGCTACATCGACCGTATCTTCAAGGGGGCGAATCCGGGCGCTCTGCCCATCGAGCAGCCCACCAAATGGGACCTCATCGTCAATCAGAAGACCGCGGCTGCGCTGGGGCGTGTGCTGCCGCCGGCGCTCCTGCTGCGCGCGACGGTGATCCAGTAGGCCGTCGAGCTACTTGCCCGCAGGCAGGTGCTTGCGCGCGCTCTTCCTGAGGTGACTCGCGGCGCGCCGCTCGTGCCGCCGCCCGCGCCTGTCCTGCATCTCGAACCGCTTCTGCTTCGACCGCGAGCTGAACAGCTGCATCCATTTGCCCTTCGTGTACACGCCCTGGTAGCCGCCGGCGTGGATCTGGAACGGCCTCACCAGCGCGCCCAGGTGGTCGAACTTGACGGACCCGGGCTTGTGGAAGGATTCGAAGTACGACGGATACACGAAGTTCGTCATCGCGACGCCGTCGACGAGGAAGCTCATGTCTTCGACGGGGTCGGCGCTCTCGTAGCCGAACGCGAGCCTGCCGCCGGGCTTCATCGTGACGAGGTTGATGCAGGGATCGACCAGCATCTCGACCAGCTCATGCGACGCCGCTACGCTCACCAGCTTGCGGTCGTCGAGGGTCGTCTTGACGTAGACCTTTGCTTGCGGATAGCCCTCCGGCGTGAGGTCGTGGTAGGCGAGCCGCCGCGCGTGGTTGGCGTGATCGAAGAAGCCCATCGCCCAGCAGCCGCGCACGTAGCCCTTCGCCTTCACGAGTCGCGCCGGCGTGCCCCACACCGGCGCGACGTGCTCGTCGACGAACGCCTGCAACGCCGCGATGAGGGCGTCGAAATCGATGCCGAGCGGCGTCTCGGCCCGGTTGAAGCAGGCGATGGTCGGCGTATGCCGCTTCCAGAACGACGCGACCGCGGGCTTGCGTCCCTTCATCTGTTTCCTCGTGTCGTGTGTCGAGCTCAGACGCTCGTGCCGGCGAGGCCGAGGCGCGCGAGCCAGGCCTGCCATCGCGGATCGCCCTGCAGGTTGCGAATGTGGATATGCGCGTTGATCTCGATGAGGCCCGGGTCACGCTGCGCGTCCGCGCGCTCGAGCCAAGAGAACGCCTGATCGGCCTCGCCGATGTAGGCGTACGCCCAGGCGATCTGCGTTGCGCCGTGATCGGCGTGGTCGCGCTGAAGCTCGTCGAGCGCGGCGCGCGACTGCGCGAGGTCGCCGGTCGCGTGCAGCGCGATCGCCAGCCCGACGAGGCGCAGCACCGCGTTCGGCTCGCGCAGGAACGAGGCGCGCGCGGATTCGAGTCTCCCGCGCACGACGTCGACCGTCCCGAGCCAGAAGTGCGTGAGGTCGCCGTGCGGGTTGAGCTCGAGCGCCTTCGAAAGCGATGCGAGGGCGGGATCGACGAGGCCGGCCGAAATGTAGCGCGAACCCAGCACGCGATGGGCGCGGGCAGACAGCGGATCGAGCGTCACCGCGCGCCGCAGGAGCGCGATGGCTTCGTCCTGGCGGCCGAGGCACGCCGCCATGATCGCGACGTCGCGCAGGATCGCCGCGTTGCCCGGCGCGAGCTCGAGGGCGCGACGGAACGAGGCGTGGGCCTGCGCCCAGTTGCGGTCGTTGGCCATGCTGACGAACCCGAGGGCGGCGTGCCCTTCCGCGAGCGCGGGCGCGAGCGCGAGCGCGTGCTCCGCCGCCTCGCGCGCCCGGGCGAAGCTCTCGGCGTACGGGGCCCAGGCGTAGGCGGCCTGGTCGGCGTACGCGCGCGCAAGATGCGCCCAGGCGAGGGCGTAGCCGGGATCCACGGCGATCGCCTGCCGGAAATAGGCGATCGCGCGCTGCGTGTCCTCCTCCGCGTGGCGGTCGGCGAAGTAGCGGCCCTGCAGGTAGAGCTGGTAGGCTTCCGCGTCGCTGCCTCGCCCTTCCGCCGCCGCCTCGACATCGGCGGCGACGCTGGCCTTCGATGCGGCTTCGCCCCGCTCGTCGAGGAGCTCGGCGCGCAGCTCGGTCACCACCGCGCGCGCGATCTCGTCCTGCACGGCGAAGATGTCGTCGAGCTCGCGGTCGTACGCCTGCGACCATCGCGTCGAGTCCGTGGCGACGTCGACCAGCTGCGTGCCGATGCGCAGCCGGTTGCCCGCCTTGCGCACGCTGCCGTCGAGAATCGTCGCGACGTTCAGGCGCTTGCCGATCGTCGGAATGTCCATGTTCATGCCCTTGAAGCTGAACGCGGACGTGCGCGAGGCGACACGAAGCCCCGGGATCTTGGAGAGGAGGTTGAGGAACTCCTCGGCAAGCCCGTCGGTGAAATACTCCTGGTCCTTTTCGGCGCTCAAGTTGGTGAACGGCAGCACGGCGATCGACGGCGTGCGCTCGTCGATCGAGGCGAGCAGCGTGTTGAGCGGCGGGAACGCCTGCGGCAGCGCGGGGTGCGACATCTCGAACACCGTCTCCCGCCGCGCGAGCCCGCGCAGCGCGTGCTCGCCGAGAGGCTTGAAGTGGACATCCGCCGGCGCGCGGTCGCGGCACAGCGCGTGGGTGGCCTCCGACAGCAGCGTCTGCCCGCCGTGCCCGAGGGCCGCGACCCGCGCCGCGCGGTTCACCTCGGTTCCGTAGTAGTCGCCGTCGCGCACGGCGGCCTCGCCGGTATGCAGACCCATGCGGACGCGGATGCGCACGGCATCGGGCCAGGGCTCGGCGTGCAGCGCGTGCTGTGCGGCGAGGCTCGCCTCGAGCGCCGCCGGCGCGGTCGCGAACACGGCGTGGAAGCCGTCGCCGATCGTCTTGATGACGTGGCCGCCGTGCCCCACGATGCACTCGCGCAGCAGCGCGTCGTGACGCGCGAGCGCGGCATCCATCGCGCCGCGCTGCGACTCCCAAAGGCGAGTGCTGCCCTCGATGTCGGTGAACAGGAACGTTACCGTTCCGGCGGGAAGTCGCGCCTCGCGGTCTGCCTCGGCCATTGCGTTGCTAATCGGGCTTGAATCCCGACGCTTTCACGATCGGTCCCCACTTCGCGTAATCGTTGGCGAGGATGGCGGCGAACTGCTCGGGCGTTCCCGTCGCCGGGTCCATGCCGAGCTTGGTGAGCTTCTCCGCGACGTCCGGCGACTGCAGCGCCTTGTTGATCGCCTGGTTGAGCGCGTCGACAATCGGTCTGGGCGTATTCGCAGGCGCGAAGAAGCCGAACCAGCCCATCGCTTCCACGCCGCTCACTCCGAGCTCGGTGAACGTGGGCACGTCGGGGAGCGCGGTGGAGCGTGTGGCGCCCGAGCTCGCCAGCACCTTGACCTTGCCGGCGCGGTGAAGCTCGCTGAGATCGGCGATCGCGTCGACGGCACCTGCCACCTGACCGCTTATGAGATCGTTGGCGTAGGCGCCCGAGCCCTTGTAGGGCACGTGCACCATCTCCACGCCGATGCCGCGCCCGAGCATGACGCCGAAGAAGTGCGGCAGGCTGCCCGCACCCGACGTCGCGTAATCGGCCTTGCCGGGGTTGGCCTTGGCCCAGGCCACGAACTCGGGCCAGGTCTTGGCGCCGCTCTTCGGGCTGGCCGCGAAGGCGAACTGGAACGTCGCGCCGATCGCGATCGGCGTGAAATCCTTGATGGGATCGTACGTGATGTCCTTGTACACCTGCGGCACGACCGCCATGGGGCCGATCGGCTGGACCATGATCGTCGTGCCGTCCGGCGGCGCCGCCTTGACCGCGTCCGCCGCGATGCGTCCGATCGCCCCAGGCCGGTTGTCGACCACGACGGGCTGGCCGAGTGCGGCGCTCATCTTGTCGGCGACGAGGCGCGCGATGATGTCCGCCGTGCCGCCGGGCGCGAAGCCGACGATGATCCTCACGGGCTTGTCGAACTTGACCTGCGCGGCCGCGGGCGCGGCCCCGACCGCGAGTCCGAGCGCCAGGCTGGTGGCGACCGCGGCGATGCGAACATTCATGGGATCTCCTCCGAATGGGGCGGGCTCTTCGTCGCGCGCCTCGTCGTGAGTATAGCGAGTGTCATTGCCGGTACGACGGGTCGCGCTTGTCGAGCATGCGCAGCAGGGCGCCCCACGCGTTGGCGGGCGCCTGCCTGCCCGGCCGAGCGAACTGCGCAGCCACCTTCGCCGCGACCGCGGGCGGAGGCGTCACGATGTCCGCGTTGCCGGCCAGCGCCGCCACCTGCGCCTGGCAAGCCCGCTCGAGATGCGCCATGAGATCGAAGGCATCGTGCACCGTCGGCCCGCAGACGAGAAGGCCGTGATTGCGCAGGATCATCGCGTTGCGCGTGCCGAGATCGGCCACGAGTCGCGCCTGCTCGTCGGGCTCGAGCGCGATGCCCTCGTAGTCGTGATAGGCGAGGGCGCCCGTGAAGCGCATGGCGTGCTGCGTCAAGGGGAGCAGGCCATGGCGCTGCGCGGCGACGGCGAGACCCGCCGTGGTGTGCGTATGCATCACGCATCCCACGTCGGGGCGCGCGCCGTGCACGGCGCCGTGGATGACGAAGCCCGCCGGATTGATGCCGAGCCCGGTGGGATCGTCGATCACGTCGCCTTCGAGCCTGACTTTCACGAGCGTCGAGGCGCGAATCTCGTCGAAGAGCAGCCCGTACGCGTTGATGAGGAAATGCGCGTGTGCGCCGGGCACGCGCGCCGAGATGTGGGTGTAGATGAGATCGGTCATGCCGAAATGCGCGGCCAGCCGATAGCATGCGGCGAGGTCGACCCGCACGGCCCATTCGGCGGGGTCGTAGCGGTGCTGCGGCGCGGGGGAGGCGGTCATGGTCGCCCGCGAAGTATAGTCGCGCGGGCGCCCTCGCACGCCGGCTTGGTATCGTATGCCGATGCTTCGGATGCTCGCTTCGCGTATGGCGGCTGCCGCGCTCCTCGCGGCCTTCACCGGTCTCGCGCTCGCGCAGGCCCCGTATCCCTCGCGTCCGATCCGGCTCGTCGTGCCGTATCCGCCGGGCGCGCTCACGGACATCCTCGCGCGCGCCATCGGCGAGCGCCTCGGCCGCGCGCTGGGGCAGCCCGTGGTGATCGACAACAAGCCTGGCGCCGGCACGCTGGTGGGTGCCGAGTTCGTCGCGAAGTCGCCGCCGGACGGCTATACGCTCCTCATGGCGACCAGCACGACGCTCGGCATCAGCCCGGCCCTGTACCAACCCTCCCCGGTGAACCCGGTGAAGGACTTCGCGCCGATATCGCCGGTCGGCACGGTGAACTTCTTCCTTATCGCGAGTCCGTCGTTCCCGGCGAAGAACGTGAAGCAGATGATCGAGGCGATCAAGGCGAGCCCGGGCAAGTACAACTACGGATCGGTCGGCAGCGGCAGCCCCCATCACCTTTTCATGGAGACGCTCAAGGCGCAATACGGCCTCGTCGTTCAGCATGTCCCGTACAAGGGCACGCCCGCGGCTTTGTCCGATCTGCTGACGGACCGCATTCAAGTGATGTTCGCCGACGCGACCATCGCCGTGCCGAACATCGAGTCGGGCAAGGTCGTGGCGCTCGGCACGTCGGCCGCGCAGCAGACGACGCTGCTGGCGGCGGTGCCGCCCATCGCGGCCACCGTTCCGGGTTACGACTGGCAGGCATGGCAGGGCATCGTGGCTCCCGCGGAAACGCCGAAAGACGTCATCGCAAAGCTTTCCGCCGAGTTGCAGAAGATTCAGGCCGCGCCCGATTTCAGGGCGCAGCTCGCGAAGTTCGGCATGGAGCCGTTCCCGCCGCAATCGCCGGAGCAGTTCGCCGCGATGATCGCGGCCGAGCAGCCGCTATGGGCGAAGGCGATCAAGGAGTCCGGCGCGAAGGTCGATTGAACGAAATCCCTTGGGAGAAGGCTCGTGGCAAGTCCCGTCATCGACGTACACACGCACTGCCTGACCGAGGCGTGGTTCACGCTCCTGCAGCAGCACGGCGGCCCGCGCTACACCGTGAAGGCGGTCACCGGCGGCCTGCGCGCCATCCATCTCGACGGCGCGCCTTTCATGACACCGGTGCCGGGGATGTTCGACTACGACCTGCGCCTTCGCACGATGAACCAGTGCGGCGTGGACATCTGCGTGCTGTCGCTCACGTGCCCCAACTGCTACTGGGGCGGCCCGGAAGTGAGCCTTCGCGCGGCGGGCATCATGAACGACGACATGGCGGCGGCTCAGACCGCGCATCCGGGGCGCTTGCGCTGGTTCGCGTCGCTGCCATGGCAGTACCCCGATCTCGCGCTCGCCGAGCTTGCGCGCGCGCACGCGGCCGGCGCGTCGGGCGTCATGGTGCTCGCCAACATCGGCGGACTGCCGCTCACCGATCCTTCGTTCGCGGCGATCTGGGCGGCCATCGATGCCAAGGGGCTGCCGGTGCTCGTGCATCCCACGGCGCCGCCGGGCGTGGCCGAGATGGACATGTCGCGCTTCCAGCTCACGGCGTCGATCGGCTTCACGTTCGACACCTCGCTCGCCACGGCGCGCATGATCTACGACGGCTTCTTCGAGCGCTATAGGCGCCTGCGCATCATCGCCTCGCACGGCGGCGGTGCGCTGCCCTACCTCGTCTCGCGCATGGACCAGTGCTACGACAACATCCCGGCGTGCCGCGAGAAGATTGCGCGCCGGCCGTCGGAGTACCTGCCGTCGATCAGCGCGGACGCGGTCGTGTTCGCGCCGGAGGTGCTCGACCTCTGCGTGCGGGTGTTCGGCGCCGACAACGTGATGTACGGGTCCGACTATCCGCACACGATCGGCGACATGCCCGGGTGCCTCGCACGCGTCGACGCGCTGCCCGACGCGGCGCGCGACAAGGTGCGAGGCGGGAACGCGCTGCGCGCGTTCGGCTGGTAGGAGGAGGCTACTGCAGCGGCTTGTCGAAGTCGTTGCGCTGCCCGACCTTCTCCATCTGGTTCAGCTCCTGCTGCTTCGCCTGATCCACCGCCTGCTTGTCGGCGGGGGCGGTCGACGCGCAGCCGGCAGCGGCCAGCACGAGCGCGGCGCACAGGACAGTCGTCTTGATGGCGGACATGGCGGACTCCTTTTTGCGGATCGGCCGCCAAGGTACCGCATCCCTTCCTGCGGCGCCATAGGGGAGCGCCAGCGCGGCTGCGCACAAATTGCATGGAATTGCAGTCATAATGCACATTTTGCGTACCGGGGCGCGGAGTGGATCCTTTCTCGGAAAGCCTGACCCTGGCCACGGGCCTCGTCGCCCATCTCGACCCCAATCTCGTGTCCATCGTCTCGCTCTCCCTGCGGGTGAGCGTGACGGCCACGTTGATCGCCGCGGTGATCGGGCTGCCGCTCGGGGCCGCGATCGCGGTGGGGCGTTTCAAGGGACGCCGCGTGCTGACGGTGTTCGTCAACTCGATGATGGGCCTGCCGCCGGTCGTGCTCGGGCTCGTCGTCTACCTCATGCTGTCGCGCGCGGGGCCGCTCGGCCGCTTCGGCATCCTGTTCACGCCGGAGGCGATGATCGTCGCCCAGGCGCTGCTGATCATCCCGATCATCGCGGCGCTCTCGCGGCAGATCATGGCCGACGCCTGGTCGGAATACCGTGAGCAGCTCGTCTCGCTGGGCGCCGGCACGCTCAGTGCGGCCCTCACGCTGATCTGGGACACGCGCTTCTCCCTCATCACCGTGCTGCTCGCGGGCTTCGGCCGCGCCATCGCCGAAGTGGGCGCGGTGATGATCGTGGGCGGGAACATCAACGGCGTGACGCGCGTCATGACCACGACCATCGCGCTCGAGACGAGCAAGGGCGACCTGCCGCTCGCGCTCGCGCTGGGTCTCGTGCTGATCGCGATCGTGCTCGTCGTGAACGCGGCGGCGCAATACGTTCGCGGATGGGCTCGCGTCCGCTATGGTTGAACCGCGGGAGGCGTCCGGCCTCCCGATCACGTGCCGCGGCTGCGAGGTCGCGCGCGACGGCGTGCGATTGGTGTCGGCAGTCGACCTCACGATCGAGCGCGGAACGTTCACGACGATCCTCGGGCCGAACGGCGCCGGCAAGAGCACGCTCTTGCGGCTGCTGCACGGGCTCGTCGCGCCGTCGAGCGGCACGCTTCGCTGGGGCGGCTCCGAACGCCGTCCGCGGGGGCAGGCGATGGTATTCCAGCACGCGGTCCTCTTGCGCCGCTCCGCGGCCGCGAACGTCCGATACGCGCTCGCGTTGGCCGGTGTGCGCGGCGCCCCCGCGGACGCGCGCATCGACGACGCGCTGGCCGAGGTGGGGCTGCGCTCGATCGGCAACCGTTCGGCGCGCTTCCTGTCGGGCGGCGAGCGGCAGCGGCTCGCGATCGCGCGCGCCTGGGCGCTGCGGCCCGAGGTCCTGTTCCTCGACGAGCCGACGGCTAGCCTCGACCCCAAGGCCACGCGCGCCGTGGAGGACATCGTGCGCGTCATCCACGAACGCGGGACGACGATCGTGATGACCACGCACAACCTCGCGCAGGCGAGGCGTCTCGCGCAGGACGTGGTGTACCTGCAGGAGGGCCGGATGATCGAGCAGTCGCCGGCCCGCGAGTTCTTCGTTTCGCCGCGCACCCCCGAGGCCGCGGCCTTTATGGAAGGAGAGCGATTGTGATACGACGTCGGGTGTTCGCTGTACTGGGGGCCGCACTGTTCGCGCTCGGCCTTTGCGCGCATGCGCAGGACAAGTTCATCGTCGTGGCGTCGACGACCTCGACCGAGCAGTCGGGTCTGTTCTCGCATCTTCTTCCCGCGTTCGAGAAGGACACCGGCATCAAGGTGCGCGTGGTCGCGGTGGGCACGGGCCAGGCGCTCGACCTCGCGCGCCGCGGCGACGCCGACGTCGTCTTCGTGCACGACCAGCCGGCCGAAGAGAAGTTCGAGGCGGAGGGGTGGGGCGTGAAGCGCTACCCGGTCATGTACAACGACTTCGTGCTCGTCGGACCGAGGAGCGATCCGGCGAAGATCGGAGGCGGCAAGGACATCCTGGAGGCGATGCGCAAGATCGCCGCGGCGAAGGCGCCCTTCGTGTCGCGCGGCGACAAGAGCGGCACGAACGCCGCCGAGCTTCGTTACTGGAAGGAGGCGGGCATCGACATCGACACCGCGAAGGGGCCTTGGTACAAAGATACGGGCTCCGGCATGGGTCCTGCGCTCAACACCGCGTCGGCGACCAGCAGCTACATCCTCGCCGATCGCGGCACGTGGCTGTCGTTCAAGAACCGCGGTGACCTGACCATCCTGGTCGAAGGCGACAAGCGCCTTTTCAACCAGTACGGCGTGATGCTCGTGAACCCAGCAAAGCATCCGCAGGTCAAGAGGGACCTGGGGCAGCAGTTCGTCGACTGGGTGATCTCCCCGCGCGGCCAGGCGGTCATCGCCGACTACAAGATCGGCGGCGAACAGCTCTTCTTTCCGAACGCTGCGAAGGGATGAGCCTCGTCCGCTTCGCCGCGTGGGGCTTCGGAATCGCGATGGCCACGACCGCGGGCGCGCAGCCGATCGTGGTCGTGTACGCCGCGGGAAGCCTGCGCTCGCCGATGTCGGCGATCGCCGCCGACTTCGAAATGGCGCACGGGCAGCCGGTCAGGCTGGTCTTCGGCGCATCCGGCCTGCTGCGCGACCGCATCGTCGCCGGCGAGCCGGCGGACATGCTGGCTTCGGCCAACATGGAGCATCCCCAGACCCTGGTCGCAGGCGGATGGGCGGCGTCCGTCGTGCCGTTCGCGCGCAACGAGCTTTGCGCGCTCGCGCAGCCGCGCGTCGGACTCGATTCGGCGAACGTGCTCGCCGCCATGCTCGACCCGCGATGGAAGCTCGGAACGTCCACGCCGAAGGCCGATCCGTCCGGCGACTACGCGTGGGAAGTGTTTCGCCGCGCCGATGCCCTGCGTCCCGGGGCCTATGCCATGCTCAGCACGAAGGCGAGGCAGCTCACCGGCGGTGCGCAGACGCCGGCGCTCCCCGCGGACAAGAGCGTGTACGGCGTGCTCGTGGCCGGCGGCGAGGCCGACATCTTCCTCACCTATTGCACGAACGCGAAGCAGGCGATCGCGGAGGAGCCCTCGCTCGTCGTGGTGTCGCTGCCCGCCGAGCTGCGCGTCGGCGCGCTCTACGGCCTCGCTGCGCGGCACGACGCCTCCGCCGGGGCGAGGTCGTTCGCGGCCTACGTTATGTCGCCCGCGGGTCAGCGAACGCTCGCGCGGTACGGATTCGCGCCGCCGTGAGATCGGCGCTTGCTTGCGCTGCGCTCGTCGCCGCGTTCGCGCCGCCTTCGATCGCGCAAACGACGATCACCGATGCGACCGGCCGCACGGTCGCAATACCCGCGACGATCCGCAAGGTGTACGCGGCCGGTCCGCCCGCGTCGGTCTTCGTGCTCGCGCTTGCGCCCGACAAGCTCGCGGGATGGACCCGCGCGCTGCGTCCCGACGAGATTCCGTTCCTGTCGCCTTCGGTGACGCGGCTGCCCGAGCTCGGGCGATTGACCGGGCGCGGCGGCACGGCGAACGTCGAAGTGCTGATGGCGGCGAAGCCCGACGTCGTGGTGGACATCGGCTCGACGTCGCCGACGTACGCGTCGCTCGCCGAGCGTGTCCAGGAGACCACGGGCATCCCGTACCTGCTGTTCGACGGCCGGCTCGCCGACACGCCGCGCCTTCTGCGCGAGCTCGGCCGCGCCATCGGCGCTGCATCCGAAGGCGAAGCGCTCGCGGCGTCGGTGGAGGCGTCGCTTGCCCGGATCGCCGCCCGCATCGCGACGATCCCCGAGGCGCGGCGGCCGCGCGTGTTCTACGCGCGCGGTCCCAACGGGCTCGCGACGGCGCCGCGCGGCTCGCTGCAATCGGAAGTGCTCGACCTGGCGGGCGCGCGCAACGTCGCCGAGCCGCCCCCCGGATTCCCCGGCAGTCTCGTCAACGTGTCGCTCGAGCAAGTGCTCCTGTGGCAGCCCGACGTGATCGTGACCATCGATCCGGAATTCGCGCGCGCCGTGCGCTCGCGCCCGGAGTGGCAGGCGGTCGCCGCGGTCAGGAACAACCGCGTCTACGTTGCGCCCGAACTGCCGTTCGGCTGGATCGACGCGCCGCCGGCGCTCAACCGCATCCTCGGCCTCGAGTGGCTGGTGCGCATCCTGCACCCAGCCGCCTTTCCGGAGCCGCTCGGGCCGCGCATCGTCGAGTTCCACCGCCGCTTCTATCATCAGACACCGACCGACGCGCAAGTCGCAGCGCTCCTTGCGACGGCCGGGTTGCCGCGCTGATGAACGACAGTCGATACGCCGGGGCGATCCTGTTCGGGCTGGCGGCGACGTCCGCGCTGGCGATCGCGGCCATGACGCTCGGCCGCTTCCCGATCTCGCTTCCCGATCTTTGGGCCGTGCTGTGGCGCGACGATGCGTCGCTCCCAGCGTCGTATGCGCAAGTGGTGTGGAACGTGCGCGCGCCGCGCGTCGCCGGCGCGCTGCTCGTAGGCGCGGCGCTTTCCTCCGCAGGCGCCGCATTCCAACAGATGTTCCGCAATCCGCTCGTGGCGCCGGACACGCTCGGCGTCTCGGCGGGTGCAGCGCTCGGCGCGGTCGGCGCGATCTTCATGGGTTTGTCGGTCGTGGCGATCCAGGCGCTCGCGTTCCTGGGCGGGCTCGCGGCGGTTGCGCTCGTGTGGCTTATCGCGTCGCGCCTGCGCGCGCTCGACCCGCTCGTTACCCTGATCCTCACAGGCATCGTCGTCGCGGGATTGATCGGCGCGGCGATCTCCTTGCTCAAGTACCTCGCCGATCCGTACAACCAGCTTCCCGTCATCACGTTCTGGCTGCTGGGCAGCCTCGCGAGCTTCGGCCGCCAGGATTTCCTCGCCTCGTTCACGCCGATCGCGGCCGCCATAGTCGCGCTTTGGCTCGTACGCTGGCGCGTGAACCTGCTCACGCTCGACGACGACGAGGCGCGCGCGCTCGGCATCCACGTCACCGCGCTGCGCGGTTACGTCGTATGCGCAGCGACGCTTGCCACCGCGACGGCCGTGGCTTTCAGCGGGATCATCGGCTGGGTGGGGCTCGTCGTGCCGCACTGTGCGCGGCTCCTGGTCGGACCCGGGTTCACGCGTTTGTTGCCGGTCGCGGCGCTGCTCGGCGCGGCGTTCGTGCTGGCGGTCGACACCCTGGGCCGGACGATCGCGGCAATCGAGATTCCGCCCGGCGTGCTTACGGCGCTCGTCGGGTCGCCCGTCTTCGTCTACCTGCTCGCGCGCGTACGAAGGAGCGACTGATGCTCGACGTGGAAGGCTTGAGCTTCGGCTACGGCGCGCGCGTGGTCGGCGAGGGTGTGGCGTTCACGCTCATGCGAGGCGAAGTGCTGGCCGTCCTCGGCGGCAACGGCTGCGGCAAGACCACGTTCTTCCGCACGCTTCTGGGCCTGCTCCCCGCGCTCGCCGGCAAGGTCGTCATCGACGGCCTCGATGTCGCGCGGATGTCGCCGCAGGGGCGTGCACGCCGCTTCGCTTACGTTCCGCAGCAGCACGCCGCACCGTTCGCGTTCACGGTGACCGACGCCGTGCTCATGGGGCGCGCCGCGGACGTGGGCTGGTTCGCGCAGCCGACGGCGGACGACCGCTTGCTCGCCGCCGAGGCGCTGGAGCGCGTCGGCATCGGGCAACTCGGGCGGCGGCCCATGACCGAGATCTCCGGCGGCGAGCGCCAGCTCGCGCTCATCGCTCGCGCGCTTGCCCAAGGCGCAGGCGTGCTGGTGCTCGACGAGCCGACCGCCAACCTGGACTACGGCAACAAGCTTCGCGTGCTGCGCGAGATCGAGCGGCTGCGCGGCGAAGGCCGCACCATCCTTTTCTCGACCCACGACCCGGATCACGCGCTCGCGCATGCCGATCGCGCGTTGCTCATGGCCGACGGCCGCGTTCTCGCGCTCGCGGCGGTCGCCGACGCGCTGACCGACGAGGCGCTGAGCGCCCTCTACAAGGTGCCCGTGCGGGTGACCGAAGTGGCCGGTGTGCGCCGCGTGTTCCCCGTCACGCGTTGAACACGACGCGGCCTGTCCAGGCGACGTCGTAGCCTCCGAGGCTCGCCGCGCGCTCGCGAAACTCCGCCGTGCGCGCGAAGGCGAGGAGCGTTTGCATGGGAGGCTCGAAGTAGTCGCGCCGCCGCACGACGAGATCGAAGCGCTCCGCGGCGAGCGGAATGAACCCGAGGCCGTGTGCGCGGGCGGCCGCCTCGATCGCGAGACCGGCGTCGGCCTTGCCGTCGCCGACGGTCGCCGCGATCTCCGATTCGGAGAGCGCGGAGCGGGCCGCGAGCGTTAGCGCATCGCGCGCGACGTGCGCCTGCGCGAGCAGGTGCCAAAGCAGCTGGTGGCTGCCCGACTCCTTCTGCCGGTCGACGATGCGCGCCTTGCGCCGCGCGAGATCGACGAGCGTTCGGAGTCGAAGCGGATTGCCGGGGGCGGTCACGAGACCCTGCGTGCGCCGCGCCCATTCGATCGCGACGACGTCGGCACCGGCGAGGAGGGTGCGCAGGAGCGGCACGTTGTACTCGCCCGTCGCAGTGTCGAGCCAGTGCATCGCCGCGACGGTCGCCGCGCCTGCGCAGAATCGGTCGAGGCCGCCGCGGCTGCCGCATGCGAGCACGGCGAGCCCGCTCCCCGATTCACGGGCCGCCCACTCGAGAAGAGGATCGTGGCTGCCGGCCACGATCGGCGGCGCGCGGGTCTCCGGGGCAGGCGCAACTCCCGCCTTCGACGCGAGCCAGGCATCCACCTGGGCGCGCGGGAACAGAAGCTTGCCCGTGGCCCGCACGTGGGGCAGCGCGTTGGAGCGCACCAGGCCGTAGATGCGGCGCTCCTTGAGGCGCAGATACGCCGCGACCTCGCGCGTGTCCATCATCGCGGAAGGCGAGGGAGGCGAGGAAGGAGGCTTGGCGCGCGGCACGCGGCGATTGTCGCACGCGAGCGCTACTTGCCGGCGAGGACCGATTCACGCGACAGCAGGCGCGCCATCGCGTAGAGCGCGCACGCGGTGAGCACGCCCGGCACGACGTAGGAAAGCGCGAGCTGCGGCGACGGGATCGCTTCGCCGCGCAGCGCGAGCCGCAGCAGCGTGTACTGCCCGGACACCGGCACGAGCACGAGCCACGCAGGCTCCTTCTGCTGGAGGAACAGCTGCACGACGGGCACCAGCGAGACGGCGAACATCAGCAGGGAGACGTTGGCCTGCGCTTCCTTGTAGGTCCTGCCGCGGGTGCCGATGTAGAGCAGCGCCGCGGGGATGAGCAGGATGACCGGCGCGAGCACCACCAGGAATCGCAGCAGCTCACGCGCGGTGAACAGGAACGGGATGCCGACCGCGGGAAGCGGCGCGAACGCGAGCGTCACGTAGAAGCCGGCGAGCGTGATGGCCACGACGATCGCGTTCCACGCGCACGCCGCGATCCACTTGCCCACCACGATCTCGCCGGGGCGTGCGGGCGTCATGAGCAGCGGCTCGAGCGACTGCCGCTCGCGCTCCCCGGCGGTCGTGTCGAGGCAGACCGCCATGCCGCCCATCACGGACGCGAGCAAGCCGTAGAACGCGACGAGGAAGAGCACGATCGCGCCCGACTGCTGCGGGGTGGCGAGGTCGAAGTCCTCCACGTTGAGCGGATCGCCGACCGTGGGCGCCACGCCGCGCAGCAGGAGACGCTGGCCTCCCCACAGCCGGTTGTACGCGCGCAGCAGCGCCTCGGCCTGGCGGATCGAAGGCTGCGCGCGGTCGCGCGAGCGGTCGGAGACCAGACGCACGGTGCCCTGCCTGCCGGCGGCCACGTCGGCCGCGAACGAGGGATCGACGACGAGCACCACGTCCAACTCGCCGGCGCGGATCTTCGCTTCGTAGTCCGCCGGCGCCTCGGGCAGCGCCACCTGGTTTCGCGCGAGGAAATCGGCGAGCGCCGGCGCGATCGACAGGTTGACCGCCGGCAGCTTCAGGTCGCGCGCGCGGTCCGCCTGGCTCGCGATGAGATTGAAGATCAGCACGAGGAAGATCGGCCCGGCGGCGACCGCGGTGAGGAGCGAGACCAGGAGCGTGCGGCGGTCGCGCGCGGCATCGCGGATCTCCTTGGCCGCGACGGTCGCGACCCTCGAAGCGCTACTCATGCGGCGAGCCCCTCGCCGCTGCCCAGCAGCGACACGAAGGCGTCCTCGAGCGTGGCGGCGCCGCTTCGTGCGATCAGCTCGGACGCCGCGCCTTGCGCGACGACGCGCCCCTCGCCGAGGATCACGATGCGGTCGCACAGCGCCGCCACCTCCTGCATCACGTGCGACGAGAACAGCAGGCAGCGTCCGGCGGCGCGCAGCGCGCGAAGCTGCTCGCGCAGCGCGCGCACGCTCATGATGTCGAGGCCGTTGGTCGGCTCGTCGAGGAGGATGGTGTCGGGGTCGTGAACGAGTGCCCGGGCGATCGCGACCTTCATGCGCTCGCCTTGCGAGAAGCCCTGCGCGCGGCGGTCGGCGAGCGGCGCGAGGCCGAGGGTGGCGATGAGCGCATCGATTCGAGTCTCGAGCGCCGGCCCCGCGAGGCCGTGCAGCGCGCCGTAGTAGCGGATGTTCTCGCGCGCCGTGAGCCGGGGATACAGGCCGCGTGCGTCGGAGAGCACGCCGATGCGCTCGCGCACGGCGTAGCGGTCACGGCCGATGTCGCGGCCGCCCACGCTCGCCGTGCCGGCATCGGGGACCACGAGTGTGGCGAGCATGCGAAGCAGCGTCGTCTTGCCGGCGCCGTTGGGGCCGAGTAGGCCCGTGATCTCGCCGTCGGGCGCGTCGAACGAGACCTCGCGCACCGCATGCACTTCGCCCTTCCTGCCGAACGACTTGGTCAACCCGTCGACGCGGATCATGGCTGCGGCGCGAGGCGGTTCGGCCACAAGGGCGGCGGCACGCTCTTCTCGAAGTGGTCGACGCACGCCTGCGAAAGCCGGTCGCTGCGCGCCTCCTCGACGAACGACGCGATGAGGCGCGGCGCGCAGGCGTGCACCGATACGATGTGGCCGTAGCCGGGGGCGACGATGTGGCGGCCGTTCGGCAGGCCCTTCGCCACCGCCTCGCCGTTGGCGGGCGGCGTCACGGGGTCCATTCCGCCGGAGAAAATGAGCGCGGGAACGGCGCTTTTCACGGGCTGCGCGAAGTCGGGCGCGACGGTCCCGCGCGGCCAGAATTCGCATACGGCGAGCGTCTGCTCGGCGAGCCGGCGCGTCGGCAGGCCCTCGAGCACTTTCTGCTCGGCGCCGGGCTGGATGCGCGGCACGTCCTCGGCACATGTCACCGAGAAGTGCAGCGCCGCGTTGATCTGGTCGACATCACGCCCGGACATCGCGGGATTCGCGGCGAAGAGCGGAGCGTATTCGCCGCGCGCCGCGAGGGCGAGCAGCTCGGGCAGCAGCGTGGCCGTCTCGGGCGCGTAGGTGAGCGGCTGCAGAGCGCCCAGGACCACGTCGAACGTGATGTGCGCGCGCCGCGCGGTGCCGGTACGCGGGTCGACCAGATCGATCTCGCGCCCAGCCGATCCGAGCGAGCGCTCGATGTCGTGCAGCGTGGCGCGCACGTCGGGGTGCGCTGCGCGGCAGGGCCTCGAGTCGGCGCACGCCCTCGCGATGGCGTCGAGCGCGGCCTCCCGAGTGCGCCAGACGTCGAGGGAGATGATCATGCCGGGCGGCGCGACGCCGTCGAGCGTCACGGTGCGCACGCGCTGCGGATGCAGGCGAAGGTATTCCTGGGCGACGCGCGTCCCGTAGCTGCCGCCCCACAGGTTCCAGCGCGGGTACCCGAGCGCTTCGCGCATCGCCTCGAGATCGGCGATCCACGCGCCGGTCGTGTATTGGGCGGGGTCCACGTCGCGGCCGATAAGCTCCGCGAGACATTCGCGCGCCCTCGGTCGCGGGTCGGTCTCGAAGGCCTCGCTCTCGCTAGGCTTGAACGCCGCGCAGGTGAGCGGCGAGCTGCGGCCCGTGCCGCGCTGATCGATCAGCACCACGTCGCGCGTGCGGCGAAGCTCGGCGAGGCGCGCCGCGAACGGCGCGAGCGTCGACGCCGCCTGGCCAGGCCCGCCGGCGAGGATGACGAGAGGATCGTCCTTCGGGGTGACCGTGTTCGCCGGCAGGATCGCCGCGAAGATGTCGATCTTGCGGCCCTCCGGCTTCGTGCGATCCTCGGGCACTTGCAGCGTGCCGCACTGCGCGGCGGTCGGCAGGTACGGCAGGCGGCACTCGGACAGGCGAAGGCTTCGATGCTGCGCCACGTCGCTCCCGCAGGCGCCGAGCAGGATCGCGCACAACAGGACGAGGAGGGCCCGCCGCATGGTGCGCGATGGTAGCAAACGCCGCGCGTATACTCGGCGCGCATGAGCAGCCAGCCACTCGAGCCGGGCATCGTCACCGATCTTGCCGACCGGCTGTCCTACGGCGGCTATCTCAAGCTCGACCGCCTGCTCGCGGCGCAGCAGCCGCTGTCCGGCGGCGAGGGGCATCCGCCGCGCCACGACGAGATGCTGTTCATCATCCAGCACCAGGTGTCGGAGCTGTGGATGAAGCTCATGATTCACGAGCTCAAGGCGGCGATCGGCTACGTGCGCGCCGACGCGCTCGAGCCGTGCTTCAAGATCCTGGCGCGCGTGAAGCTCATCCAGAAGCAGCTCTTCGAGCAGTGGGCGGTGCTCGAGACGCTGACGCCGTCGGAGTACGATGCGTTCCGCCCTTCCCTCGGAAGCTCGTCGGGATTCCAATCGGCGCAATACCGCGCAATCGAGTTCCTGCTCGGCAGCAAGCATGCGGGCACGCTCGACGTTTTCCGTCACGAACCGGCGACGTTCGCTAGGCTCGATGCGCTCCTGCACGCGCCTTCGCTGTACGACGAGTTCCTGCGCCACCTCGCGCGCCGCGGCTTGCCGGTCCCGCAAGCGTGCCTCGCGCGCGACTTCACCCAGCCGTACGAGCGCAATCCCGATCTCGTGCCGGTCTTCAAGACCGTCTACGAGCATCCGAAGCAATGGTGGGACGCGTACGACATGTGCGAGAAGCTGGTCGACATGGAGGAAGGCTTCCAGCTCTGGCGCTTCCGCCACATGAAGACCGTGGAGCGCATCATCGGCTACAAGACGGGGACGGGCGGATCGTCCGGCGTCAACTACCTGAAACGCGCGCTCGACAGGCCGTTCTTTCCGGAGCTCATCGACGTGCGGACGGTAATCGGGCGGCCGTGACGCGCACCGTCGAGCGCATCGAAGCGGCCGTCGCCGCGCTCGGTTCGGCACCGCTCGACGAAGAGACTATCGCGCGCCACGTGGCGCCGCTCTTCTCGCGCGTGATCGACCGCTGGCGCGGCCGGATCTATCTCGCCAATCACTCGCTCGGCCGTCCGCTCGACGCGGCCGCGGACGACGTCGGCGAGGGCCTCGCCGCATGGTACGCGGACCTGGGCGACGCCTGGGACGGCTGGTTCGAGGAGATGACGGCGTTCCGCGCGCGCCTGGCCCGCTTGATGGGCGCGCCGCGCGCGGACTGCGTCGTGCCGAAAACGAGTGCAGGTCAGGGCCTGCGCGCCATTCTCAATACCTACGACGGCGTGCCGCGCGTCGTGGCCACGCGTGCGGAATTCGATTCGCTCGA
>DATJXV010000099.1:0-9739 GCA_035499955.1 Casimicrobiaceae bacterium
CGCCGGCCTGGCGGCTGGGCAGGCTGCGCAGCCCCTGCGCATCGTCATTGCGTTCCCGCCCGGCGGCCCCGTCGACTTCGTCGCGCGCATCCTCGCCGAAGGGCTCGGCAAGGAGCTCAACACCGCGGTCATCGTGGACAACAGGCCCGGCGGCAACGGCGCGGTGAGCGCGCAGGCGGTCATCGCGAGCAAGCCGGACGGAAACACGCTGTGGCTGTCGAGCGCCGGCGCGGCGGCGATCAATCCGTCGCTTTACCAGAGCCTGTCCTACAAGATGAGCGACTTCGCGCCGGTCGCGCTTGTCGTCGACAACGTCGAGGTGCTGGTCACGCAGCCTTCGAACCCCGCCCGGAGCGTGGCCGACTTGGTCGCGCAGTCGAAGCAGAAGAGCGATCCGATTCCGATCGCGTCCTCGGGTGTGGGCAGCATGCCGCATCTTGCGATGGAGCTTCTTGCCGCGAACACGGGCGCCAACCTGATGCACGTGCCGTACAAGGGCGCCGCGCCCGCGATCACCGATGTCATGGGCGGCCAGGTCGCGGGCTTCTTTGGCGACATCCCGGGCCTCATCGGGCAGGTGAAGGCGGGCAAATTGAAGCCGCTCGGCATCGCCGCGCCGAAGCGGAGCAGCGCGCTGCCCGACGTGCCCACCCTCGAGGAGCAGGGCATCAAGGGCGTGGAGTCGAACAACTGGTACGCGCTGTTCGCGCCTTCGAGGACGCCGACGGCGCGCATCGACGAGCTCAACGCCGCCGTGCGCAAGGTGCTGACGTCGGAGCCTTATCGCACGCGCCTCGCCGAATCCGGGGCCGACCCGAAGCCTTCCACGCCCGCGGAGCTCGCGGCGATCGTGAGCGCGGACACGGCAAAGTGGGGGCGAATCATCAAGGAAAAGGGGATCAAGGACGACTAGCCCTGCGTAGAGTCACTGCGGCGCCATCTGCCCCGTGAGCTCGCGGCGGATCGCGCGCAGCTTCTCCTTCACGCGCGCGGCGTTGGCGCTGCCCATGCGCAGCATGATCTTCTGCCCGGCGGAGCGATCCTCGAGCGCGGGGTCGGCGAACTCGTAGAGGACCTTCGGCTGGGCCAGCGTGGGCGACGCAACGTCGGGCGTGGCGAGCAGGTCGTCGATGGCCTGCACGAGACGGTCGTTGAAGTAGCCGTTCGGATAGCCCAGCTCCTGGTATGCGGCCTGGAACAGCGGATACAGCCGCACGTAGGCCGCGACCAGGCGCTTGGCTTCCACACCCTCCATCACGACGAGGTAGGGCCGGTAGCGCAGCGCGTTCT
Organism: Casimicrobiaceae bacterium; assembly: GCA_035499955.1. Classification (GTDB taxonomy): domain Bacteria; phylum Pseudomonadota; class Gammaproteobacteria; order Burkholderiales; family Casimicrobiaceae; genus VBCG01. The sequence continues at coordinate 1,291 of DATJXV010000099.1, forward strand.
TCGCGTCGATGGTGAGCGTGCCGCCGTGGTTGTCGACCTCGAAGGTACCCGGCGCCGGACGCACGGGCATGAGGCGCGCCGCGGTCGTCTTGCGCGGCAGGTTGTCGACCGTGGCGACGAACCGGCGCACCGCGGCGTCGGTAATGAACATGCGAACGACCGCGTCGCTGCCGAAGAGACTGACGAGCGCGTCCTTGGCCGCAGCGTCGCTGTCGGCGAGCGGCGGCAGCGGCGCGCCGGCGGGCGCTTCGGGCACGGGATGCTCGATGCGCGGCGTTTCCGGCGCGGGCGGCGGCGCGGGTGCGGTGGCGAGCGGCGGGGGTGCGGCAGGCTCCGGCGCGTTTGCGTGCTGCCAGTAATAGAACGACGCGACGCCGGCGAGCACGACCGCGAGCGCGAGCCACACCAGGGGGTTCTTCATGGGCTATCCTCCGACGCGAGGGATTGGACCGGGGCACGCGCGTTTGGTTGCGAGCGCGCAAGGAACACGGACCGCGGCGGCGCACAATGCAGTTTCCGATCCTTCAAGGCCTTCGTATGGACTACCGTTCCCTTCTCGTTCATCTCGACGACGGCGACGATGCCGCGTGCCTCGAGCTCGCGGCCTCGCTCGCGAGCAGGTTCGACGCCGAGCTCGCGGGCGCCTACCTCGTGCCCACGCGCGAGCTTACCCCGTTCACGTCGGCCATGCTGCCGGACGCCGTCGTCGAGCATCGCCTGCGCGACACCGGCGACGCGCAGGCGCGCGCCGAGGCGCGCTTTCGCGAGGTCGCCGTGCGCCATTCGCTCGCCAAGGTCGCGTGGAGCGCGCCGGCCGGGCGCGCCGTCGACGCGGCGATACTGCATGCGCGCTACGCGGACCTGTGCGTGCTCGCGCAGCCCAGGGCGGAAGGCGCGCACTCGGGATTTGCGAGCGACCTCGTGCACGCGGTCCTCATGCAGGCGGGTCGGCCGGCGCTCGTGGTGCCGCACTCGGGCACGTTCGAGCACGTGGGACAGCGCATCCTGGTTGCATGGAAGGAGTCGCGCGAATCGGCGCGTGCCGTCGCCGACGCGATACCGTTCCTCGCCCGCGCGGACCAGGTGAAGGTCGTGTCGATCTCCTCGCGCGGCGATGAAGCCGTGCGCGAGACGCTCGCCGACAAGGACATCGCCGCGTGGCTTGCGCGCCACGACGTCGACGCTTACGTTCGCCACGAGGTGGCCGAGGACGTCGACGCCGGTAATCTCCTCCTGTCTCGCGCTGCCGATTTCGGCGCGGACCTGATCGTGATGGGCGCGTACAGCCGGCCGCGCCTGTCCGAGGTCGTGTTGGGCGGCGTCACCCGCCTCATGTTGCAGGCGATGACCGTGCCGGTGCTGATGTCGCATTGAGGTAGCGAAGGCGGATGCCGCCGCGGCTGATCGCGCATCTCGACATGGACGCGTTCTACGCGTCCGTGGCGCTCCTGCGCTACCCGGAGCTGCGCGGGCGCGCCGTCGTCATCGGCGGCGGCCGCCGCCATCAGCCGGAGGAGACGGTCGACGCCGACGGCAATGTCACGCGCAAGTTCGCCACCCTGCGCGGGTACGCGGGGCGCGGCGTCATCCTGACGGCGACGTACGAGGCGCGTGCGCTCGGCCTGCACTCGGCGCTCGGCCTCATGAAGGCGGCCGCGATGGCGCCCGATGTCGCGTTGCTCCCGTCGGATTTCGACGCGTACCGTCGCTATTCGAGGATGTTCAAGGACGCGGTCGCCCGCATCGCGCCGCGCATCGAGGACCGCGGCATCGACGAGATCTACGTCGACCTGACCGATGTCGACCCGCCGGAAGCCGAGGAGCGGCATGGCGCGGACGAGTCCGAGGTCGACGCGTGGTGGCGCGCCCGCGACGTCGCGAAGGCGCTCAAGGCCGCGGTGCGCGAGTCGACGGGGCTCACCTGCTCGATTGCCGTGGCACCGAACAAGCTCCTCGCCAAGATCGCCTCCGAGCTCGACAAGCCCGACGGCCTCACGATCCTGCGTCCCGAGGACGTCGCCGCGCGCATCTGGCCGCTCGCGCCGCGCAGGATCAACGGCATCGGTCCCAAGGCGAGCGCGAAGCTCGAAAGCCTGGGCGTGAAGAGCATCGGCGCACTCGCGCATGCCGAGCTTTCGTGGCTCATCGAGCACTTCGGCCGCAATTACGGCGCGTGGCTGCATCGCGTCGCACACGGCGAGGACGACCGCGACGTCGTGACCGAGAGCGAGCCCGTGTCGATCAGCCGCGAAACGACCTTCGAGCGCGACCTTTCGGCGCAGCGCGACCGCGCCGAGCTGTCCGCGATCTTCACCGATTTGTGCCAGCGCCTCGCGGGCGATCTTACGAGCAAGGGCTACGCGGGCCGCACCGTGGGCATCAAGCTGCGCTTCGACAATTTCAAGACGGTCACGCGCGACCGCACGCTGCCGGCGGCCACGCAGGATGCGCAGGCGATCCGCCGCGCCGCCGGCGAGTGCCTGAAGCGCGTGCCGCTCGACCGCCGCATCCGGCTCCTCGGCGTGCGCATCGCACAGCTTTCCCCGGTCACGGCTTGCGCGCCGGCCTCTTCGCTTTTCGAGTGACGACCGCGGCGCGCGCCTCCGCGTGCAGCCAGCGGCCGAACATCTGGATCTTCGGCGTGCCTGCCACGCGTGGCGGGTAGACGAAGTAGTAGCTGCGGTCGCTGGGGACCTCGACGTCGAACAGGCGCACGAGCAGCCCGTTGCGCACGTCGTCGCCGAGCAGCGAGCTGCGCGCAAGCGCGATGCCGTGCCCCTCGATGGCCGCCTGCAGCATGTGCGCGCTGTCGTTGAAGATCGGGCCGCGGTCGGGCTCCGGCCAGCCGAGGCCGGCCGCGGCGAACCATGGCTCCCAGTACTCGTCGTTCGAGCGCAGGAGCGGGTGGCGCGAAAGATCGGCGGGGCGCTTGGGAAGCCGTCCGCCGGAAAGGCGCGGGCTGCACACCGGGAGGTAGACCTCGTCGAGCAGATGCTCGCTCGCCACACCCGGCCAGGTGCCGAGGCCGTAGCGCACCGCGCAGTCGGCGTCGTCGCGCTGGAAGTCGACGAGAAGGCTGTTGGCGCGCACGTCGAGGTCCACCGAAGGATGCGCCGCCGCGAAACGTGCCATGCGCGGCAGGAGCCAGCGCGCGGCGAACGACGGCGTGACGCTGACGCGCAGCAGGCGCGGGTTGCTGCGCTCGGCGGCTTCCTGCACGGCTGCGGACAGATCCGCGAGCACGGCGCGCACGCGCTGCGCGAAGCGCTCGCCTTCGTCGGTGAGGCGGATGCCGCGGCCCGCGCGCTCGACCAGGCGCACGCCCAGGTCGTCCTCGAGGGATTTGAGCTGGTGGCTTATCGCGCCGTGGGTGAGGTTGAGCGACTCCGCGGCGCGCGTGAGGCTCTTCTCGCGCGCGGCGGCGTCGAAGGCGCGCAACGCCTGCATGGGCGGAAGCCGGATCGCCACGGCGCGTGCTCCAATATGTCAAAACGATTCACATTTTGCGCCAAAACAAATCGTTTGTGCGCATACCCCGGCCATCCTAGACTTTGCCTCGGCTGCCATCGCGGCACAGGAGAGCCAAATGATGATCCAGTTGACATTTTCCACCCAAGGCCGACGCCCCATCGCCCTACTGCGCAGCGGGCTCGCCCCGGTGCCGTTCGCGCCCGAGTATTCGGCCGACTGGCAGGATGTCGCGACGCGGAAACGTGGCGACGAGGGGCCGCATTGGCAACACAACGGCAGTGCGCTGCGACGCCTCGAAGGCGTTCTGTGCGTCGCGACGCTTGCATTCCTCGCCACGCTGGGGGCGGGGCTGGTGCTCGGACTGCTCTAGAAAGGCCGCACGCCGATGAGCGGCCCGTGCAGCCACAGGCCGAAGGCGAGCCACGCCGCGGCGCCGACGACGATCGCGATTGCGTCGCGCGCCGTCGTGCCGGGTGGGTAGACGACGCCGCCCACGCGGTCGCGGCGCCGCGCGGAACGGTAGTCGACGACGGCCCAGACCATGAACGCGCCGAAGAGCACGATGTCGGCGAGCGTGCCGTTCGACAGCAGATGCGCGAACGCCCACAGCTTGGTTCCGAGCAGCATCGGGTGGCCGAGCGCGGCGCGGATCCGCGTGCCGGGCATGTTGCCGGCGACGACCAGCACGAACGCGGGGAGCACGAGCAGCGACGTCGCGTAGCGCGTCCACGCGGGCGGCGCCCACACGACGATGGGGTCGAGCCGCGCCTGCCCGAAGCCCCAGACCAGCAGCACGAGGCCCGCCAGCGACACGAGGGAGTAGAGCCCGCGCCAGCGCAGCGCGCCCAGGCGTGCCACCTGCGCCGCGCGCCAGCCGTCGGCCACGATGCGCACCGAATGCGCGCCTAGGAACAGCACCAAACCTGCAACGAGCGCGAGCATGCGATAAGGAACGGTAAGATGGCGGGCGCGCCGCGCATCTTACTTCCAAAACCGTCACGATGACCGCTCACGCCCACTCCGCCCGCTTCGGCAGCGGCAAGTCCGTCCGCCGCGTCGAGGATGTCGACCTCATGACCGGCCGCGACCGCTTCGCGGACAACTTCTCGCTGCCGGGACAGGGCTACCTCGCGTTCCTGCGCTCGCCGCACGCGCACGCGAAGATCGCTGCGATCGACGCGGCCGCGGCGAAGTCGATGCCCGGCGTGGTCGCGGTCGTCACCGGCGCGGACCTCGTGCACGCGGGCGTGCGTCCCCTCGTGCAGTCGGCGGACTTCAAGCGGCCCGGCGGCAAACCCACGGCGGGACCGCCGCAGCATGCGCTCGCGGTCGACGCCGTGCGCTTCGCCGGCGAGGCGGTCGCGGCGGTAGTCGCGCAGACGCGCGACCAGGCGCGCGACGCGGCCGAGGCGATCGACGTCCGCTACGAGCCGCTGCCGAGCGTCGCGACGATCGCCGACGCGATCGTCAAGGGCGCCCCGCTCGTGTGGCCCGAGGCGGCGGGCAACATCGCGTGTGTCGCGAAGCACGGCAATGTGGAGGCGGCAACGCTCGCCACGGCCGCCGCGGCGCACGTGGTCACGCTCGACCTCGTCAACCAGCGCGTCATCCCGGCGCCGATCGAGCCGCGTTCGACGCTCGCGAGCTACGACGCGCCTTCGGGCCGCATCACGCTGCGCGTGAGCTGCCAGACGCCGACCGGCGTGCGCGACGAGCTCGCGGGCGAGGTGCTCAAGCTACCCGTGGACAAGCTACGCGTCGTCGTAGGCGACGTCGGCGGCGGCTTCGGCATGAAGACCGCGCTCTACCCCGAGGACGTCGTGGCCGCGTGGCTCGCTCGCCATCTCGCGCGCCCGGTCAAGTGGACGGCCGACCGCATCGAGGAATTCGTCTCGGCCACGCACGGCCGCGACCTCGTGAGCCGCGCGTCGCTCGCGCTCGACGAGGACGGGAAGATCTGTGCGCTGTCGGTGCACTCGCATGCGAACCTGGGCGCGTACGCAACGCCGGCGGGCGTGATCATCCAGCTCCTGATCGGGCCGTGGGTGTCGACCAGCGTCTATCACATCGAGACGATCGACGTGCGCATCGAGGGCGTGCTCACCAACACCACGCCCACCGGGCCCTACCGTGGCGCCGGGCGGCCGGAGGCGATCTACACGATCGAGCGCCTGCTCGACGCCGCGGCGCGCAAGTCCGGCATCGACCGCGTCGAGCTGCGCCGGCGCAACATGATCCGGCCCGTGCAGATGCCGTACAAGAACGCGATGGCGAAGACGTACGACACCGGCCAGTTCGAGCGCGTGCTCGACCTCGGGCTCGCTCACGCCGACTGGAACGGCTTTGAAGCGCGTGCCGCCGGGTCGAAGCGCCGAGGCTTGCTGCGCGGGCGCGGCATCGCGACGTTCGTCGAGTGGACCGGCGCCGACGTGTTCGAGGAGCAGGTCACCGTGACCGTGGCCGGCGGCGCGATCGAGATCTTTTCGGCGACGCAGCCGATGGGCACGTCGTTGTCCACCACCTTCACCCAGCTCGCGGTCGACGTCTTCGGCGTGCCGCCCGAGAAGATCCGCTTCGCGTACGGCGACACGGATCGCGGCACGGGCTTCGGCAGCGCGGGCTCGCGCTCGCTGTTCGTCGGCGGATCGGCCGTGCACGTCGCCTCCGAGCGCACGGTGAAGAAGGCGCACGAGCTCGCGGCCGAGCACCTGGAAGCGGCGGTGAGCGACATCGAGTACCGCGACGGCGTGTTCCGCATCGCCGGCACCGATCGGGCGATCGGCCTCTTCGATCTCGCGGCGAAGCAACCCGAGGCGCGCATCGTGCTCGTGTCGACGAGCAAGGTGGCGGACGCAACGTGGCCGAACGGCTGCCACGTGTGCGAGCTCGAGGTCGACCCCGACACAGGCGCGGTCGAGATCGCGAGCTACCACTCGGTCAACGACGTCGGGCGCGTCATCAACCCCATGGTGGTGGCGGGTCAGCTCGAAGGTGGCGCGACGCAGGGCATCGGGCAGGCGCTGATGGAGCAGATGGTCTACGACCGCGAGTCGGGGCAACCGCTGACGGGCTCGTTCCTCGATTACGCGCTGCCGCGGGCGAGCAGCGTCGGGCGCTTCGACATGACCACCGACGAGGCCACGCCGTCGACCAACAATCATCTGGGCGTGAAAGGCGTGGGCGAGCTCGGCACCATCGGCGCGGCGCCCGCCGTCGTCAATGCCGTGCTCGACGCGCTGGCGCGAGCTTACCCCGGGATGGCCGTCGACACGCTGCAGATGCCGCTCACGCCGGAGCGCATCTGGCGTGCGATCACGGAAATACGGGGACGTTGACCTCCACGCCGCGGTCCACCGCTTCGGGGTGGATGCGCGCGATGAGCTCGTGCACCTCGTTGACCTTATGCTCCGGCACGTCGACGAGAAGCAGGAATTTGCCCGCTGCGATGTCGGCGGCGAAGCCCTTGTGGCGCGAGTTGGGGACCGCCGCGCCGGCCAGGCTCGCGGTCCACGTGCCGAAGCCCGCGCCGAGGAGCGCGGCCAGCACCACGGTCGGCACGTGCCAGCTCGGATCGGGGATCACGAAGTAGACGAGGAACAGCCCTAGCGCGCAGCCCAGGGCGGCGCCGATCAGCGCGCCCTGCTGTGCGCCGTGCACGACGTCGGTGGTGTGCAGGATGTTCGCCTCGTGCAGGCCGTCCATCGGCGAGCCCGCCTTGGCCACGAAGTGGATGTGCCGCTCCTCGATGCGGGCGAGCAGCAGGTCGTTCATCGTCTTGCACGCGCTCGCCGCGTCGGGCAGCAGGTAATACAGTCGGCGTCTCATCGCTTTTCCTCCATTTCGCAACGGAGTCGACGCGAAGCCTTCGCGCACCCTTACGCTTCGCGTCGGGTTGCACCTTTCAATGTACGCCTGAGCCGGGGGCGCCTCAACTTAGCGAGCTTTCCACGGGCGCGCGAAGCGGCCGCGCCGCCACCAGGCCAGGAGCAGCGCCCCGCCGACGAGGCCGCCGAGGTGGGCGAAGTGCGCAACGCCTTCCTGCGTTCCGGTGACGCCGAGCGTGAGCTCGATGACGGCGTAGATGACCACGAAGATGCGTGCCGGGATGGGCACCGGCAGCAGGAGGAAGAATATCTTGTTGTGCGGGAAGTAGACCGCGTACGCGAGCAGCAGCCCGAACACGCCGCCCGAGGCGCCGACCGTGGGATAGAGCTCGGTCGTGAAGCCGGTGAACAGGAGCTGCGTGAGGCCGGCCGCGATCACGCAGACGAGGTAATACACGACGTAGCGGCGGGGCCCGACCACCTGCTCCATCGCGCCGCCGAATACGTACAGGCCGAACATGTTGAACGCGAGGTGCGTCAGGCTGCCGTGCAGGAACCCGTAGGTCACGAGCTGCCACAGGTGGAAGCCGACCTCGCCGTGGGACGCCGCGGCGGCGCCCACGGGCCAGAGCGCGAACGGGATCACGAGGTCCGGCAGCACGCTCTGGGCCAGGAACACCGCGCCGTTGGCCAGGATGAGGAGCAGGGTGACGGGGGGCATACCACGACCATATGGTGGCGGTTCGGCGGTCCACAACGCCGGCTGGGGAACCGGCGGGGTCGGCCGTCGGTCAACTCGTGACCTGACAGGCGGCCCGTCCGGTGCCGCCGTTGCTATGCTATTTGGCCGCCCATGACGCCTTTCGCCCGCCAGGTCCTCGCTCGCGCCGCTCTCGCGGCGCTCGCCGCCGTCCTCCTCGCCTCGGGTTGCGCGAGCCTCGAGGAGAAGGAGCGCGAATGGACGTTCCGCGTGGTCAAGGAAGACGCCGGCTGGTACAGCGGCATGCCTGCGGGCGTGACCGATGTCTACCTGCCGGTCAGCGACGCGCCGGGCGCGCAGAAGATCCACGCGTGGTGGTGGCCCGCCGCCGATCCGGCCGCGCCCGCGGTGTTCTACCTGCACGGCGTGCGCTGGAACCTCACGGGCCACGTGC
>DATJXV010000100.1:0-5812 GCA_035499955.1 Casimicrobiaceae bacterium
CCTTGCGCTTCACGAGCTGGTCGACGATCGGCGGGATGTCCACGTAACGCTTCGCCGCGGTGAGCGCACGCACCTCGAGCCGCAGCGCCGCGGTGTGCAGCCCCGCCTCCCGCTTGAGCTGCGCGAGCTTCTCGAGCGCCGTCCCCGGCTGGTCCTGCGCGAGCGCCATGTCGGCCTCGAGCATGAGGCGCGGCACGGCGAGGCTCGTGACACCCGCGTCCGGCCGGGCGAGCAGCGATTCGGCCTGGGCGAACTCGCGCATGTCGACCGCGGCACGTGCGCCGACCAGGGCAGGGAGCCCGGTCGATTGCGGGATGGCGAGGGCTTCCTCGGCGTACTGGCGCGCCTTGCCGTAGCGCCCTTCGAGCAACGCGACCACCGAGGCATCCTGCTTGCCGCGCGCACGCTCGAGGTTTCGGCGGCGCCGCGTCTCCCGCACCTCGTCGGGCAGCCGCGCGACGCGCGCGGCCAGCCGCAGGATCAGATGCAGGGCAACGAACGCCGCCACGACGGCGACGATGAAGGCGTTGAGCGTGATCTCGACGCGATAGGGAGGCGCCACGAACAGCACGTAGCCCGCGTTGAGCCTGAACAGGAGCGCCACCAGCACCGCGAGCGCGGCGAGCAGGAGGAAGGCGAAGAGGATGCGCATCGCTTCCGCCTCGAGCTAGCGCGGCGCCTGGCCCGCCGACGCGCGCTCGCGTGCCGCTTTGAGCGAGCGCAGCGCGGTGAGGCTCGCCGCGACGTCGGGCAGCTCCGCCGGCATAGGCGTCGCCGCAAGCTGTGTCAGCGTCGCGACGAGCGCCTGCACGGGCTTTGTCCGAGTGTCGAAGTACTGCTTGATCCACGCGTTGGCCGCGGTCACGTCGCCCTTGAAGGCGCTGTCGTCGTGCGACAGCAGGGCCACGCGCGCCGACAGCAGCCGCAACCGGAGGTTCTCACGCAGGTAGTACTCCTGCGCCGGCGGCACGAGCGGCGCCGCCGGCCTGTCCGCGACTTCGATGCGCACGAGCGACTTCACCTCGCCCCACGCCTCGCGGAGGAAGCGCAGCCATGGCGGCTCGTCGGCCGGCGGCGGCGGCGCGGGCGCCGCCGGAAGGCGCTCGTCGCGCGCGAGCGGAAGCGTGGCCACGAGCGCGATCGCCTGGTCGAGCTTGAGCGACATGCCGGGCACGTCGACGTACGGCACCGCCTTCAGGCGGTCGATGTCGCGGGCGAGCGCGCGGCGCAGCGGGACGAGCTGCGGCCGGTCCACGCGGGAGAGCTTCGCGTCGGCGAGCTGAAGCGCGGCGAGCGCCGCCTGCACGTTGTTGGCGATCGCAAGCTGCTGGCTCGCGAGCAGCAGGATCTGCTCGACCTCGTTCAGCGCGAGCTCGTCGCGCGAGGGCGCAAGCTCGCGGTAGAGCGCCTCGAGCGACGCCTGCTGCGTCTGCGATTCCGACACGCGTGTCTCGAGCAGCGCGAGCTTGGCCTGCGCCTCGCGCAACTCGTTGCCGAGATCCGATTCGCGCGTGCGCGCCTGGGCGAGCGCCGCGTCGGCCTCGGCGAGGCGCTTGCCCACCTCCATGCGCATGTCGCGCTGCGCATTGCGGAACGCGATCCAGCCGACGACGACGGCCGCCACGAGGGCGGCGGCGAGCAGGATGAAGACACCGCGGCTCACCGGCTGCGAGAACGGGCCCGGGCGGGCCGGCGCGACGGCCGTGGGCGCGGACGCCGGCGGATCGCCGCGGGTCGCTGGGTCGTCCATGGAGGGGTCCGAGTGGGCTTGCCTTGAATTCTAGCAGTCCGGGTTTGCGCGCCTGCGGCCGCCGTTGGCCAGGCGCGTCGCTTACAATGGGGCATCCCACAGAACAACAACCGATTCTTCGAGTCGTGAACGGCCTCACCCTGCTCGTGATGCTGGCCCTCGCGGCCGGCATCGTCGTCGCGTGGCGCTACGGCGTCCAGCAGGGGCGCCGCGAAGCCAGCGCCGCGACGCGCGGCGTCCTGAAGCCTGCCGTGACGGTCCAGCCGCCGCAGGAGCCCGCGCCCGTGACCCAGCCTTTGCGTGACGCGAATGACGAGCGCATCGTCGAGGAAGAAGCCCGCCTCGTGCGCGCGCTCGAAGCCGAGAATGCGCGGCTGCGCGGCGCGTTCGCCACGGCGAGCGCCGAACGCGAGCAGCTCCTCGCATTCGCGGAAGACCGCCGCCGGCTCCTGCGCGAGGTCGCCGCGGCGCGGGAGGACACCGCCCGCTACCGCGACCTGGTGGTCGACATCGAGAACAACGCGCCGCCGGCCCTGCTGGACGGGCCGCTCGCCCCCGACGACCTGAAGCTCATCGTCGGCATCGGCCCCGTGCTCGAGCGCATGCTGCACAAGATGGGCGTGACCACCTACCGCCAGATCGCGCGCTGGAGCGAGCGCGACATCGACGAGTTCGACGCGAAGCTTCCCGAGTTCCCCGGCCGGATCCGCCGCGACGCCTGGGTCACGCAGGCGCGCGAGCTTCACCAGTCGAAGTTCGGCGAGACGCTGCCGACGCGCGAAAGATAGGCGTGGCGCGGCATCCGCTCGCGCACGCTTTCGTGCCCATCGCCATCCTCACCTTGCTGTGGGGATGCAATTGGCCTGTGCTCAAGCTCGCGGTAACGGAAATGGCGCCGCTCACCTTCCGCACGGTGACGGTGCCGTTCGCCGCGACCGGCATGCTGCTCGTGTCGAGGCTGTCCGGCGATTCGATTGGCCTGCCGCGCGAATGGATCCTTCGGGTCATCGTGCTCGCCTTCTTCAACATCGCGGCATGGAACGCGCTGGTGCTGTTCGGCGTCCAGCAGCTGCCCGCGGGCCGAAGCGCGATCATCGCTTACACGATGCCGGTCTGGGCCACGCCGATCGCGGTCGCCGTTCTGCACGAGCCGCTCAGCGTGCGCAAGATCGTCGGCCTCTTGCTCGGCATGGCCGCGATGGTGATCCTGCTCGGTGACGACATTCGCCACATCAAGTCCACGCCGACCGGCGCGCTCATGATCCTCGCCGCCGCCATCATCTGGGCGATCGGTACGGTGCTGCTGCGCAAGTGGAAGCCGCCGATCGCGCAGAACACGCTGTCCGGATGGATGATGTTCATGGGCTGGGCGCCGCTTGCGATCGCGGCGCCGTTCTTCGAGACGCATCCGGCGTCGTACCTCCTGCATCTGCAAGCGACGACCTGGTTCGCGATCCTCTACAACATCTTCCTCGCCGGCACGCTCGCGCACTGGGCATGGTTCACCCTGGCGCGCACGCTGCCGGTGGCGGTGTCCTCGCTGTCGTCGCTGCCCGTGCCGGTGATCGGCGTATTCTCAAGCATGATCGTGCTCGGCGAGCGGCCGGGCGTCGCCGAGTTCCTGGCGCTCGGCCTCGTGCTCCTGTCGCTGTTCGCGGTCCTCTTCCAGCCCGCGCAACGGCGGGTTCCGGCAATGGCGGCGGAGCCGGAGCCTTAGGTCGTCGTCCGCGCTCGACCCAGACCAGGCCTTGTTGCCGAAGCAAAGCGGACCTTCGACGCTCGGAATTGCACAAGACGGCGCGGGCGATGCGATGTATTCCTACCAACACCGTCTGCGGTCCCGCTACATGGTAGTCACTCCTTCCTCGCGACGCAGGCGGCCTACTAGGCGACGCAGATTCCGGTTACCGCGACCTTCCGGAACAGGTGCGGCGTCGCCACGGCCGAGGACGGATAATTCGACAACCTCGTCAGGAATTCGGGATTCCTGAATGCAGCCCGAAAGGCCGCCGTCGTTTCCCAAACGGCATAGTTCAGGTAGGTCGGGCTTTCGCCGATTGCGCGGTGAAGCTGAGTCGAGATGAAGCCGGGCTGTTGCTTCATGAACTGTGCGTCGTGCTCCCATGCTTCCAGCAGCGCATGCTCGTCGGCCTTGTCGAGAGTGAACACGTTGACGAGGACGACAGGGGACGCATCGACAGCGAGCTGGCGTTCAATGGGAAAGGCGGGGTCCATCGGGCGCAGCGACAGCATGGCGGTCTCCTCTGTGGTTGCATGATGTCAATATGGCATCATAAGTCGTCATCGTACCCACTTGACTTCATGATGTCAATAAGGCACTGTGCAGCACATGAGCAAGCCTAGGCGCACTCCGGCCGGAGAGGCGCTGACCGAGCTGGTCCTTGAGCTTTTCAGGCTCAACAATCGACTGCTTGCCGCGGGGGATCGCCTCGTCGCCGACCTTGGCCTGACGAGCGCCCGCTGGCAGGTGCTCGGCACCATCGTCGCGGCGGATCGGCCTCAGCCAGTCGCCTGGCTCGCGCGGGATATGGGAGGCAACCGCCAGAATGTGCAGCGCATCGTCAACGACCTGATGAACGATGGGCTAGTCGAATTCCAGCGCAATCCGCATCATCGGCGGGCACAACTGGTCGTGCTCACCGACGCCGGGAAGAGCGCGTTCGACGCAGCCATGCGTCTACAGACACCATGGATCAACCGGCTCGCCGAAACGCTTCAGGTCGCCGATATCGAGACCACGCATGGCGTTATTACAGCGGTCCGCCAGAAACTGGAAGGCAACGCAGATGCCGAGGAGTGGGCTTAGTCGCAGCGGCGGCTAGCGAGGAGGACCTGCAGCATTCCCACGGCGCGGGGTCCGAGGCCCGTGGGGCGATCGCCTTGCGTCAGCGATCCGACCGCGGCGTCAAGTCGAAACGGACCGAAGCAGTACACGGTGTGCATGTCAGCGTCGCCTCGCTACGCCAGTGCACTCAATCGATTCACAAGGGTACCGCGCCCCGCCCCCTCGGCGGCGATCACGCGATCAGCTCGCCAGGCCGAACCAGCAGCGATGACGGCACATTGATGCCGAGCGCGCTCGCGGTTATCGTTTTCGTGATCAATCCAGTCCGCAGATCGCTACCGCAGAGCGCGCATGCGCAGCGCAGGGTCCGGGCTGCCGCTTACGCCAATTCGGGGATCAGCGTCAGCACCTTGCCCGTGTCGAACCACGCGTCGAGGTTGGCCTTGCACAGGTCGCCCATCGCCTTGCGCGTCTCGTTCGTCGCGCTGCCCACGTGCGGCAGCAACACGACGTTGTCCATCGCCATCAGCGCCTCGGGAACGCGCGGCTCGTCGGCGAACACGTCGAGGCCCGCGGCCTTGATCGTGCCGGCCTGAAGGGCTGCCACGAGCGCGGGCTCGTCCACGATCGAGCCGCGGGCGATGTTCACGAGCGTCCCCTTCTTGCCGAGCGCCGCGAGCACTTGCGCGTTCACGATGTTCTTCGTCGCCGCGCCGCCGGGACTCGCCACGACGAGGAAGTCGGAATCGGCGGCGAGCGATTCCAGGTCGGGGAAATAGCGATAGGGCACGTCCTGCTTGCTGCGCCCCGTGTAGGCCACCTGCATGCCGAGCGCGCTCACGCGCGATGCGATGGCCTTGCCGATGCGGCCGAGGCCCAGGATGCCCACGCGCTTGCCGGAGAGCTTGGTCGTGAGCTCGGGACCGCGCTTGCGCCATTCGCCCGCATGCAGGAAGCGGTTGAGACGCACGAAGCCGCGGCCGGTCATCATGATGAGCCCGACCGCGACGTCGGCCACGTCGTCGGTGAGAACGTCGGGCGTGTTGGTCACCTTGATGCCGCGCGTCTTGCAGTAGTCGACCGGCACGCCGTCGTAGCCGACGCCGAACACCGAGATGATCTCGAGCTTCGGCAGCGCGTCGAGCAGCGTGGTCGGCGTGCTCGTGCCGCCGCCTTGCACGAGGCCGCGGATGCGCCCGCCCTCCGCCGCGAGGAGCCCCGGCTTGTGGCTCGCCTGGTAGTAGTCGTGGCAGCGG
>DATJXV010000101.1:0-9597 GCA_035499955.1 Casimicrobiaceae bacterium
AGCGACGTAGGGATACGCATCGAGGCCGATCGGCTGGCCGGCGCGCGCCGCGTCGATGTGCGCGATCGTCTGCACCGTCCGTCCCCAGTTTGCCGGGCCGGCGCACTTGTGATGCGAGACGACGAGCGGCACGTTGCCTCGGCGCGCGGTCGCGAACGCCTCGTCGAGGGAGGCCATCACCTCGTCCATTTCCTGTCTGATGTGCGTCGTATACACGCCGCCCGCCGCGCCCGCGATGGCCGCGAGCATGGCGAGCTCGTCGATGTCGGCGGCTGCGCCAGGCGCATAGAACACGCCGGAGGAAAGGCCGATGGCGCCTGCCGCCATGCCTTCGCGAAGCAGCGCGGCCATGTGCGCCTGCTCGTCGCGTGTGGCGCGCCGGTAGGGATCGTCCATGGCGGCCACGCGCAGCGTCGAATGCCCGACGAGCGCCGCGACGTTGACGGCGGGGCGCGCGGCTTCCACCGCATCGGCGTAAGCCGCCATCGTGGGATACGCGTAGTCGTTGCCGAGGAGGTTCAGGGGCGGCGGCACGCCGGAGCGCACGAGCGGCGCGAGGCTGATGCCGCAGTTGCCGACGACGACCGTAGTCACGCCCTGGGTGATCTTGGGCGTCGCTTCCGGCGTGGACAGCACCATCCGGTCGTCGTGCGTGTGCACGTCGATGAACCCCGGCGCGACCACCTTGCCGGTCACATCGATGACCTGCGCGCCGTCGCTCGCAAGGCCCGCCTCGACGGCTGCGATGCGGCCGTCCTCGAGGCGAACGTCGGCCGCAAACCGCTCGGCGCCCGTGCCGTCGACGACGGTGCCGCCACGCAGGAGGAGTGCGCTCATCGTTCCCGCTTCCTCAAAAATAGGTCCGGATGGCGCCCGTCACGCCATAGTCGTCGTCGACGGTGAACAGCATGCGCCACTTGTCGAAGGTCGTGCACGGGTGCGAGATGCCGCAGCCGACCAGGTCGCCGACGCGCAGGTCGGCATCCCCGGCGATGCGCAGATACGCATGCTGGTCGTTCATGGCCGTCACGTTCCAGTCGTCCGGTGCGGGACGCGGGCGAGCGTCGCGGCCCTTGCGGAATTGCCATTGCGGGCGGGGCATGTCGAGATCGAACGAGGCGTCGCGCTTGCCCATCGTGAGGATCGCCAGCGAAGCTTCCGGACGCGACTGCACCTGCGACCACACTTCGAGCGCGGGCCGCAATCCCTCGCGCGCCTGCCACTGCGCGCCGCTGCGCGCCTTCACGCTCTCGAGCATGCGCGCGTAGAAGCCGGAATCGTGGGTCACGTAGCAGCCGCTGCGAAGGATCGCCTGCACCGGCATCGACAAGCGCGTCGGCAGCTCGCGGGCCACGATGTCGAACGCGGCCGAGCCGCCGGCGGAAAGAATGATCGACGGCCCCGCGAACCGGCCTTCGCGGTCGCATGCCAGCGCGACGTCGTGCACGGCGGCCATGAGCCCCGTCACGAACGCTGCGTCGCGCGCCGAGTCGCCGCTGAGCTGGAGCCCTTCATAGCACTCGATCCCGCGCAGGTCGACGGTATCGCTTGCCGCGATCGCCGAAGCGAGCTGCATGGCCTCGCCGCGGCTGCGGCAGCCCGTGCGGCCGCCGGCCACGCCCAGCTCCAGCAGGGCGGTCAATCGTCGCGACGGTGCGTGCCGGGCGGCGTCCACCTCGATCGCGCGCAGCTGGGCGAGCGAGTCGACGAGGAAGTAGAACTCGAGGTCGGGGTGCGAAGCGAGCAGCCGCACGACCTCGGCCACGGCAGCCTCGCCGAGAAGCTGGTTCGCCATGATCACGCGCCGCACGCCGAACCGCACGCAGACCGCGAGCTGATGCACCGTCGCCACCGTGATGCCCCACGCGCCCGCGGCGAGCTGCTGCGCGAAGATCTGCGGCGCCATGGTCGTCTTGCCGTGGGGGGCGAGCGATACCCCCGTCGCCTGCGTGAAGTCGCGCATCCACGCGTGGTTGTGGGCAAGCGCGCTGTCCTTGATCACCGCCTGCGGGAACGGCAGCGTGCCGTCGAGAAGGCGCCAGCCTTGCGCGCCGATCTCGCCGAGCGGAATCGGCGGCGCTGCGTGCGGAAAGCCCTTGGTCGACGCGTCGACCGATTCGCGCTCGATGCTGTCGAGCTCGAGGATCCGGTTCATGGTATGTCGTCCCGCAGACAAGCCTTGAGGTGCCCGGCTGCCACCTCGCGCAGCGCAGGCACGCTCGCGGCGCAGGCTTCCTGCGCATACGGGCAGCGCGTGCGGAAGACGCAGCCGGAGGGTGGGTCGACCGGGCTCGGGATGTCGCCTTGGAGGAGCTTTCGCTCGCGGCGTGCCGTCGGGTCGGGGCGCGGCGACGCGGCCAGCAGCGCCTGCGTGTACGGATGTCGGGGCGTGCGATACAGCGCCTGCGCGGGCGCCGTCTCCATCACCTTGCCGAGGTAGAGTACGACGATGCGGTCGCAGAGGTATTCGACGACGTCCAGGTCGTGCGAGATGAACAGCATCGTCAGGTCGAAGCGCTCGCGCAGGTCGCACAGCAGGTTGATCACCTGCGCCTGGATCGACACGTCGAGCGCCGACACCGGCTCGTCGGCGACGATGAACTCAGGCTCGACGGCGAGCGCGCGCGCAATGCCGACGCGCTGGCGCTGCCCGCCCGAGAACTCGTGCGGAAACCGCCGCGCGTGCTCGGGAGCAAGACCGACCAGCGACAGGAGCCCGGCGATGCGGCCCGCTCGGGCCGATCCCTGGTGCAAGCCGTGGGCGTCGAGCACCTCGCCGATCGCATCGCCGACGCGGCGGCGCGGGTTGAGGCTTGCGTAGGGATCCTGGAAGATGATTTGAAGGCGCCGCCGGTAAGGGCGCATCGCCCGGGCCGACAGCGGCGCAAGATCGGTTCCCGCGAATCTCACTTCGCCCTGGGACGGTTCGATCAGCTTGAGCACGCTGCGCCCGATCGTGCTCTTGCCGGAACCGGACTCTCCGACGAGGCCCAGCACCTCGCCCTTCGCGATGTCGAAGCTCACGTCGTCCACGGCCCGGACGGGACGCTCGGCGTGCCCGAAGAACTTGCGCAGCCCGCGCACCGAGAGCAGGGCGTCCGTCATACCAGGGTCCAGCGCAGGCAGCGCGAACGCTGACCGTCCGTGAGTTGCGCAAGCGGCGGCATGGCGGCTGTGCACTCGTCTTGCGCGAGCGAGCAGCGCGGCGCGAACGCGCAGCCCGGCAACGGATCGGTCGGGCCCGCGACTTGGCCGGGGATGGCCTTCAAACGCCGCCGCGCGCGGCTCGCGGGAGCGCTGTCGTCGAGCGCGCGCCGCGGCAGGCAGGCGAGCAGGTCGCGGGTGTACGGGTGCCGCGGTGCCGCGAAGATCGGACCGACTCGCCCTTCCTCGACGACACGCCCCGCGTACATGACGACGACGCGGTCGGCGATCTCCGCCACCACGCCCAGGTTGTGCGTGATGAACAGGACGGCCATGCCGATGTCGCGCCGAAGCTTGTCGAGCAGTGCCAGGATCTGCGCCTGGATCGTGACGTCGAGCGCGGTGGTCGGCTCGTCCGCGATGAGCAGCAGGGGATCGCACGCGAGGGCCATCGCGATCATGACCCGCTGGCGCATGCCGCCCGAGAGCTGGTGCGGATATTCGGCGAAGCGCTGTCGCGCCGCGGGGATCTCGACGAGGTCGAGCATCTCGAGCGCGCGTTTCCTCGCAGCGGTGCGATCGAGCGGCAAGTGCAGCGATGCGGCCTCCGCGATCTGGTCGCCGATGCGAAGGACCGGATTGAGGCTCGTCATGGGCTCCTGGAAAATCATCGCGATGTCGCGGCCGCGTAAGCGTCGCATCGCCCTTGCGTCGAGGCGCGCGAGATCGACGACCGAGCCCTCGCGAGTGCGAAATCTCATCGCGCCATCGACGACGCGCCCCGGTGGGTCGGGAATCAATCCCATGATCGATAGGCTGGTCACGGACTTGCCGGATCCGGATTCGCCGACGATCGCCAGGGTCTCTCCCGCGCGGACCGCGAACGAGACACCGTCGACGGCCTTGACCAGGCCTTCGTCCGTCGCGAAGTGCGTGGCGAGGTTCGCGACGTCCAGGAGCGCGGGATCGCTCGGATTCACAGGGCCTTTCTGAGCTTGGGATCGAGGAGGTCGCGGAAGCCGTCGCCGACCATCTGCAGCGACAGCGACGCGAGCACGATCGCGATCCCCGGAAACAGGGCGACCCAGATCGCGTGGTGCACGAACTGCTGGCTGCTCGCGATCATCGTGCCCCATGTCGGCAGCGCGGGTGGCACGCCTACGCCGAGGAACGACAGTCCGGCCTCCGCGAGGATGGCGTACGCGAAGATGAACGTCGCCTGCACGAGTATGGGCGAGGCGACGTTCTGCAGGACGTGAATGAACAGAATCCGCCAGGTGGAGATGCCCAGCGCGCGCGCCGCCTCGATGAACAGGAGCTCGCGGACGACCAGCGCGGAAGCGCGCACGACGCGCGCGACGCGCGGCGTGTAGACGATCGACAGCGCGATGATGACGTTGGTCATGGAGGCACCGAGCACCGCGACCAGCGCGATCGCGAGGAGGATGTCCGGGAACGACATCATCGCGTCGACCACGCGCATGATCGGCGCGTCGAGGCGCCGGAAGAATCCGGCGGCAACGCCGAGCAGCACTCCGCAGGCGACGGAGACCAGCACGACGGACGCACCGATCATGAGCGAGTAACGCGCACCGAAAACGACGCGAGAGAACACGTCGCGCCCCAGCTCGTCCGTGCCGAACCAATGCGCGGCACGCGGGCCCTGAAGGCGGTCGAGGACCTTGAGCGCCATCGGATCGTACGGCGTGATCCACGGGGCGGCGATCGCCGCGAGCGCCATGACGGTCAGAATCGCGGCGCCGACCAGCACGACCTTGCGTCCGAAGAGCTTGCGCAGGAGGATCGCCGTCGGACCGCGCGAGGAGAGCGATGCCGGGACCCTCAAGGGAAGGGTAGCCATCAGTACTTCACGCGCGGATCGATGACGAGATACAGCAGATCGATCGAAAGGTTGATGAGCACGTAGAGCGCCGCGATCACGAGCAGCGCGCCCTGGATGACGGGGTAGTCGCGGCGAAGTACTGCGGACACGACGAGGTTTCCGACGCCGGGAAGGCCGAACACGGTCTCGGTCACGATCGCGCCGCCGATCAGGAGCGCGAAGGTGAGGCCCACGACGGTGATCACCGGGATCAGCGCGTTGCGCAACGCGTGATGAAGCACGACGCGCGCCTCCGACATGCCCTTGGCGCGCGCGGTCCGGATGTGGTCTTCGCCGAGCACGTCGAGCATGCTCGCCCGCGTGAACCGCAGGATGAGCGCCGAGTTGACGATCCCGAGCACGATGGCCGGCAGGACGAGATGATGCAGCCGGTCGGACAGGGGCACGCCCGGATCGCCGTAGCCTGCGACCGGGAACCAGCCCAGGCCGACGGCGAAGATCTGCATCAGGATGAGGCCGAACCAGAAGCTCGGAATGCTCGCGCCGAGCATCGCGAACGCAGAGAAAACCTGGTCGACCGCCTTGCCGCGCCACACAGCGGCGGCGATGCCGCAGGGCACGCCGATCAGCATGGCGATGCCGAGCGAGAACAGCGTGAGGAAGAACGTCGGCTCCGCCCTTTCGGCGAGCGCCTGCGTGACCGGCCGCTGCAGGAAGATCGACTGCCCGAGGTTGCCGTGCGCGAGCTCCTTGAGCCAATAGGCGAACTGCACGACCAGCGGCCGATCGAGACCGTACGTCGCACGCAGGTTGGCGATATCGGCGGCGGTCGCCTGTTCGCCGAGCATCACCGCCGCCGGGTCGCCAGGCGCGAGGCGCGTGATGAAGAACACGAGTATCGCGACGATCAGCATCACGATCACCATCCCGCCGAGGCGCGACGCGATATAGCGGATCATCGCCGATGCGGGCGCGCAGCCGCCGCCGCGGGTGCCGGCGCGCTGTCTGCGACCGAAGCTATTTCGAAAGGCCCGTGTTCCAGAAGAACGGCCAAGGCATCGCGACGTAGCCGTCGAGCTTCGCCGAGCGCGCGGTCAGGTTGTTGAAGTCGCCGACTCGGATGTAGGGGACCTCGGTGAACACGACGCTTTGCACGTTGCCCCATAGCGCGGCGCGCTTCTTCGGATCGGACTCGGCGTTGAACGCGGCCAGCGCCGCGTCCTTGGCCGGCGAGCTCCACCAGCCCGGCGCGCCGTCGCCGAGCTGTGGCGGCGTGAGCGTCGGCTCGGGCAGCACGGCCGAGTGGGTGATGTAGATGTCCCACAGGGCGGGGTCGTTGCGGCGCTGGATGAGGGTGGACCAGTCGACCACCTGCATGTCGACCTTGTAGCCGGCGGCCTTGAGGTTCTCGTTCATCACGAGCGCCATGCGATAGTGGAAATCGTACTGCTGGCTCGTGAGGATCCTGATCGGCGTCCCGTCGTATTTGGCCGACCCGGCCAGCGCGGCCGCCTTCTTCGCGTCGCCCTTGCCGTAATTGTCCGTTCCAGCCATCGAATAGAACGGCGTGTTTTTCGCGTAGTGATTGGGATCGGTGTCGTAGAATTTCTTGTCGCCGAAGGCGGCGGCCATCATGTCGCCGTTGTTGAGCGCGGCCTCCACGGACTGGCGCAGCGTGAGATTGGCGAGCGGTCCCTGCTTCGTATTGAGCACGATGTACGGAAAGCCGAAGGGCGCAGTCAGCACCGGCTTGACGTTGGGTGCCGCTTCGAGCCGCGAGTAGGCTTCCACCGGAAGCACGTCGGCAAATTGATACTGACCGGACAGCGTGCCCTCCACACGCGTGTTGGCATTCGGCACGGGGACGAAGCGCAGTTCGTCGAGGAGCGCTTCGCGCTTGCCGCCGTACCCGCTGGCAGGCTCCTTTCGCGCGCTGTAGCCGTCGAAGCGCACGAGCTGCACGTACTGGTCGGGCTTGCGCTCCTTGAACATGTACGGGCCTGTGCCGACGAACTGCGTCAGTGGCTCCGCGATCGAATCCTTGGCCATGATCGCCGCGAAGCCGTTGGACAGCGCGAGATGCGCGACCAGCGGCGCGTACGGCCGGTTGAGCGTGATCACGACGGAGTAGGGCCCTTTGGCCTCGATGGACTTGACCTCTTTGGCCACCGCCTTGCCGCGCGGCGCCATCTTCATCCAGCGCTCGAGTGACGCCACGACGTCCGCCGACGTCATCTCCTTGCCGTTGTGGAACTTGACACCCTGGCGAAGCGGGATCGTGTACACGAGTCCGTCCTTCGACACGGCGGGCAGCGTCTCGGCGAGCATCGGCACGACATTCGAGTTCGCGTCGTACGTGTAGAGGAGCTCGTAGACGTGCTGCATGATCGTGCCGACGAGGTCCGCTGTCGACGACATCGGGTCGAGTGTCTGCGGCTCGCCGATCATCGCGATGTTGGCGACGCCGCCCTTTTGCGGCGCGGCGTGCGCCGGCGCGTAGGCAAGCGCGGATACGAGGCAGGCGGCAGCGGCGAATGCGAGGGTGCGGAATCCTGCGGTTATGCAAGTCCGCGCAGCGATGCGAAACATGAAGCCTCCCTTGTCCGGCGGGGCCGTTT
Source organism: Casimicrobiaceae bacterium (assembly GCA_035499955.1). GTDB lineage: Bacteria > Pseudomonadota > Gammaproteobacteria > Burkholderiales > Casimicrobiaceae > VBCG01. Next base: position 7,606 of record DATJXV010000101.1, read on the forward strand.
ACCTGGCCCTCGAAGTTATGATACGGCGCGAGGGAAGTCTACTCCCTAACCACGAAGGAGCGAATCATGAGCGTTGAATTCCTCGGAAGCATGCGCGCAGGACCCGGCGGCCAGCCGCTCCCCTTCTCGCCTGCGGTGAGGGCCGGCCCGTTCGTCTTCGTGTCGGGTCAGGTCGCGATGGGCGACAACGGCGAGATCGTCGCCGGAGGCATCGAGGCGCAGACGCGGCAGACGCTCAAGAACGTCGAGCGCGCGCTGGCGCTGGCGGGATGCACGTTCGACGACGTCGTGAAGGCAACGGTCTGGCTCGACGATGCCCGCGATTTCTGGACCTTCAATAAGGTGTACTCGGAATTCTTCGCGGGCAACAAGCCGGCCAGGTCGACCACGCAGGCGAAGCTCATGGTCGACGCGAAGATCGAGATCGAGGCGATCGCCTACAAGGCGTGAGCGACTTTGAACGCTTCCCGTCGTCCGTAAAGACGTAGTCCCGGGCCTTCACGATGGTGTGGCACGCGAACCCGCACTTGGCGCCGTTCCCCTGGGGCGGAGTGTGAACGCACCGGTCTTGGTGTCGTAGTCGAACGCGCCATATCCCCATCCGCCGCTGTCCGCGAACCTCTTGCTCTCCTTCACCACGAAGTCGATGTCGTCCAGCGTGCGACGTCGCCCCTCACCGGCGGTCGCCCCCGATGCGCTGCGTGGCGTCCTTGACGGCGTCGCCGGAGGTCTTGCCCTCCTGGCGCGCGCCGCAAGATTCGGGTTATGGCGTCGCCTTTTTCTGCAGATCCTTCTCGAGCTGCTGCTTGCCTTCCTTGCTCTTGAGCTCGGCGTTCTGCTTCGCGGCGGCTCTGGCCTCGGCCGTGGTCTGCTTCTGCATCGCCGCGGTGGCCGCCTGGCCCGACGAGTTCTCCGGGTTCACGTTGAGCTTGGTGGCGTCCTTGGCGAGCTTGGACTTTTGCTGCGTCGACATCTTCTGCACTTGCTTCGACGCCTTCACGTTCTGGGCTTGCTCGGCGGCCGTCGCCCGCGTCGACGCCGAGTTGTCGCCTTGTTGCAGGGTCGAGGTCGCGACGTCCTTCTGCCGTTCCGCCGGGCTGGGTGTCGGAGCGGCCGTCTGCGCGGGGGCGGCCGACGCGATCATTCCGGCGATCAATGCTACGAGAAGCTTGTCCATGTGCGTTCCTTTCGGGTTCATCCGAACGTGAAGACATACGCCTCCACACCGGGATCGAGAAATTCGATTTCGAAGAGCCGATCCTTGACGGGCTTGGGCTGCCGGATCAGCTGGTAGAGCCGCTGCTCCGTGACCGCGCCGTTGCCCTGCTCGTCGACGTCGGTGCCGTGCGCGTTGCCCGGCGGCTGGCCATCGAGGCGCACACGGAAGCGCACCGACGCTCCTCGCGACGCAGGTCCCATGACCAGATGCAGGTCGCGCGCGTGAAACCGGTAGACGATGCGGCCGCTGCCCTTGTCGAGCGCGGCGGCGCCGGGATTCACGGTCCAATCGCCGTCGAGCGCCCAGTGATTGAGCGTCAGCAGTCGCGGGACCGCGTAGCTGCGAATCTTGCCGACGAGCGCACCGCCGGGTGACGAAAAGCCCTCCGTCCGATTGCGACCCAGGTAGTTCTCGGACGACTTGAGATCGTCCCAGTCCGCCGCGACCTCGGAGCCGCGGGCATCCGGCGCGATGCCGTCGTTGCTCGTGCCGGGGTATCCGGCTTCCCGCAGGAGCTGCCGGATCACCGCCTCGGTGCGCTCGTATTCGCCTTCGCCGAACTGATGGAAGCGGATGTTGCCGTTCGCGTCGGCCACGTACACGGCGGGCCAATACTGGTTGCGGAAGGCGTCCCACACGGCGCTGTCGCTGTCGACCGCGACCGGATACTCGACACGAAACATCGCGAGCGCCGGGCGAATGTTGTCGAGGTTCTTCTCGAACGGAAACTCGGGCGTGTGCACTCCGATCACGACGAGTCCCTGATCCTTGTA
>DATJXV010000102.1:0-29929 GCA_035499955.1 Casimicrobiaceae bacterium
TGGCGGACCGAGTACTCTAAGCGGCTATCGACTTTCTCGGGTTGACCACAGGTGGCGTCGTTCATGGCCGCCGAACCGCCGTTCGCTGCCGCGCCGGAGTACAGAAACTTCGGTCACGAACTACTCCACATGATCGTGCACGAAGGCGCGGCGCGTGCAAGTTATACGACGCAATCAAGTCAACAATGCTCGACCGCGTGCAGATGGAGGGCGCCCGCGGTTGTCCACGCCGCAAGCACGCGGTCGTCCGGTGACCCGTCGGCAAAAAATGGAAGCGGTCCACTCAGCCGATGGGCAATCACTCGCGAGCGCAACACAAATGAACCGGTAAAATATCCCTCCAAGATTGCAGTCCTTCGCACATTGTTATTGACAACGTCTCATACGCGTCCGCGAGACTGTAGTCCCGTTGAATCTTGACTTGTCACACAAGCGGTTTGCTTGGCAAGCAACTGTCCGAAGACTGAAGGTCGCACGTGTTCAAAAAAAGTGGAAGTCGCTAACCCCGCGGCTTCGAGTCGAACGCCGCTATTATGCGATCCATGAAATTGAACACCAGTTCTGCCAGATGCTCTTGATCCAAGCGTAGTCTATCTGGTCGGCGACGGCCCTCATCCGTGGTTTGCTGTGATGATTTGCCCTTGCGGCTGCGGGGTTCCGATCGCCTTGAGCCTTATTCCAAACGGCAACCCCCGATGGCACGCCACGGTGACGCGTGAGAGCAAATTGTCCCTGCGCCCATCTGTTTGGAGAACAAAGGGATGCCGTAGTCACTTCTTTATTCGCAATGGTCAGGTCATTTGGGCGAGGGCCACACGGACATCGCATATTGGTTAGCGGGGTCCTAGACGGTCGGCACGCGACTGGCCAGCGAGGTCGACCCGCGGTAACAACTGACTCCGGACTGACTGCTGGGTGGCTTGCGGTCTTGGAGCGCCCGTTACCGTGCTACCGCGGCGCGCCCTCAGAACCCTGTCCGGGCCCACGCGACCGCTTCCCGCTCGGTCAGGGCGCGGTCTGCCGGGACCCACTCGACTGACCCCGTGTGCCGAATGGCGACGCTGAGGCGACCATTGCGAAGTCGGACCCCGGCGTAGATACCGAGGCGTCCGTGGAAGGGCCTACGGGCCCAGATGACCCGTCCGAAGACGGGGTGACGTTCGACTTGTAGAGCCATTGGCTTCTCCGATTCAAGACGCACCAACCCCCAGTGAGTGGCGGCGTCAGGGGAGAAGCGGTGGGTTAGCTCATGTCGAGGTCAGGGAATGTGAAGTGAAATTCGGGCGACCCAAAGTGTAGCCGACATCCATCGGCTCACACCGGTATTCCTTAGAGGATGCAGGAAAAACGCTCTTGCAATGCAGTGCGAACCTTGATTTGTATGGGAAAACCGCGCTCTTCGCGCAGCCTTCTAATGAAGTTGCGCTAAACCCTTGTTGCACGTGGCTAATCAGTCAGTTTTCCTGAAACGTCTAAGCAATACCGCCGGCATGCTTCTCGCCAAATACGACGGGTCACACCACGGCGGTCACATCGGTTCCGCGCAGCGGCAATCAGTCCAGTGGCCAAATCCAGGTAACGAGGATGCTCAAGACTATCAATCCATTTTCAATAAGACTGTCGCGGCGTAATACTCGCTCTCGACAACAATGTACGCATTCCATTTGCTCATAGGCGAAACTTGACTCGTGACGTTGGAACAGCATGTCCCTCAAGAATCAGAACGTTGACAATCAGGTCCGTCGCGTGTTTAGACGCACGTGCTTCCTCTTTGATGTGGTCACTAAGTAATTGATTTGTCATCCCGCTTCTGACTTTACTTGTCACGGCATCTAGTGGTCTGCGGTGGCGGCTTTCAAGAATATTGTGCGACGGATGCGCTCCCAATAAGTTTGTGTCACTCCTGGTAATTCGCGTCGAAACCACCCGAATCGCAGTGGACCGTCTTCAACCGCACCGGGATCGCGCATCTGGTCAGCATCTCGGGGCTGCACGTCACGGTGTTCGCGGCGTTCGCGGGGGGCATCGGCTACGCGCTGGCACGCCGCAGCCATCGCCTTACGTCGCGCCTGCCGGCGCGCAAGGTCGCCGCGGCCGTCGGCGTGGCCGCCGCCGCTGCGTACACGCTGCTCGCGGGCGCCGAGGTGCCCGCCGTGCGCACCTTCGCGATGCTGGCGATCGCCGCCTGCGGACTGTGGCTCGGCCGACCCGGCACCGCGGGCATCGTGTGGCTGTGGGCGCTCGCCGGCGTGCTCGCGTGGGACCCGTGGGCGCCGCTGACGCCCGGATTCTGGCTGTCGTACGGCGCCGTCGCGCTATTGCTGTTCGCGGGCGTCGGCCGCTTGCGGCCGCCGCCGGCGAGAACCTGGCGTGGGCGGCTGGCGCATGCCATCGCCGAAGGCGCCCACGCCCAGTGGGTCGTGACGGTCGGGTTGACGCCCCTGACCCTCGCACTCTTTCTGCAGATGTCGCTGATCGCGCCCGCTGCCAACGCGGTCGCGATCCCGGCGGTGACCCTCGTCGTGGTGCCGCTTGCGCTGACCGGCATCGTGGTTCCGCTGCCGATCTTCTTCGAGCTCGCGCACGCGGCGCTGACGCCGCTCATGCACTTCCTCGAGGCGCTCGCCGCACTGCCCGACGCGACGTGGCAACAGCATGCGCCGCCGCCTTGGACCGTGCTTGCAGGATGCGCGGGTTCCCTGTGGCTGCTCGCGCCGCGCGCCGTCCCCGGACGTGCGCTCGGTCTTCTCTGGATCGCGCCTATCGCGCTCGTGCGGCCCGCGGCGTTGCCCGCGGACGCGTTTCGCCTGACGATGCTCGACGTCGGGCAGGGCCTCGCCGTCGTCGTGCAGACGCGGCAGCACACGCTCGTGTACGACACCGGCGCGCAATTCACCGAGACGGCGGACGCCGGCAACCGCATCATCGCGCCGTACTTGCGCGCAACCGGTCGCCGCCGTGCCGACGGCCTCGTCGTCAGCCACCAGGATCTCGACCACTCGGGCGGCGCGCTTTCACTCCTGCGGGCGACACCGGTCGGGTGGTTCGCCTCGTCGCTGCCCGCGGATCACGCGATCGTGGCGCAGGCGCGCTCGAATCATGTCGCCATCACGTGCCTTGCAGGACAGAGCTGGACGTGGGACGGCGTGCGCTTCGACGTGCTGCATCCCACCGTGTTCGAATACGCGGACCCGCATACCAAGACCAACGACCGCTCCTGCGTGGTGCGAGTGGCCTCGCCGTACGGGAGCGCTCTTCTCACCGGCGACATCGAGGCGCGCAGCGAGGCCGTGCTGGAAGCCTCGCAGCGCGGGCGCCTGCGCGCCGACGTGCTGGTCGTGCCGCACCACGGCTCGCGCACGTCGTCCACGCCGACCTTCATACGCGCGGTGTCGCCGTCGATCGCGCTGGTCGCGTGCGGCTACCGAAATCGCTTCGCGCACCCGCGTCCCGAGATCGTCGCGCGCTATACGGGCCGCGGCATCGCGGTCGCGCGCACCGACTACGAAGGCGCGCTCTCCGTCGTGTTCGACGGCCGGCCGCTTGCGGTGGAGCGTGCGCGCGCCGCGCGCGGCCGCTACTGGCTCGACGCGCCCGATCGGGAAGCAGGCCCGCTCGATTGACTCTGCTAGACTCGTCGCGATGCCGCTGTTCCGCTGCGTCGCCGCCGCCGCCGTCGCCGCCTTCCTCGCCTTCGGCGCCCTTGCGCAGGACAAGCCGCCTGAGCTCAAGCTTTCCACCGCCGCCGGTCCCGCCTTCGCGATCGGGCGTGCGGGCGAGCGCTGGGCGCAACTCCTGAACGACAAGGCCGCGGGCGCCTTCGAGGTTCGTCTGTATCCCGGAGCCGTGCTCTCGGGCCGCGACCCGCTGCGCGAATTCGGCGCACTGCGCGACGGCGACGCCGATCTCGCGGTCGGCTCCGCGCTCGCGTGGTCGGCGCAGCTTCCCGCGTTCGGCGTCTACGGGCTGCCGTGGATCGCGAGCGAAGTTGCCGAGCAGGAAGCGATCGCGACCGACCCGGGCGTGCGCGCGCTCGTCGATGCCGGCGCGGCCCAGTCGGGCGTCGTCGTGCTCGCGGTCGCGCCTCTCGGCGAGCGCGTGCTCGCGACGGTCAAGGCCGCAATCGAATCTCCGGCCGATCTCGCGGGCCTGCGGCTTCGCGTGCTGCTCGCTCCGCTGGCCGTCGAGACGTTCTCGGCGCTGGGCGCGCGCGCCGAATGGATGAGCCTACCCAACGCGCAGGCGGCGTTGGCGGCGGGAACGCTCGACGGCCAGGAAGCTCCCGCCACCACGCTCGCCGCAACGCGCATCGGCGCGTCCGGCCAGCGCTTCGTGACGCGCTGGGGCGCGTTCTCGGATGCAATGGTGTTCTCGGTGCGGGCCGCCGTGTGGGCGAAATGGAGCGTGCCGCAGCAGGAAGCGGCGCGGGCGGCGGCGCAGGAGGCCGCTCGCGATGCCGCGGCGCTTTCGCGCGAGGACACGGCGCTCGCCGAGCTCGGCAAGCAGGGCGTCACGGTCGTGCGGCTCACTGCGGCGCAGCGCGCCGCGTTTCGCGCCGCCGCGCAGCCCGTGTGGACGAAATGGACGGCGCCGATCGGCGCAGATCTCGTTGCCGCCGCGAGGAACGCCGCGGCCGCGAAGCGGAATCCCTAGCCTACGAACCGCCCGATGCGCACCGCCGTTTCGCCTTTGCGCGGCCGCCGGGTGGGCATGATCAGCACGGCGTCGTCGTAGGGCGTGTGCACCTCGCGCTTGCCATCGCGCGCGAGCAGCGAGCCGGCCTTGGCGATGACCGCGAGGCCGGCGACGGGCTGGGCAAACTCGAATTCGTCCGTTTCGATCGTGACGACGTCGGTCACCTGGATCGCGCGCTGCGCAGGCTGCGGGGAAGGGTCGAGGTGCGCCTCGAGCAGCGCTGGCTCCGCCATTCCGAAGTGGCGCAGGAAGCGCAGCGCCACCTGCTTGGCAAGCACGGGCGCCGCGCGTTCCCAGTGCTGGCCGCACTCGATGAGCAGCGCGTTGCGCGGATCGACGGGGTCGTCGAAGGGGCCGTAATCGCGCAGGCGCTTGCCCGCGGCGTGGCCGGCGTCGATGACGATGTGCTCCGGCACGCCGACGGCGTGCGCGAGCTCGAGCCCCTTCTGTTGCCGGCCCGCCAGCGCGAGCGGCGGACAGGGATCGGTCATCGAGTGCAGGTCGAGCAGGTAGTCGGTGTCGTCGTAGACAGGGCGCAGCGCGCGGGCCCGCGCGAGGTCACGCGTGTCGCGGCGGCCGTCGAGCACCTCGGCCGTCCACACCCGGTTGAAGTCCTCGTCCACGCAGCGCGAAGCGTAAGGATCGGCGGGGTCGAACGCGCCGAACGCCTCGACGTTGGCGAACGTCAGCGTGAGCGCTCCGCGAACGGGCCGCACTTCCTCGCGCAGCAGCCAGTCGTTGCAGATCGCGCCGCAGACCTCGTTGCCGTGCGTGAGCGCCTGGATCGTCACGCGCGGGCCCGCGCGCTCGGAAACGAATCGCCAGACGTACGGTATGCCCGCATTGCCCGACTGCCAGCGATCGAGGTCTGGAAAGTCGACCTCGATCGCCGGCAATCGCTTCGGATTCATGTCGCGAGCCGGTCGGCCAGGCGCTGCATGAAGGCCTCGCAACGTGCGATCTGCGCAAGCGCGACCCACTCGTTCGGCTGGTGCGCCTGCGCGATGTGCCCCGGCCCGCAGATGATCGTCGGGATATCCGCGCCGTGGAACAGCGAGGCCTCGGTGCCGAAGGAGACCTTGCCGACGTCGCCCGTCGCGTTGCAGGCGTGGCCGAGCGCGGTGATCGCGCTGCCGTCGTGCGTGTCGAACCCGGGCAGTGTAGAGATGTGGTCGAACTCGATGTACGTGTGTGCGTCCACCGCGTGCATCGCCGGCAGGAAGCGCGCCGCGAACGCCCGCACGTCGTGGATGAAATCCTCCGGGTCGTCGAACGGCAGGTGACGAATCTCGAAGTCGAACGTGCAGTCGCGCGGCACGATGTTAAGGGCGGTGCCGCCGCGAATGACGCCGACGTGCGTGGTCGTGTACGGCACGTCGTAGGCTTCGTCGCGCCGCCCGGCATCGCGGAAGTCGCGTCCGCGCTGCGCGATGTAGGCGACGATCTCGCACGCGATCTGAACCGCGTTCACGCCGTGCGGCGTGAGCGACGAGTGCGCCTCGAGGCCCCGAACCCGGCAGCGCCAGGCCCGCTTGCCCTTGTGCGCGACGACGAGCTCCATGCCGGTGGGCTCACCGACGATGCAGCCCGCCGGCCGCACGCCGCGCGCGACGATGTCCGCGATCAGGCGGCGCACGCCGATGCAGCCGACCTCCTCGTCGTACGACAAGGCGAAATGGAGCGGCTTGCGCAGCCCGCGCCGCGCGAACTCGGGCACGAACGAGAGGCCGACCGCGGAGAAACTCTTCATGTCGGTGACGCCGCGGCCGTAGATGCGGCCGTCGTGGAACGTCGCGACGAACGGGTCGGTGTCCCAGGGCTGGCCCTCGACCGGCACGACGTCGGTGTGGCCGGACAGGACGATGCCGCCGTCGGTCGCGTTGCCGTCGCGCGCGGCCAGCGTGGCGAACAGGTTCGCCTTGCGCTGGTCGTCGTCGAACGTGAGCGTCGTCGTGAGGCCATGACCCTCGAGGTAGTCCCGGACCCAGTGGATGAGCGCGAGGTTGGAGTCGCGACTCGTCGTGTCGAAGCCGACGAGCTTGCGGATGAGGTCGAGCGACCTCAATTCGCCGGTGCGCGCGTCGGGGCGTACTTCGGCGAGGGTGGCGGGCGCGTTCATGGCGAACCTCCGTGACCCAAAAAGCAAGGATAGCACCGCGCCGGGCGCTACAACCATTGCCGGACGGACGCATCGCTTATCATGGCGAGCGGAAGGAGAACGCGATGTCGCCTCGGAATCTCGTGCTGGCGGCGACGATGGCGGTGCCTGCGGCGCTCGCGCAGGCGCCGCTGCCGCTCGACACCATCAAGCTGCCGTCCGGCTTTGCGATCGAGCTGGTAGCGAGGGTGCCCACGGCGCGCGGCATGACGTTCGGGCGCGACGGCACGCTGTTCGTCGGGTCGCGCAACGGCAACGTGTACGCGGTGACGCTGGCGCGAGGCGGCGAGGCCGCCCGCGTGCGGACGATCGCGAGCGGGCTGCGCGATCCGGTCGGTGTCGCGTACCGCGACGGCGCGCTTTACGTGTCCTCGGTGAGCCGCATCGTGCGCCTCGACGACATCGAGCGCCGCCTGGACTCGCCGCCGTCGCCCGTCGTGGTCACGGACGCCTATCCGACCGAGGGCCACCACGGCTGGAAGTTCATCGCCTTCGGGCCCGACGGCAAGCTCTACGTGCCGGTAGGCGCGCCGTGCAACATCTGCGAGCCGGATCCCGACAAGTACGCGATTATCACGCGCATCAATCCCGACGGCAGCGGGCGCGAGGTCGTGGCGCGCGGCGTGCGCAACACGGTCGGCTTCGACTGGCATCCGCAGACGCACGAGCTGTGGTTCACCGACAACGGCCGCGACATGCTCGGCGACGACGCACCGCCCGACGAGCTCAATCGCGTCGTGACGGCCGGCGCGAACTACGGCTATCCCTACTGCCATGGCGGCACGATTCCCGATCCCGATTTCCACAGCAAGCCGTGCAGCGAGTTCGTGCCGCCGGTGCAGAACTTGGGGCCGCACGTGGCTTCGCTCGGCATGCGCTTCTACACCGGCACGCAGTTTCCCGCCGACTATCGCAATCAGGTCTTCATCGCCGAGCACGGTTCATGGAACCGCAGCCAGAAGATCGGCTACCGCGTGACGCGGGTGAAGCTCGACGCCTCGGGCAAGGCGCTCGAGTACGCCCCGTTCGCCCAGGGTTGGCTGCAGGGTCAGCAGCCGTGGGGTCGTCCGGCGGACGTCGCGGTCGCCCCGGACGGCTCGCTGCTCGTGAGCGACGATTACGCGGGCGCGATCTACAGGATCAGTTACCGGCGCTGACCTTCGAGCGCTAAGGCTCGACGCCCCGGCCTTCCTCCTTCGCCGATGCGCCGTCGGCGTCGCCCCGCGCGCTCTCGGCGACGATCGCATCGAAGTGCGTGATCCGGTTGGACGCGAGGAGCTTGCGGAAGACCGCGTGCCCGGACTTCTCGGCCGCCAGCACCTGCGCGAGGTCGGCGCCGTAGCCCTCCGACTGGGCGATCTGCGCCAGGCGTTCCAGGGTGGCGCGGCTCGACGAGAGCGGGGGGACGGCGTTGCGATCGTAGTGCCGCAGCAGGAGCTGCAGCGCAGCCTCCACCGACGGCTGCCGGTCGCAAAGATCGAATGAGACGTGCAGCGAATGGGGCGAGAGCGTCTCGACGCGATGTGGCGTGAAGCTTCGCAAGTACAGCACGTCGCCGGGGCGCATGATCACTTCCGCCTGCTGCGGGCCCATCTGCCTCTCGTCGAGGTCGGACAGCTCGACGCGGCGGGCCTGCTGCCGCTTGTAGATCCGCCAGCGCTTCTCGCCCTCCGCGTGGATCACCAGGACGTCGTCCGTGTCGACGTGGCCGCGGTAGGCCTCGTTGCCTCGCTGCGAGTAGAACGCCGTGGCGTTGCAGAATGTCGCGACGTGCGCGCGGTCGAGCGACGCGGCGAGCGCGTTGACCTCGGGCTCGAGGATGTCGAGGCCCTCCAGCACACAGGCGGCGCCGGCCGCCAGGTGGGTTTGCATCACGCGACGATCGGTGAACGCGATCTTGCGCCGCTGCACGACCTTGTAGACGCGCGCTTCGGACAGGTCGACCGCCTTGCCGTCGCGAAACAGCGCGACGTAGCCCACGTCGAGGAGCGGGTTGTTCAGGTGCCGCCGCAGGTCCTCCATCCGGAACAGGCGCTGCCCGGCGGCGAGGCCGGGGCGATGCACGTGGGTGACTTCCGAAGGGGCGCCGAGCGCTTCCTTGAAATAGAAGTCGCGCACGCGCCGAAGTGCGGGAGGGAGGTCGTTCACGGCGCGGCGGCCGGCATCGCTTTGCCGGCCGCGCCCTGTGCAAGGGGAATGCCTCTATCCATGTGACAAACCTTGTCGTTACCGTGACCTACGTTATACCCGCGGCTCGCCGGTCTCGTTGACGGTAATCGTCGGACCCGGCAGCGACGTGAGCTGCACGTGGTGCTCGTAGCCGCGGAAATTGTACGCGACGTCGTAATAGTCTACGCGCCCGCTGCTCGCGGTCTCGCAGCGCTGCACGTCCTGCGTCACGGGATAGCCGCCGTAGTGGCCGCCCACGTTCGCGCCGACGGCGCCGCCCGCGACCGCGCCGAGACCCGTCGCCACGTCGCGTCCTCGGCCGCTGCCGATCTGGTGCCCCAGGATGCCGCCGAGCACCGCACCGGCAATCGCGCCCGGGACGGCATTGGTCGGCGTCGCCGTCGTCTGCTGTTCGACCCAGCAACGCTGCTCCGGCGGACCCACGACCGCGCGCACCGATGTCACCGGCGCCTGCCACAGGCGCTCGCCGGCGTGGCGGCGCCATTGCGCGTTATCGGACGCGTAGTACTGCGGCGGCGGCGCGGCGCCGTAGCGCGCGTCCACGAGGCGCGCCGACGACAGCTTGTCGTTGAGGCCCATCGCGCCGAGCGACGGGTAGCTCCCGGGTTGCAGCGTTACGCAGCGACCCGCGAAGCGCGCGTTCTCGCACATCTGCCACACGCCGCCGCGAACGATCACCGACGACGCGCGATCGTTGAAGCCGCTGCTGTCGAAGCTGGAAAGCTCGTGATCGACGGTGATGGAGCGTCCCTGGAAATGGTCGTCCTCGAAGAACGTGACCTGAGCGGACGCCTGCGCCGCGCATGCGAGCGCACCGACCGCCGCGACGGCCCTGAACTGTGCCTTCATGATGCCTCCTTTGCAAAGTGAACGCCGCAGCCGACAGCCTCGCATCGAGCCTCGTCGCCGACAATGCGGGGAGGCGCCCGATCGCTGTCGGAACCGCGCGCGACACCGTGTAGGACGCAGCCGTGGTGCGCTGTTGCAAAGAAAAGCGGCGCACGAAGCGCCGCCTCTGGTTTCGGCGACGCGGCGCAATCAATACGGCGCGACCGGCGGGTAGTAGGGCGCCGGCGCCACGACGACCGGCGGCGCATACACCACGGGAGCCGGGACGTAAACGCGGTACGGGCGGTGATAGGGGCGGTACACCACGGGCGCCGGCCGATAATAGGGCCGGTAGTACGGCACGCCGTAATACGCCGGCTGGCCGGCGGTCACGGCGAAGCCGGGGGCACCGACGGACACGCTCCAGGCGACGTTGCTTGCCGAGGCGGCGGTCGAGAACATCGCGGCGGTGCCTACGAGCGCGGTGCCCATGGCGGCGACTAGCATCTTGCTGCGGTTCATGAATGTCTCCTTGCGGTGTCGACCCGCCGTGCTTCGCGGGCCTTCGCTGCCATCAACGTACCCGTCTGACTGCAGGTTGACGGCAGGGTTTCCCCTCTTGCGATTTGTTACAAATGCAAACCCGATGCGCTATCCTCGCATCCGTCGCTTATCACGGCCTTAAGGCTTTCGACGCACCGAACCGGAGAATCCCCATGCGTTTCCTACGCTCGCTGCTCGCGGCGCTCGCGGCCGTGTCGCTCACGGCGTCCGCGCTCGCGTCGAACCTCACGATCGCGCTCGGCACCGACGTGACCGCGGTCGATCCGCACTATCACAACCTCACGCCCAACAACGCCGTCGCGGCGCATCTTTACGGCTACCTCGTCGAGCGCAACGAGAAGTCGCAGATGATCCCGGGCCTCGCCACGGAATGGAAGACCGTCGATCCCCTGACGTGGGAGTTCAGGCTGCGCAAGGGTGTCAAGTTCCACGACGGCAGCGACTTCACCGCGGCCGACGTCGTCGCCTCCATCGAGCGCGTGCCGAAAGTGCCCAACAGCCCGTCGCCGTTCACGGCGTACACGAAGCAGATCCAGAAGATCGAGGTGGTCGATCCGTACACGATCCGCTTCAAGACCGCGCAGCCGTATCCGCTGATGCCCTCCGACATGTCCCAGGTGGCGATCGTGAGCAAGCAGTACGCGAACGCGAGCACCGAGGACTTCAATTCCGGCAAGGCGGCCGTCGGCACCGGCCCCTACAAGCTCGTGAAGTTCACCAAGGGCGACCGCATCGAGCTCGCGCGCAACGACGCCTACTGGGGCGGCAAGACGCCGTGGGACAAGGTCACGCTGCGCATCATCACGCAGGATGCGGCCCGTGTGGCGGCGCTGCTCGCGGGCGACGTGCAGGTGATCGAGAACGTGCCGACGTCCGACGTCGCGAAGCTCAAGTCGGACAAGAAGCTCGCCGTCTTCCGCCAGACGTCGGACCGACTCATGTACGTGCACATGGACAGCGACCGCAACGTGACGCCGACTGTAACCGCCAAGGACGGCAAGCCGCTCGACCGAAATCCGCTCAAGGACCCGCGCGTGCGCAAGGCGCTGTCGAAGATGATCAACCGCGCGGCGATCGTCGATCGCGTGATGGAGGGCGAGGCGATTCCCGCCGGCCAGCTCGTGCCCGACTTCCTGTTCGGCGCGACCAAGAACTTGAAGCCCGAGCCCTACGACCCCGAGGGGGCGAAGAAGCTCCTGGCCGAGGCAGGCTACCCCGACGGCTTCAAGGTGACGCTCCACGCCACCAACAACCGCTACGTGAACGACGCCAGGATCGCGCAGGCGATCGCGCAGATGTGGACGCGCGCGGGCATTCCGACGGAGGTGGTGGCGATGCCGTCGGCGACGTTCTTCCCGCAGGCGACGGAGCTCAAGTTCAGCGTCATGCTGGTCGGGTGGAGCACGGGGACGGGCGAGTCCTCGTCGTCGCTCAAGGCGCTGGTCATGACGTACAACAAGGACAAGGGCTTCGGCACCGCCAACCGCGGGCGCTATTCCAATCCCAAGGTCGATAACCTGACCGAGGACGCGATGATGACGGTGGACGACATCAAGCGCGAGGCCTACCTGCAGCGCGCGGCCGAGCTCGCCATCGGCGACACCGGGATCATCCCGCTGCATTTCCAGGTGAGCATCTGGGCCACGCGCGACGGCATCGTCTACGCGCCGCGCGTGGACGAGCAGACGCTCGCCTGGAAGTTCCTGCCGGGCAAGGAAGCCATGGGCGCGGCAGGCACACGGCCGAAGACGTGAACGCGCCGCACACGTCGTGGCCGGCGACGATCAGTCCCGCAGGGCCGCCCCAAGGGACTGATCCGCCCCCTCGGGGGGCACCGAGCGTGGGGGCACTCATCAGGACGCCGGCCTCGCATTTCATCGGCTGCCGATGGCGCGGGCCCGCCGGGGGCGGGGAGCTGCCGATGATCGACCCGTCCGACGGCGCGCCGTTCGCCGCCATCGCGCGCGGCACGGCGGCCGACGTCGACGCGGCCGTGCGATGCGCGCACGCGGCCCGAGAAGGTGCCTGGGGACGCCTGTCGCCGGCCGAGCGCGGCCGCGTCATGACCGCGATTTCGCACGCGATCCTCGCGCACGGCGAAGAGCTCGCGCTCATCGAGGCGCGCGATTGCGGCAAGCCCGTCAAGCAGGCGCGCGCGGACGTCGCGGCGTGCGCACGCTACTTCGAGTACTACGCGGGTGCATGCGACAAGCTGCACGGGGAGACGATCCCCTATCCCGAGGGCTTCACGGTGCTCACGTGGCGCGAGCCGCACGGCGTCACCGGCCACATCATTCCGTGGAACTACCCGCTGCAGATCTTCGGGCGCTCCGTGGGCGGGGCGCTCGCCGCGGGCAACGCATGCGTCGTGAAGCCCGCCGAGGACGCGTGCCTGTCGCTGCTGCGCCTTGCCGAAGTCGCCGCAAGCGCAGGCCTCGCGGAAGGGGCGCTCAACATCGTCACGGGCCTCGGACGCGAAGCGGGCACGGCACTCGCCGAGCATCCGGGCATCGCGCATCTGTCTTTCACAGGATCGCCGTCCACCGGCGCGCAGGTGGCGGCGCTCGCAGCGCAACGGCATTGCCCCGTGACGCTCGAGCTCGGCGGCAAGTCCCCGCAGATCGTGTTCGCGGACGCCGATCTCGACGCCGCGCTGCCCGCGCTCGTCAACGCCATCGTGCAGAACGCGGGCCAGACGTGCTCGGCGGGCAGCAGGCTCCTCGTGGAGGCGTCGCTCTACGAAGAAATGCTGTTGCGGCTGGGCGAGCGCTTCGCCGCGCTGGAGGCCGGGCCCGCGCTGGCCGATCTCGATTGCGGGCCGCTCATCCGCGCCTCGCAGCTTGCACGCGTGAATGATTTCCTCGCCACGGCGAAGCGCGACGGCGTCGCCGTCGTGGCGCAGGGCTCCATCGCGGAGGATGCGCCGGCGGGCGGTTACTACGTCGCGCCCACGCTCCTGCGCGACGTGTCGTCCGAGCATCGCCTCGCGCGCGACGAAGTGTTCGGCCCCGTGCTGTCGGCGATGCCGTTCGCCGACGAAGCGCACGCGGTGCGCCTCGCCAACGGCACCGATTACGGCCTCGTCGCCGGCGTGTGGACGCGCGACGGCGGGCGGCAGCTGCGCATGGCGCGTGCCGTCGAAAGCGGCCAGGTCTTCGTCAATAATTACGGCGCGGGCGGCGGCGTCGAGCTTCCGTTCGGGGGCGTGAAGCATTCCGGCTACGGCCGCGAGAAGGGCTTCGAGGCGCTGTACGGGTTCACGACGCTGAAGACGGTCGTGCTGAGGCATGGGTGACGCAATGCGGCTCGCCAACAAGATAGCCATTGTCACCGGAGCAGGGTCCGGATTCGGCCGGGGTATAGCCCAACGCTTCGCGGCCGAAGGCGCGCGCATCGTCGTCAACGACCTGGATGCCGAGAACGGCGAGCGCACGGCGCGCGACATCGTCGATGCGGGCGGCGACGCGCGCTTTTTGCAGGGCGACGTCTCGCGCGACGCCGACGTGAAGCGCCTCGTCGACTTCGCGCTGTCGACGTTCGGCGGGCTCGAGGTGATCGTCAACAACGCGGGCACCACGCACCGCAACCAGCCGATGCTCGACGTGACCGAGGCGGAGTTCGACCGCATCTACCGGGTCAACGTGAAGAGCCTGTTCCTGACCGCGAAGCACGCGGTGCCGCACATGCGCGCGAAGCGCAGCGGCGTTTTCATCACCATCGCCTCCACGGCAGGCGTGCGGCCGCGGCCGGGCCTGACCTGGTACAACGGCAGCAAGGGCGCGGCGATCGTCACGTCGCGCTCGATGGCCGCCGAGCTCGCGAAGGACAACATCCGCGTCAACGTCGTCAACCCCGTTGCCGGCGAGACCGCGATGCTCGCGCAGTTCATGGGCGAGGACACGCCGGAGCGGCGCGCGCAGTTCGTGGCGTCGATTCCGCTCGGCCGCTTGTCGCAGCCGGCCGACGTCGCGACCGCGGCCGTGTTCTTCGCGTCCGACGAAGCGTCGTTCATCACGGGGGCCTGCCTCGAGGTCGACGGCGGGCGCTGCGTTTGATCCGCGTCCGCGAGATCGACCACGTGGTGCTGCGCGTGCGCGACCTCGCGCGCTCGATCGCGTTCTATCGCGACGTGCTCGGGTGTCCCGTCGAGAAGCAGCAGCCGGGCGTCGGCCTGTGGCAGCTGCGTGCGGGACGGGGGCTCATCGACCTCGTTCCCGTGGACGGGAAGCTCGGCGCGGCAGGCGGCGATCCGCCCGGAAAGGGCGGGCGCAACGTCGACCACTTCTGCGTGCGGGTCGACCCGTTCGACGAAATCGCCGTCCGGGCGCACTTGGCCCGGCACGGGGTGGCCGCCGGCCCTACCGAGGCGCGCTCGGGCGCCGAAGGCGTCGGCCCGTCCATCTATATCAGCGATCCCGACGGGAACGTGGTGGAGCTCAAGGGTCCGCCCGGTTGAGTGGCAATCCCGGCTTTGTGAAATAATCGTTCCAATTCGGGCCACGAACGGGAATGCCGCCCACGTTCGCCGAATCGCGAAGACCTTCGTCCATGCTCGACAGCACTGTCCTAGCGGAACTGGCGGCGATCCTGCCGCCGTCTGCGCTGCTCGTCACACCGGAAGAAACGAAGCCGTATGAATGCGACGGCCTCACGCTGTTTCGCGCGCGGCCCGCCGCCGTCGTGCTGCCCGAGACCGAAGCGCAGGTCGTGGCGATCCTCAAATCGTGCTACGCGGCGCGCGTGCCCGTCGTGGCGCGCGGCGCCGGCACGAGCCTGTCCGGCGGCGCACTGCCCGATCCTGCCGGCGTCGTGCTCTCGCTCGCCAAGTTCAAGCGCATCCTCTCGATCGACCCCATCGCGCGCACCGCGGTCGTGCAGCCGGGCGTGCGCAATCTCGCGATCTCCGAGGCCGCCGCCGCGCACGGCTTGTACTACGCGCCGGATCCTTCGTCGCAGATCGCCTGCTCGATCGGCGGCAACGTCGCGGAGAACGCGGGCGGCGTGCATTGCCTGAAGTACGGCCTCACCGTGCACAACGTGCGCCGTGTGCGCGGTGTGCTCATCACCGGGGAGATCGTCGAGCTCGGCGGCGAGTCGCTCGACAGCGCGGGCTACGACCTGCTCGCGCTGGTCAACGGCAGCGAGGGCCTGCTCGCGGTCACCACGGAGATCACCGTCAAGCTGCTGCCAAGGCCGCAGGCGGCGCAGGTCGCGCTCGCCGCGTTCGACGACGTCGAGAAGGCCGGCGCCGCGGTGGGCGCGATCATCGGGGCCGGCATCGTGCCCGCGGGACTCGAGATGATGGATCAGCCCGCGACCCGCGCGGTCGAGCAGTTCGTGCACGCCAACTATCCGCTCGACGCCGCGGCGGTGCTGCTGGTCGAATCCGACGGCACGAGCGAAGAGGTCGCGGCCGAGATGGCGGAGATCAAGCGCCTGCTCACGGACTCGGGCGCCACCGAGATCCGCGTGTCGCGCGACGAGGCGCAGCGTCTGCTGTTCTGGTCCGGCCGCAAGGCGGCTTTCCCGGCCATGGGACGCATCTCGCCGGACTACTACTGCATGGACGGCACCATCCCGCGCAAGGCGATGCCCAAGGTGCTGCGCGCCATAGCGCAGTGGTCGAACGAGTTCGGGCTCCCGTGCGCGAACGTGTTCCACGCCGGCGACGGCAACCTGCATCCGCTCATCCTGTTCGACGCGAACAAGGAGGGCGAGATCGCCAAGACGGTCGCGTTCGGCGACCGCATCCTCGAGCTGTGCATCGAGGTCGGCGGCACCGTGACGGGCGAGCACGGCGTCGGCGTCGAGAAGCTCAATTCCATGTGCATGCAGTTCGAGCCCGCCGAGCTCGCGCGCTTCCACGGTGTCAAGGAAGCGTTCGACGCCTACCATCTGCTCAACCCGGGCAAGGCGGTGCCGACGCTCCACCGCTGCGCCGAGATGGGGCGCATGCATGTGCACCGCGGCGAGGTGCCGCATCCGGACCTGCCGAGATTCTGATCGGGAAAGACATGAACGCACGCGACCGCCAGCGCCTTTCCGCCGCCGAGACCGCCTCCGTCGTAGACGCTCTCGTGCGTGACTTCGGTGAACGCGCGAAGACGGCGCAGGCCGTGCGCGAGCAGCACGGCCACGGCGAGGCGCTCATCGAGGCAACGCTCCCCGACGTCGTCGTGTATCCGCATACGAACGAGGAGGTCGCGGGAATCGTGCGGCTTTGCCATGCGGCACGCGTGCCGGTCATCGCTTTCGGCGTCGGCACTTCGCTCGAGGGCCACGTGGCCGCGCTTTACGGTGGTGTATGCGTCGACCTGTCCGAGATGAACCGTGTGCTCGCGGTCAATGTCGACGACCTCGACTGCCGCGTGCAGGCGGGTGTGACGCGCGAGCAGCTCAACGCCGAGCTCAAGGGCACCGGCCTCTTCTTCCCCATCGACCCGGGCGCCAACGCGACCCTCGGGGGCATGACCTCGACGCGCGCTTCGGGAACCAACGCCGTGCGCTACGGCACGATGCGCGAGAACGTGCTCGGCCTCACGGTCGTCACGTCCGACGGACGCATCGTCCGCACGGGAGGACGTGCGCGCAAGTCGTCGGCGGGCTACGACCTGACGCATCTTTTCGTCGGCTCCGAAGGCACCCTCGGCGTGATCACCGAGATCCAGCTCCGGCTCTACGGCATCCCCGAGGCCATCTCCGCCGCGGTGTGCCAGTTCCCCGACCTCAAGGCGGCCGTTCGCACCGTCATCACGGCCATGCAGATGGGCATTCCGGTGGCGAGGATCGAGATCCTCGACGCGCTGCAGATGCGGGCTTGCATCGAGTACTCGAAGCTGACGGGCTACCGGGCGCTCCCCACGCTGCTCTTCGAATTCCACGGCACGCAGAACGGCGTGCGCGAGCAGGCCGAGCTCATGCAATCGATCGCGGACGAGCACGGCGGCAGCGCCTTCCAATGGGCGACGCAAGCGGAAGACCGCTCGCGCCTGTGGAAGGCGCGCCACAACGCGTACTACGCCGCACTCGCCCTCTCGCCGGGCAGGCAGGCCTACTCCACCGACGCGTGCGTGCCTATCTCGCGCCTCGCCGACTGCCTGCTCGAGACTCGCGAGGAGCTCGACCGCGAAGGCGTGATCGCGCCCATCGTGGGCCACGTCGGCGACGGCAACTTTCACGTGCTGGTCCTCTTCGATCCGAACAGCGCCGCCGAGAAAGCGAAGGCCGACGACATCGCGCGCCGCGTGGCGATGCGCGCCATCGCGATGGGCGGCACCTGCACGGGCGAGCATGGCATCGGGATGCACAAGCTCGACGCGCTGGTGGCCGAGCACGGCGAGGCGGTCGAGCTCATGAAGGTGATCAAGCGCGCGTTCGACCCGCTCGACATCATGAACCCCGGCAAGACCATTCCCCAGTAAGTCGGCTATGGCGTACACGCTCTATATCGGCAACAAGAACTATTCGTCCTGGTCGCTGCGCGGCTGGCTCGCGGCCAAGCTCTCGGGCGCGCCGTTTTCAGAGGTGAAGATCCAGCTCACCAGCAAATACAACCCCGCCAACCGCGCGTTCTCGCCGACCGCGCTGGTTCCGGCGCTGCACGACGGCGACGTCGCGGTGTGGGACTCGCTCGCGATTGCCGAGTACCTGGCGGAGCGCCATCGCGGCATGTGGCCCGACGATCCCGTGGCGCGGGCGTGGGCGCGCTCGATCGCCTGCGAAATGCATTCCGGCTTCGCGACGCTGCGCGACGACATGGCGATGTGCATTCGCGAGCGCCTCGACGTGCGTCCGTGGTCCGATGCGCTGGCGGCGAACATCGCGCGCGTCGAGGAGGTCTGGAGCGAGAGCCGCCGCCGTTTCGGCAAGGGCGGCCCGTATCTCACGGGCGGGTTCTCGCTCGCGGACGTCTTCTACGCACCCGTTGCGTTCCGCTTCCAGACGTACGCCGTTTCGCCGCGGGGGGCGGCCAGAGAGTACTTGGCCGCGCTTCTCGCGCAGCCGTTCGTGCGCGAATGGGAGGCTGCGGCGCTCGCGGAGAAGGAAATCATCGAAGCGGACGAACCGCGCGTCTTGTACCGCGACAAGCTCTCGGGGAAGCGCTAATTGGACCCTGCGCTCGACGCGCTCGCCGCCCGCATTCGAGTCGCGGCCGCGGCGGGCGCGGCGCTGCGCATCCGCGGCGGCGGCACGAAGGATTTTTACGGCGGCCCGCTTACGGGTGACGTGCTCGACACGCAGGTCTACGCCGGCATTATCGATTACGAGCCCACCGAGCTCGTGATCACGGCGCGGGCGGGCACCTCGCTCGCGGCGGTCGAAAGTGCGATGCGCGCTCGCGGCCAGATGCTCGCGTTCGAGCCGCCACACTACGCGCCCGGTGGTACTCTCGGCGGCGCCGTCGCCTCCGGCCTGTCCGGACCGCGCCGCCCGTACGCCGGCGCCGTGCGCGACCTCGTGCTCGGCGTGAAGGTGCTGGACGGCGCGGGCGAGCATCTGAGCTTCGGCGGTCGCGTCATGAAGAACGTGGCCGGCTTCGACGTGTCGCGTCTGATGACCGGCGCGCTCGGCACGCTCGGCGTGATCACCGAAGTGTCGTTGAAGTGCCTGCCGCTGCCGCGGGACGAGACCACGGTGGCTTTCGAGTGCTCCGCCGACGAGGCGATCCGCCGCGGCAACGAATGGAGCGGGCAGCCGCTGCCGCTGTCGGCGACGTGCTTCCACGACGGCCGCCTCGCGGTTCGCCTCTCCGGCGCGCTGCCGGCGGTGCAGGCCGCGGCGCTGAAGCTCGGCGGCGAGCCTGTGGCCGACGGCGACGCGCTTTGGGCGAGTGTGCGCGATCAGTCGCACCGGTTCTTCACGGCTGCCGCCAAGGCCGGCAAGCCGCTGTGGCGGCTTTCGGTGAAATCGACCGCGCCCTACAGCGACTTGGGCGGCGACCAGCTCATCGAATGGGGCGGCGCGCTGCGTTGGCTCGCCGCCGGCGAGCGGGTGGAGTCCGCGAAGCTTCGCGCGTGGGCCGTGGCGCAAGGCGGCCACGCAACGCAGTTTCGCAGTCCGGAGACAGCCAAGGCCGCGAACGTGTTCCAGCCGCTCGACGAGACGATGACCGCGCTCCACCGCAAGTTGAAGGCCGTGTTCGATCCCAAGGGCGTGTTCAACCGCGGCCGCCTGGCGCCGGATTTTTGATGCAGACGAACCTCGCGCCCGAGTACCGCGACACGCACGACGGCCGCGAAGCGGAGGCGATCCTGCGTTCGTGCGTGCATTGCGGGTTCTGCACGGCGACCTGCCCCACGTACCAGCTCCTGGGCGACGAGCTCGACGGCCCACGCGGGCGCATCTACCTCATCAAGCAGGTGCTCGAAGGCGAGCCCGTCACCGAGAAGACGCAGCTCCACCTCGATCGCTGCCTCACCTGCCGCAACTGCGAGACGACATGCCCTTCGGGCGTGCAGTACGGCCGCCTGGTGGACATCGGGCGGCGCTTGGTCGAGGACAAGGTGGGCCGCTCGCCCGCGGCCGCGGCGCAGCGCTGGATGCTGCGGCGCGCGCTGCTGTCGCGCAAGCTCTTCGGCAGCGCGCTCACAATGGGGCGCCTCGTGAAAGGGCTGCTGCCCCGCGAGCTCGGCGATCACATTCCAGGGTCCGACTCGGCGGGCGAATGGCCGGCGCCCAGGCACGCGCGCAAGATCCTGGTGATGGAAGGCTGCGTGCAGCCTGCGCTCAAGCCGAACATCGATGCGGCGTGCGCGCGCGTGCTCGACCGCATCGGCATCACCCCGCTGCGCGTCCCGGCCGGCGGCTGCTGCGGCGCCATGCCCCACCACCTCGTTGCCGACGACGAGGCGCGCGCGATCGTCCGCCGCAACATCGACGCCTGGTGGCCGCTCGTACACCGCGGTGTCGAGGCGATCGTAGTCACGGCGAGCGGATGCGGCGTGATGGTCAGGGATTACGGGCACTTCCTCGCCCACGACGCGGCCTACGCCGCGAAGGCGAAGAAGATCTCCGAGCTCGCGCGCGATCCCATCGAGATCGTCATGCCGGAGTGGAAGAAGATCGCGCCGATGATCGCCATGGACCAGGGGCCGCAACGCATCGCGTTTCACTCGCCCTGCAGCCTGCAGCACGGCTTGCGCATCCGCGGCCAGGTGGAGGAGATGCTGCTCGCGATCGGCCATTCGCTGCTGCCGGTCGGCGAGACACACGTGTGCTGCGGCTCGGCCGGCACGTATTCCGTGCTGCAGCCGCTGCTGGCCGGGCAGCTCAAGGCCAACAAGCTGCGCGCGCTCGAGGCGTCGCGGCCCGACGTCATCGTCACCGCCAACATCGGCTGCCTCACCCACCTCGAATCGGGGACGCAGACGCCCGTGCGGCACTGGATCGAGCTCCTCGACACGCGCATGTTCGCCGCGCCGCGGCCGGCATGAGCGCTCCTACGACGACCATGCGCAATCCCCGCGAGCACACGCGCGCCGACTACCGTCACTTCCTCACCATCGCGACGCGATGGATGGACAACGACATGTACGGCCACGTCAACAACGTGACCTACTACTCGTACTTCGACACCATCGTCAACGAGCACCTCATCAGCGCGGGCGGGCTCGACATCTTCTCCGACGCGATCGTGGGCTACGTGGTCGAGACGATCTGCACGTATCACCGCCCGATCTCGTTCCCGGAGTCCGTGGACGCCGCGCTCCGGATCGTCAAGCTCGGCCGCAGCTCGGTGGTGTACGAGATTGCGCTGTTCCGCCAGGGCGACCACACGCCGGCGGCGACCGGCCGCTTCGTGCATGTGTGGGTCAACCGCGAAACGGAGACGCCGGCGCAGATCCCGGCGCGCATCCGGGAGGCGCTGCTCCCGCTGCTCGTGACCGGGCCGTGAGCGGCGCTACGATCCGCTGCGAGCGCATGTCGGCGCGCAGCGCCGCGGACGCCCGCGCGCTGCTCGCGTCGTTCCTGGGCGGCGACGAGCACTACCTCGCGTCGTCGTCCGCTTACGGCGACGGCGGCTCGGCGGCGCTCGACCGGGCGATCGAGCTCTTCCTCGCGCGGCCCGAGATCGGATTCGTGTGGCTGGCCTACGCGACGACGGGCGGGCGCGAACGCGCGGTCGGTGCTTGCGTGGTCTGCCGCGCCATCTCGACGTCGCGCGGCACGCTCGTGGCGAAGCTCGACGACGTGACCGTGGATCCTGCGTGGCGGGGCCGCGGCGTGGGCAGCCGCATGCTCGCGGCCCTGCGCGTGGCGCTCGAACGCGAAGGAATCTCCCGGGTCGACTGCGGATGCCATCGCGACAACGCCGGCGCTTGGCGCTTCTACGAGCGGCTGGGCTACGCCCCGCTCGGCGAGGAGCGCCTGGCGCTATTGATATAGATGGATCGAATCGTCGCCCTCGTCCCCGCCGCCGGCGGCGGAACGCGCTTCGGCGGCAGTGTCGCGAAGCAGTACGCGCTGCTCGGCGGCGTTCCGGTGCTCGTGCGCACGCTCCTGCGCCTGCGTAGCGGCCTCGCGCCTTTCGCGACGTTCGTCGCCGTGGCCTCCGACGACCGCGAAATCGAACGCGTGCCGCAGATGCCGGCCGGCGTGGAGATCCTTCGCTGCGGCGGGCCGACGCGCGCGCAGACGGTTTCGCGCGCGCTGGACGCGATCGCGCATCGCGTCGACGACGGCGACTGGATCCTCGTGCACGACGCCGCGCGCCCGTGCGTTCCGCGCGACGCGCTGGCGCGCCTCGGCGCGCAGCTTGCGCGCGACGACGTGGGCGGCCTGCTCGCGATGCCCGTGGCCGACACGCTCAAGCGCGGCGACGAGTACGCCGACGCGCCGCGAGTGCAGGCGACGGTGCCGCGCGCCGGATTGTGGCAGGCGCAGACGCCGCAGATGTTCCGCTTCGGCGTACTGCGCCGCGCCTGCGGGGCGCCGGAGGCGGCGCAATGCACCGACGAGGCGCAGGCGGTGGAGGCACTCGGCCTCGCGCCGCGGCTCGTCGTCGGCAGCCCCGCCAACATCAAGATCACGTTCGCCGACGACTTGGCGCTCGCCGCGGCGATCCTCGCCGGGCAGGGAGAGTGAGCATGAGCATGCGCATCGGCACCGGCTTCGACGTCCATGCGTTCGCGGACGACCGGCCCCTCGTCATCGGCGGAGTCACGATTCCGCAGTCGCGCGGGCTCGCGGGCCATTCCGACGCCGACGTCCTGATCCACGCCATCATGGACGCGATCCTGGGGGCGCTCGCGATGGGCGATATCGGCTGGCACTTCCCGAACAGCGATCCTCGCTACAAGAACGCCGACAGCCGCGCGCTGCTTCGCGACGTGATGGCGCGCATCGCGGGAAACGGCTACGCAGTCGGCAACGTCGACGCGACCATCATGGCGCAGGTCCCCATGCTCGCGCCGTTCATTCCCGCGATGCGCACGGCGATCGCGGCGGACCTCGCCTGCGATGTCACGCAGGTGTCGATCAAGGCGACGACCACGGAGCGGCTGGGATTCGTGGGACGCGAGGAGGGCATCGCCGCGCAGGCAGTCGTGCTGCTCGAATCGCGCGTCAACCCGCAGCAATAGCGGGCGGACTCAACACGGGATCGTGACGCGTGCGAGGGTGCCGCCGCCTTCGCGCGGCAGCAGCTCGAACTTCCCGCCGTGCGCCCGCGCGATGCGCTCGACGATCGCGAGGCCGAGTCCCGCGCCGGCCGCGCCGTCGGCGCGCGCCCGCGCCTCGGTGGCGCGGGTGAAGGGCTGCTTCAGCCGCTCGACATCCTCGGCGGCGATGCCCGGCCCGCGATCGCTCACCTCGATGCGGACCTGCCGATCGACCAGCGACGTCGCGACTTCGACCGGCGGCGCGCCGTAGGCGAGCGCGTTGTCGACGAGGTTGGCGATGACGCGCGAGATCGCCGTGGTCTTGAGCGGAAGCGGCGGCACGCGCCCAGGCGCGAACGCGACGGGCTTGCCGGCGTTGCGATAACGCTCGATGGAAGCCGCCACGATCGCATCGAGGTCGGCCCGTTCGAGCGCGCCCCCGTCCTCGCTGCGCGCGAAATCGAGGAACTGGCCGATGATGCGGTCCATTTCCTCGATGTCGGCAACCATGCCGGCGCGCATGGGGTCATCGGGCGCGTTCATCTCTACACCCAGGCGCAGGCGCGCGAGCGGCGTGCGCAGGTCGTGCGAAACGCCGGCGAGCAGCAGCGCCCGGTCCTGCTCCGTGCGGCGCAGGCCCGCCGCCATCGCGTTGAACTGCCGGTTGACCGCCGCGATCTCCGACGGGCCCGTCTCGGGAAGCGGCGGCGCGGGCTCGCCGCGTCCGACGCGGGCCGCGGCGGCGGTCAGCTCGCGCAGCGGTCGCGCGAGGTAGCGTGCGAAGAGGAACGCGGCGGCGAGCAGGAGTGCGACCACGGCAAGCGTCCACACGAGCGCGCGCGTCGACGCGTCTTCCGCCGGCGGCCGCTGCGGCACGGGAACGCCGAGCCAATAGGGCGTGTCGCCTGCCACCACGCGCACGAACAGCATCGAAAGCCGCGGCGCGAAGCGGATGTCCGTCTCCGGTCCGAGGCGCTCGCGCAATCGCTCCGCGAGCTCCTGCATGAGCGGCCCGGCGGGCGGCTGCCCGCGCACGGGGCGGTCCTGCTCCGGATAGATCCCGACGTCGTACTCGCGCGACAGCTCTTCGAGCGTCTCGCTGCGTTCGGGGTCGTCGGCGCCCGCGAGCGCGGCGCGGATCGCCTGCAGCTGGACGAGCTTCGTTTCGGAGATCTGGCGGTTGAGGAGATTTGCCCGCTCCACGCGGAACAGCACCACGCTCGCGAGCACCGCGAGCGCGACGACCGCGAGCAGCAGGAGGGTGAGGCGCCCGAACAGCGAGCGCGGAAGAAGCGTCACGCCGCGCCACCGGGCGGCGCGGCTTCGGCGGGCTGGTCGGCCGGGGCGGAATCCGGCACGTAGACGTAACCGAAGCCCCACACCGTCTGGATATACCGGGGGTTCGAAGGATCGGCCTCCACGAGCTTGCGCAGCCGCGACACTTGCACGTCGATCGCGCGATCGAACACTTCGTGGTCGCGGCCGCGCGCCAGCATCATGAGCTTCTCCCGCGCGAGCGGTTGCCGGGGGTGCTGAGCGAAGACGCGCAGCAGCGAGAACTCGCCGCTCGTGAGCGGCTGGTTTCTGCCCTCGAACGACAGCGTGCGCGCGGCGAGGTCGAGCGTGTGGCGGCCGAAGGAGATCGAGCCTTCCTCCGCCGGTGCACCCGGGATCACGTGCTGGCCGTGGCGGCGAAGCACCGCGTGGATGCGCGCCACGAGCTCGCGCGGGTTGAACGGCTTGCCGAGATAGTCGTCGGCGCCCATCTCGAGGCCGACGATGCGATCGACGTCCTCGCCTTTGGCGGTCAGCATGATGATGGGCACGGTCTCGCCCGCGCCGCGAAGCCTGCGGCAGACCGACAGGCCGTCCTCGCCAGGCAGCATGAGGTCGAGCACGACCAGATGCGGCGGATCGCGCTGCAGCTTGCGGTCGAGGTCGCGCGCATCCGCCAGCGCGGCGACCTGGAATCCCTGCTCGCCCAGGTAGCGCGTCAGCAGATCGCGCAGGCGCGCATCGTCGTCGACGACGAGAATCTTGCTGGGACCGGTGCGTGCAGTCATGTTGACGATTAGAGCGCGTCGGCGCCGGCCTTCGCGCCGACAACTGTAAACGATTGTAACGGGCGCCGCGACGGGCAACGTCCCGTTGCAAACGCGGTAAGGTGCCGGTGGAACGATGGATAACAATTCCATTCGAACATTCGAGTCCCGGCGAGCCGATCCGCGCCGCGGGCGACACTTCACTTTGGAAGGCAGACGAAAGGACTTGCATATGAAATCCCGCAACGCACGCTGGAGCGGCGTTATCGCCACGGCGCTCCTCGCCCTTGGATCGCACGCCGCGATGGCGCAGCCCGCCGGCATGCCGCCGCACGGTCCGGCCCCCGGCCACGGCGGCATCGAGATCGAGCATGTGCTAGCGCCGCTCAAGGCGCAGCTCAACCTCAACACCTCGCAGCAAGGCATGTGGGACAGCGCCGTGGCGTCGAGCAAGGCCGCCCGCCAGACGTTCCGCACGAGCATGGATCAGGTCCACAACACGCTCACGGCCGAGCTTGCGAAGGCGGAACCCGATCTCGCAGCCGTTGCCGCCGCGGCAGACGCCGCACAGGCGAACGGCCAGACTGTGCGCAAGCAAGTGCGCGACCAGTGGCTCAGCCTCTACGCCACCTTCACCCCCGATCAAAAGGCCGTGGTGAAGGCCGCGATCCAGGCGCGGGTGGCGCGCATGGACGCGTTTCGAGAGAAGATGAGGGAGCGCATCCAGTCCCGCATGCAGCAGGGCACTACAGCGAACTGACGCCGTAGCTAAGCTGCCGTTTGGACGACTGCCGCCCGCGAGGCGGCAGTTTTTTTGTAGCCCGCTGCCGGCGGGTCCCGCGCCACCTTGCGCCGGGTGCTTGCCGCCGCTATTCCGACGTCATAAGATTTGGGTAAGTGCGGGCATTGGCCGCCTGCGGTGGAATCAGTCCAGCGCGGATAGGCAATGCGGGCACAACCCGCCCGCTTTTGGACGGCCCGCGTGCAATCCAAATGTCATGAAGATGGGACACCGAGATTATTGTCATATGACGTTGGCAAATTTTATTGCATTTGATTCAACAGTTTAATGTATTATCTTCACATACCATCTGCATAAAAAAAGGCGTGATATGACCGTTTGTCGTCTCAGGCAGACAAGCCCTTGTAAATAAAGTTTTGCTCGGCAATAATCCGCCGCACGAGGGGAGCGTCCGTCCGACCGGCATGCAACGGGCGGCTGGAATGCAGCGGCGGCGGAGCCCCCCAATCACGAAACATCGACCAAGGTCCGGAGGCCGGTGATGCGGGGCGAAACCAGGATGGCGAAGCAAGGGGCACCACGGTTCGGTTCATGGTGGTTCGGCACATTGGCGGCATTGGCGGTCGCAGCCATGGCCATCGCGGGCACCAGTCATGCAAACAACCCGCCGACGGTATCGCTCTCCGCGTCGGCCATGTCGATCACGCTCGGCACCAGCACCACGCTCAAGGCCGACGCCGCGGACCGAGACGGCTCGATCGTCCGGGTGACGTTCTTCGACGGCGCGACCGTGATAGCCCAGGTGTCGAGCGCGCCCTACACCTACGCCTACACGCCGGCGACGCCTGGGATGCACGTGATTACGGCCATCGCGGTCGACAACCAGCTCGCCCAGACGGTCTCGAACGCGCTCAATCTGGCCGTCACGGTCGGAGGAAACCTCCCGCCGACGGTGTCGTTGGCCGCGACCCTCACGACCCTGACAACCGGACAGACGACGACCTTGACGGCGAACGCGTCCGACCCCGACGGCACGATCGCCAAAGTCGTTTTCACGAGCAACGGGGCCGCGGTCGCGACGGTCACTGCGCCCCCCTTCACCTACAACTACCAGCCTTCCGCTGCCGGGGCGTACAACCTCACCGCTGTGGCGACCGACAACGGGGGAGCGTCCGCCACCTCGAACATCGTCCAGATTTCGGTGTCCGACCCCGTCCGGGGCGGCGGTTCTCCGCCGACCGTCTCGGTGACCGCCAATCCGACGACCGTGGTGCTGGGCAGTGCGACGTCGCTCAGCGCGACGGCAACGGCGACCGGCGCCAACAACAGCATCGCCAAGGTCGAGTTCTACAACGGCTCGACGCTGATCAGCACGGATACGACGTCGCCGTACACGGCCAATTTCACGCCCAGCTCGACCGGCACGTACTCGGTGACCGCGAGGGCCTACGACTCGCACGGCGTCACCGCGACCTCGACCGCCGTCACCGTCACCGCCACGGCGAACCCCGCGGCCACGCTGCCGCGCATCACCTTGACGCTGTCGAACACCCTGTTCTCGCCGGGCGGCGTGGTGACGCTGTCGGCCAACGCCTCGGCGGTTGCGCCGAACACGGTCGCCAAGGTGTCGTTCTTCATGAACGGCTCGAAGCTGGTCGACGACACCACCTCGCCCTACTCGACGACCGCCACGCTGACCAACGCGGGCCAGTACACCTTCTACGCTTTGGTGACCGACTCGGCCGGCCAGACGCAAATCACGCTCAACCAGGTGGCGGTGGCGCAGAACGCGCCGGCGGTCGTCACGACGGATCCCGACGTCGTCCGGCTGCTCAACCAAGCCACCTTCGGCTTCTCGCAGGCCGAGGCGGCGCGCGTCAACTCGCTCGGCATCGCCGGCTGGATCACGGACCAGATGTCGCAGCCGATCTCGGGCTATCCGGACACCAAGTACAACACGATCCAGCTCACGACGTCGGCCAACTGCACGACGACCATGCCGAACGGGCAGGCGTATCCGGGCGACTCGCCGCAGGCCATCTGCGCGCGAGACCAGCTGACGCTTGCGGGGATCCAGCGCGACTTCTTCACCAACGCGCTGTATGCGCCGGACCAGTTGCGCCAGCGCGTGGCGTGGGCCCTGTCGCAGATCGTGGTGACCTCGGGCAACGAGGGCAGCGGCGATCTCACGTTCGCGTACGTGATGTCGCGCTACCAGAACATCATGTTCAACAACGCGTTCGGCAACTACCAGACCTTGCTGAACCAGGTGACGTACAACCCTGCGATGGGCCAGTACCTCACCATGGTCAACAACGACCGTGCGCCGGCGCCGCCCACCACGAGCACCCGCGTGCCGAACGAGAACTACGCCCGCGAGATCATGCAGCTGTTCTCGATCAACCTGGTCGAGCTCAACACGGACGGCACGCCCATCCTGGACGCGTCGGGCAACCCGATTCCGACCTACGACCAGAGCACGATCAAGGAATTCGCCAAGGTCTTCACCGGCTACACGTTCGCGAATTCGCTGACGCAAACCTCGGCCAACGGCAAGCAGCAGCACTACTACGCGGCGCCGATGGTCCCATATCCGACGACGAACAACGCCGGGCACGATCCGAACCAGAAGACGCTTCTCAACGGCACGGTGCTTCCGGCGGGCCAGACCGGCAAGCAGGACATCGACGCCGCGGTGCTCAACGTGTTCATGCATCCGAACACGGGCGTGTACATCGGCAAGCAGCTCATCCAGCACCTCGTGACCGGCAACCCGACGCCGGCCTACGTCGCGCGCATCACCGCCGTGTTCAACGACAACGGCCAAGGCGTGCGCGGCGACCTGGCGGCGGTGGTCAAGGCGATCCTGCTCGATCCGGAAGCGCGCGGGCCGGCAAAGACGGCCTCCGACTTCGGTTCGCTGCGCGAGCCGGTGCTGTCGGTGACCTCGCTCATCCGGGCGCTGAACGGTCTGACCGACGGCAACCGCCTGGCGGGCGCAACGAGCAATCTCAGCCAGAACCCGTACTTCTCGCCGACGGTGTTCAACTACTACATGCCGGACACGGTGATTCCGAACACCATGATCACCGGACCCGAATTCGGCATCCACACGACGGTCACCGCGGTGGGGCGCGCGAACCTGATCTACGCGCTGGTGTACGGCGGCTACAACCCGGACCCGACGATTCCGAACGCGACCGGCACGAAGCTCTTCCTCGCGCCGTTCGAGGCGATCGCCGACAATCCGGCCGCGATGGTGTCGCTGCTCAACCAGCAGATGACGGGCGGCCAGTTCCCGGCGGCGCTCGAGCCCACGATCGTGACGGCGGTCAACGCCATCACGATAAGCAGCCCGCCCACTGCGGCAGAGCGGACCAACCGAGCCCGAATGGCCGTCTACCTGATGGCTTCGTCCTACGACTACCAGGTGCAGCGCTAATCATGAACACTACTCGCCGGAAGTTCCTCAGCTCCACGGGCGCCCTTACCGCGGGTGCCCTCGCCGGTAACCTCTGCACGTGGGGCGTGAAGAGCGCGGAAGCGCAGGCCGTCAGCCCCTACCGCGCGATCGTGGTCGTGTTCCTGTTCGGGGGCAGCGACTCGAACAACATGATCATCCCGTACACCAACTACGGGGCGTACTCGACGGTGCGTACCGCGGCCTCGAACGTGGGGATCCCCCAGAACCAGCTGATCCAGTTCCCCGCGCAAGGCATCACGTACGGGTTCCATCCGAGCATGTCGTCGGTGGCGCCGGTGTACACGGCGGGCAAGATGGCGGTTCTCGCCAACCTGGGCACGCTCGTCGTCCCGCTGGCGAACAAGGCCGCTTACCAGTCGTCGGCCAACCCGAAGCCGCCGAACCTGTTTTCGCACGCCGACCAGCAGGACGAGTGGTCGGGCCTCATCCCGAGCGCGCCCTTGCGTACGGGCTGGGGCGGCCGCTTCGCGGACAGGCTCGCGACCACGAACTCGGGCCAGCTCATCCCGGCGGCGGTGTCGGTGTCCGGCTCGCAGCTCTACACGATGGGCGTTTCGACGGCGCCGATGGTCGTCCCGCAGAACGGCGGCGTCGCGCTGTCGGGCCAGGCCGCCGACGCGGTCTCGA